>CANGJU010000123.1 GCA_947453935.1 Bacteroidota bacterium | reverse complement strand
GAAGAAAATCTGCAGTTGATTAATGCTTATCCCAACCCTACAACAGGACTTGTTAATGTACAAGTAATGCAATCTGGAACGTTAGAGGTGTTCGATGCAATTGGCAACTTAGTGTTACGTCGTGAAATTGAAATGGGAAATGATATGATTCAGATTGATTTATCAAAATATTGCAAAGGGTTGTATCTGGTTAAATTCACGAATACAAATACTGAAAGTTCATTGGTTCGCGTGATTGCAGAATAATCGTTGACTTATTTTTAGAAAGGTCCGTAATTTAATTGCGGGCCTTTTTTATTATCTTATTCAATTCATGTTTTTTTCTGTTCAGGATAATTATTGTCTGATTTGGCGAAAATCATATTTAATTTGGTGAATAGTAAAAAATAAATGGCCAAATTGCGTTCGAATCAACTACAAAACCCAATTTTATGAAAAAAAAATTATTGATTTCAACTGCAATTTTTGTTACCGTTACACTAACTTTTATTTCTACATTAACTACGAGCTATCCAACAGGAGCTCCTGCAGCCGTAGCTAATGATCCATCATCAGGCGCTATTAATTGTACCGATTGCCATTCCGGAACTGCTACTGCTGTTACAGGTTGGATAACTTCTAATATCCCTTCAAGCGGATATGTGCCGGGAACAACTTACACGATTACAGGAACAGTAACTTCAGCTGGAAAAACAATTTTTGGATTTGAAATTTCTCCGCAAAACCCTAATGGTGTTTTGGTGGGTTCACTAACAATTACCAATGCCACAGCAACAAAAATAGTGAGTACAAAATATGTAACACATACACAGGCTGGTTCTGCAGGTACAAACACTCGTTCATGGTCATTTAACTGGACAGCTCCTACAACAGGTGCAGGACCTGTTACATTTTACGGGTCATTCTTAGGTGGAAATAATAATGGCAGTACATCCGGCGATATTACTTATATCACATCTTCAACATTTCAACAGGCAAGTCCTTGTACTGTTTCCGCAACGATTACATCTACTGCCGATACTTTATGCCCTCAAGATACTGCAACTTTAACTGCTTCTGGTGGATCAACTTATTTATGGTCAACAGGAGCAACTACGGCATCTATTAAAGTAGCATCCACTGGCTCGTACACAGTTACAGCAACTGCAGCCGCTGGATGTACAGCCTCAGCAACAAAAGCTATTGTAAAGAAAACAACTGCTGCACCAACAGGTTTGTTTACTACAAATGTGTTTGATAATAATGTTAAAATTAATTGGACAAAAAATAGTTGTGCTACCGGGTATAAAATTATGTATCATGTATTAAATAGTGCTACCTGGAAAACTGTGACAGTTGCTGATACAAATAATAAAACTATTTATACGCTTAGTCCTTTAACAACTTATGAGTATAAAATGGCGTCTGTATTCGGTACAATTACATCTAACTACGGTACACTTAAAACATTTACAACTCAATGTGATTGTGTTGTGCCTTCTGTAACTACAACTGTTTTGTCTAATTCAAGTGTAAAAATGGCTTGGGTAGATGATGCATGTTCAATTGATCATCGTATTCAATATAAAAAATCGACTGTTGCTACTTATACCACCAAAGTTGTTTATGATAGTCTTGGAATACCTAATACAACAATTACTGGTTTGACACCTAATACATCATATCAGTATCGAGTTCGTACCGACTGCAATGCTTCAGGCACATTCAATTCTGGTTATACCGCAATAGGAACATTTGCAACACCATTACGTTTGGGTCATAGCAATAATCATTTGCTAAGCGTTTATCCTAATCCATCAGAAGGAGTTGTTTCAATCAATTATAATGGAGATTATTCACTGCGCATATTTAATCTTTTAGGCGAAGTTGTATATTCAAATGAGGTGAGAGGCAACAATGAATCGTTAACAATTGATTTATCCAATCTAAACAATGGAATCTATATGGTTAATGTGACATCTGATGAGGGTGTAATAACACAGCGTTTAGAGATTCAGAAATAATAATTTCATTTTTTGTATTTTCAACGGTGGTAATTTAGTTTATCACCGTTTTTTAGTTAAAGAGGAAATTAAGAAACGAAGTGTTATCTTTACATAAAATCCTTCGTAATGAATATATCCTATCTTAAAGAGTGTCCGTTGTTTCAAAATATTCCGCAGAATATTGTGGAAGAAATTTTACTCGAATCTGAAGTTAAAATATACCAGCCTACTGAAATAATAAATCGTAAAGGCGATATTCCATCAGCATTATTTATAATTGAAGAGGGTATTGCAAGTATATATAATGAAGATATTTTATTAGCTGAATTGTCTCCTTTGTCGATGATGGGTGAAAGTATTTTTGCCGATGGACATGCTGTTGCAACTATTGTAGCTCAGACAGTTTTAAAAGTAATTAAAATTAACAAGGAGAAATTTTATAGTTTGTCAGTTAAATATCCGGCTTTGGTATTTAATGTTTTTAAAATAACTTTTCATCGTTTAGGCTCCTCGAATGAAGCGGCTTTGTCAGAGGCAAGAAGTCGTGAAAGAAAATTAGAGTTGCAGGTTCAACAAAGAACGAAAGAGTTAAGTGATGCACTCGATTCGCTCACTAAAATTAATTTCGAATTAAATGAAACTAAAAGTAGTTTAATTGAAACACAAAAATTCCGCGATCAATTCATGGCAAATATGAGTCATGAGATTCGTACTCCTATGAATGCAATTGTCGGACTTACTAATCTTCTTATAAAATCGGATTTAAATCCACAACAATCAAAGTATCTTGATGTCATTCGTAAGAGCGGCGAAAATCTGTTGGTGATCATAAACGATATTTTGGATTTATCTAAGATTGAAGCAGGTAAAATGGAGTTGGAAAAGCATCCTTTTCCTTTGAGGAATACATTAGAAAGTATTAAGCTAATTCTGAATATAAGAGCAGAAGAAAAAAATATATTTCTTAATGAAAGTATAGATAATCAGATTCCTGAATATGTAATGGGTGATGAAACGCGTTTCACACAGATTATAACTAATTTATTGGGGAATGCAATTAAATTTACTGAAACCGGCGGAGTAACGTTGAAGGCGGAATTGTTACATTCAAATGAGGGAAGGGCGGCTATTAAGTTTAGTGTAATCGATACAGGAATTGGAATTCCTGAAGATAAGATTGCAAAAATTTTCGAAAGTTTTAGTCAGGCTTCAAGCGATACTACCCGAAAGTTTGGTGGTACTGGTCTAGGATTAACGATTTCTAAGCAATTAGTTGAACTACATAACAGCGAATTGGAAGTTGCATCTGTTGTTAATGTTGGATCTACATTTTATTTTACAATAGAGTTTGAAATTGCGGAAGCACCAATTATCGTAGAAAACAATAGTGCATTGGATGAATTAGATATTACTGGTAAAGTGATCTTGCTTGTTGAGGATAATATGTTTAATCAAATGGTAGCAGTTGATTCCATCAAAGAAATATTTCCTGACATTCAGATTGACGTTGCTGATAATGGCCAGAAAGCATTGTCTTTAGTGAATGATAATAAGTATGCTTTAGTTTTTATGGATATTCAATTACCCGATATGGATGGATTCCAAATTACACGTGAGATTCGTAAGATGGGATTTGATCAGCTGCGCATTTGTGCAATGACAGCTAGTGTACTTAAAGAACAAATTGACGCATGCTTTGATGCTGGCATGAACGATTATATGATGAAACCATTTACTCCTGAATTATTAAAGGAAAAATTACTTGTTAATCTTTCGGCATGAATCAACGATACTATCATCTCAAAACAGCGATATTAAATAAGCTAGAAGCAGAATTGCCAAAGCAGTTTTATTATCATAGTTTTTCGCATACAATTGATATGCACGACTCGGCAGCTCGTATTGCAGAATTTGAAAATATTGAAGAAGACGATAAAGAAATTATTTTAGTAGCAGCCTTATTTCATGATGCAGGATTTATTATTGATCGTGAAAATCATGAAATGCATAGTTGTGTAATAGCGAAGGAATTGTTACCGCAGTTTGATTATTCATCATCTGAAATTGATGCTGTTTGTAATTTGATTATGGCAACCCAAATGCCTGTTAAGCCTAAAAATAAATTAGAAGAGATTATTTGTGATGCTGACCTCGACTATTTAGGTCGTGATGATTTTAAAGTTATTGGTGATTTGCTTTATCGAGAGTTATCAGAAAGTGGCGGTGTAAAAGGCGATGAGGAATGGAATCAACTTCAGATTCATTTTTTAACTAATCATCGTTATTACACAAAACACAGCCAAACGCACCGCGAATCTGTAAAGCAGGAGAACCTAAAACGGTTGATGGAATTGTAGGATAATTGATTTTTGTTTTTCTATCTGTCTGATTCAGTGTGGTTCTGAATTTTTAAAAAGATTTTTCTGTACTTTAGAAAATACAATAACAAACTTACCTATATTTGCATCTCACAAACAGTGCGGGGTGGAGCAGAGGTAGCTCGTTGGGCTCATAACCCAAAGGTCATAGGTTCGAGTCCTATCCCCGCTACCAACAGAAAACCGAGGCGAGAGCCTCGGTTTTTATTTTTATGGCCGCTTCGTGCTCGCACGAAAAGCGGACAAAAAATAAAAACCAATATTGCGCAGCAATATCGGTTTTCTGTTGAGTCAAAGCTCCCCAATACGGTCCGCGGTGATGCCGCGCAGCAAATCACTGCAATCCTGAATTTATTTTAAAAGCAGGTACGGGTTTGCCTGAAGTGTGCTTGCGCTACTACAGGCCCGCACCTGCTTTGTGTTTTATTGCCCTGCCTAATAGATTGCAAGAATGAAATGTCATTTTCAAACAGGCGCGGGTTTGCCTGAAGTGTGCTTGCGCTACTACAGGCCCGCGCCTGTAGTTTTTGGTCCGCGGTGAATAAACGCAGCGCGTCACCGCAATCCTGAATTTATTTATTGATTTTTAAGTGTTCGCACGAATAGCGGACAAAAAATAAAAACTGGAAATTGCGCAGCAAGTTCGGTTTTATGTTGAGTCAAAGCTCCCCAATAAGGTCCGCGGTGATGCCGCGCAGCAAAACACCGCAATCCTGAATTTATTTATTGATTTTTAAGTGTTCGCACGAATAGCGGACAAAAAATAAAAACTGGAAATTGCGCAGCAAGTTCGGTTTTATGTTGAGTCAAAGCTCCCCAATAAGGTCCGCGG
>CANGJU010000122.1 GCA_947453935.1 Bacteroidota bacterium | reverse complement strand
GTCATTTGTTCGAAATTACGTGCTGATTTTTTCCAGATCCATTCGTAAACCTGCTTTGCACGAAATGGCTTCTCTCCAATCTCAACAAAGTAAGCTTTCATCTGATCTAAATTCAAATGTCGAAGATTTGGTTTTTCCATGGCGCAAAGATACTATCACCAATGATTGATAACAACAGCTAATTGATTAATTTTGACACGATGTCGATATTCTATAAAGCTGATTTGATAATAACCAACGATGGCCCACCCATTACGAATGGCATTGTTGAAGTCAATGAGGAGGGAGTCATTGTTTCCGTTTTTCAAGATGATGCCTTTCAGGATTATAAATTTGTAGAAAGCATTCTTATTCCGGGGTTAGTCAATGCACATTGTCATTTGGAGCTATCGCATTTAGAAAACAAGATATCTCCTCGTCACAACGGAATGGCAGGATTTATTGATCAGATATTTTCACAAAGAGATAATTCAGATTTTCAAGAATGTACCAATGCGATGCTGCTGCAGGATCAAAAAATGTTTGAAGAAGGAATTGTAGCCGTTGGTGATATTTCTAATTCTGCTGTTTCTATTGAAGTCAAAAAAAACAGTCGTATTCACTATCATACATTTGTTGAAGTGATGGGGATGTCGGCTGCAAGTGCACAAAGTCGATTTGATAATGGCGTTTCGTTGGTCAATCAGTTTGTCCAAAATAATCTTACAAATGTTTCATTGGCCTTACATGCGCCTTACTCAATAAGTAAAAAATTACTGCAGCTGGTAAATGAACATTTAAAAAATAATTCAGCATCATCCATTCATATCAATGAAAGCAATGATGAACTTTTATTTTGCAAAAGCAAGTCTGGTCCTTTGAAAGAAGTGTTTGAAAAATATAAATTGCCTGTTAATGATTTTGATAATATTTCAGACGAGAGTGTATTGATTGATTGTGTTCAGCAATTAAATAATGCATCACCTTTTATTTTAGTACACAATGTAAAGACGACTACATCAGAAATCGAAATAGCGAATAGTATGCGTGCTATTTTATACTGGTGTTTGTGTGTTAATGCTAATAAATACATCACCAATGAAGTGCCTGATTTAACGAACTACCTGAACGATTCTTTACGTGTTGTGATTGGTACAGATAGTTTAGCCAGTAATCATCAGTTATCGGTATGGGAAGAGTTAAAAACGATTAGTCAATTAAACAATCAAATTCCATTTGAGCAATTAATAAAATGGGCAACCATTAATGGTGCATGTGCATTATCGTTACAGAACAAAATAGGAAAAATAAAGCCCGGATATGCTCCAGGCTTGGTTCAAGTTTTAAATGTAAATGTGAACGCTCCTTCAATAACAAACGATAGTTATACAAGAAGAGTAGTTTCATAATTACCAACCGTCCGAAGCTTTTGTTGCTTTCGGGTTAGTGCTTTCTTTTTCCAGCGATTTTAATATTTCCTTCGAGTTAGCATCTAATTGTTCTAAATAATATTCGAATTCAGGTTTGTAATATTGACTACTGGTGTCCATCCATTTTTCACATGGGTAATACGAAGTTTGTTTCCAGTTTATATCTGATAAGGTGTATTTGATTTTTCCATCTTTAAATAATAAAGTAAGTGTGTATTGAATCAAGCCAGCATCACTTGCAAATCCTTTTTTATCAACAGGATTAGAAATTTTGTATCGTGCTTTACAAACTATTTTACCATCTTCTTTATTTTGTTCTCTCAAAACATCTGTTGGATTTTTGTAATAGCCTTTTGCCCACGTAAGGACTCTATCAAATAAAACATCCTTCGTCTGATTTGTCACATCAATTACTTTGGTGTATGTAATTAACTTAGTGCTTTCGTCGATTGGTAATTTTACCATGCTCTTAGTTTGACAAAAAGCAAAGTTGATTATGAACAATGACAAGATTGTTAAAAGTTGTTTTTTCATAAATAAAAATGTGATTACCCTTTTACAGGAATTTTAATTTTAGCACCTTTCTTTAAATTCGTTCCCGAAATCTTATTGACCTTTTTTAATTCGTCAATATTTAATTGGTAACGTTGAGATATTCTCCACAAAGTATCACCAGATTGAACGGTATGATAAATAAATACGGGTTTTGCTTTTTTAACTACAACATTATTAGTCGTTGTATTTTTCACGACTACCTTAGGTTCTGTTTTAACTTCTGTTTTGTTGATGCTGTTATCAGCAACATCTTCATCACCACATTTTAAATCGTTGTCGTTGCACGCTAAGTCCTCTTTTTCTTCATCTGGATCAACAACAATCTTGATTTGTATTTTCTTTTTTACTGTTTTATAAACTGCTAGTTTTTGTCCTGCTTGAATAGAGTTCTTTTTAATCTTATTCCATTTTTTCAGATCGGATAATGCTACGTTATACTTATCTGCAATCTTACTTAAATTATCTCCTCGTTTTACAGTATGAGTCGAACGCACTTTTTCATAAATCGTTTTATATGTGTATGCATATTTAAGATCGACTGCTTCTTTGCTCGTAGTGTCTATCGTAGGAATAATAGCGGCTAGCCCTCTGTCTACACTGTCTAAAAATAACTTCGATTGAAATCCATCAATTGGTCCTTCGCCTAAGCGACCAAGCTTTATTGCATCAAAATAATTGTTCACCATTGAAGCAACTAACCCATTACGCACAACTGCACTCTGACAACCTAAAATTACTCCCATCAATTTATGTCCACCGCGACTACAGGTTGAAACCAAACAAAATCCTGCTGCTCTTGTATAGCCTGTTTTAATTCCATCAACTTCTTCATTGTAGTTTATTACTAAGCCATTATGATTACGATAAGTAGTTTTAAACTTTCCATTGCTAACTGTTGCATATGGAATCGAGGTAATATCTATTAGTTGTGGATGCTTTGTTATTTCCATTCCTAATAACAATAAGTCGCGCGACGTTGAACTGTTATCTGGGGTATTAGCATATCCTGGTAAACCGGATGTATTATAATACTTAGTTGATGTTAATCCAAGCTGTGCCGCCCTTTCATTCATTCGCACAACAAATTCTTCTACACTAGATGCGCAATGTTTGGCAATCCATATTGTACTTTCATTGTGCGATGCAACCATCGCCATTTTCAACACATCCTCAAATTTGTAATCATAGCGAGTCGTGTAGGTTGCATATTTTCTTCTTCGGATTTTTTTCTTGTAACTGCTTGTGATTGTTATGGTATCAGTCATTGATATTTTACCCGCCTCAACATCTTCAATCGCTAATAGTCCGACCATCATTTTTGTTAAAGACGCAATTGGAAAAACTTGATCCCCTTTTTTGTCCCAAACAATTTTATCTCTCGTTACATCGTATAAAAGTCCTGCTCTTATTTGATCTTCATCACCAACTAGTCCGTTGATGTAATCATTTTTAAATATTGGCGATTTAAGTGTGTCGCGGTTATCAGCGAATGCAAAATGTGAGACTAATAAAAATAACACAGCTAGCAACAGTAGTTGCTTTTTATAAAAGTATTGATAGCACGTGTTTTTCATCGATATACAATTATACGAGATTTATTGTCATTTAGAAGTTGTTTGAAAAATCAATTTACACAATCAAGTGTTAATTTAAAAAACGAGAAAATGCCTCAAATATTTTATGAAAAACTAAATAAACGCCTCAATGAATTGTAAGTCGGAAGCAGTTGTTACTTTGATGTTTTTTTCTTCTCCTTCTATCAGAAAAACGCGATGACCATTTGCTTCAACCAAAGAAGCGTCATCTGTGTATTGCACGTAATCCATATTCTGAAAAGCTGATTTTATTACAGCTGTATGAAATGTTTGAGGTGTTTGTACAATCTTGTATTGACTTCGGTTAACGGCAGTACTATTTCCCTCAGATGAAATCATCCGCAAGCTATCTTTCAAATCAATAACTGGTATGCAGGCTCCATGTTGTTCGGCATTCACAAAAGAGTTTGATATTAGTTGCTTTGTAACGGCAGGTCGAGCTGCATCATGAATAGCAACAAGGCAATCTTCAATAATTAGTTGTAAGCCATTTAAAACAGACTGTGCACGACTTTTACCTCCTGCAACAAGGATGTGTTTTACATTGAATGCATGTTCTGTAATCAAATCGTTCCAATAGGAAATCCATTCTGGATGCATTACCAAAATAATGTCGTCTACTGAATCCTCGAATTTACGTAGCGTGTGAAATAACAATGGTTGGTTTGCGATAAGCAAAAACTGCTTCGGAAGGGCAGCGTCCATTCTACTACCAATTCCACCTGCAACAATTATCGCTACTTTCTTCATTAATCAAGAATTAACATCGCGTCTCCGTAGCTATAGAAGCGGTATTTTTCTTTCTGCGCCACGCGATAAGCTTCCATAATTAAATCATAACCACCAAATGCTGTTGTCATCATTAATAATGTCGACTCAGGCATATGAAAATTAGTGATCATCATGTTAGCGATGCTGAAATCGTAAGGAGGGAAAATGAATTTATTGGTCCACCCTGAGTTAGGTTTCAACTCACCCATTGTAGAAACCGACGTTTCTAAGCAACGCATTGTAGTTGTTCCAACGGCACAAATATTCTTCTTGTTAGCCTTTGCTTTATTGATAATATTTACAGCATCCTGAGGAATGAAAAACTGCTCAGACTCCATTTTGTGTTTGGTCAAATCTTCTACTTCAACAGGACGAAAAGTGCCTAATCCAACGTGTAATGTTACCTCTGCTAAATTACAGCCTTTAAGCTCTAAACGCTTTAATAATTCACGACTAAAATGCAATCCGGCAGTTGGTGCAGCAACTGCTCCTTCATTCTTCGCAAATACTGTTTGATAACGTTCTTTATCTGCTGGCTCTGCTTTACGCTTGATGTATTTTGGCAATGGAGTATTTCCTAATTGCTCAATTACTTCACGAAACTCTTCCGATGTTCCATCGAAAAGGAAACGTAATGTTCTTCCTCTTGATGTAGTATTGTCAATTACCTCAGCAACCAAATTATCATCGTCGCCAAAGTATAATTTATTACCAATTCTGATTTTGCGGGCAGGATCTACCAATACATCCCATAATTTACTTTCTGCATTTAGCTCACGCAATAAAAAAACTTCAATTTTAGCACCTGTCTTTTCTTTATTACCATATAAACGAGCTGGAAAAACCTTAGTATTATTTAATGCCAATACATC
>CANGJU010000121.1 GCA_947453935.1 Bacteroidota bacterium | reverse complement strand
ATATCACGATACTTACCAATTACCAGTAGTTATTTCTAATTGCTCTAACAATTATGGGTCATTTCAATTTCCAGAAAAATTAATTCCGCTTGCTATAAATAATATTATCAACAATAAACCAATTCCTGTTTATGGCAAAGGTGATAACATTCGCGATTGGTTATTTGTAGAAGATCATGCAAGTGCAATTGATGTTATTTATCATAATGGATTACTTGGTTCTACTTATAATATTGGCGGACATAACGAATGGAAAAATATTGATCTGATTCATTTGCTTTGCAAAATTATGGATAAGAAGTTAGGGAAAGAAGAAGGAAGTACAAGTAAACTAATCACGTTTGTAAAAGATCGCGCAGGACATGATTTACGTTATGCAATTGATGCAACTAAACTAAAGAATGAATTAGGATGGATGCCGTCCTTGCAGTTTGAAGAAGGATTAGAAAAAACCGTTGATTGGTACTTAGCCAATGAAGAATGGATTGGTCAGGTTACCAGCGGAGAGTATCAGAACTTTTACGAAAAACAATATCACCAGCGTTAAGAAATAAAAATAGTATTATGTCAGAAATTAAAATGTACGATACCCCTTTTCATGAATCATCATTAGCGAATACATCGGTATTAGTTACTGGTGGCGCTGGATTCATTGGATCAAACATTGTCACCTATTTACTTGCTCATGGCGTTAAAAAAGTTAGAGTATTAGATAATCTAAGCAATGGCTTTTTAAGAAATCTTGAATCATTTAAAAACAATCCTGCCTTCGAATTTATGGAAGGTGATATAACGGTGATGGATGACTGTAATAAAGCATGTGAAGGAATCGATTTAGTTACGCATCAAGCAGCATTAGGATCTGTACCGCGTTCAATTAAAAATCCGTTAGCAACCAGTGAAGCGAATACAACAGGATTTTTAAATATGCTCTTGGCAGCAAGAGATGCAGGTGTAAAACGATTTGTTTATGCAAGTTCGAGTTCTGTATATGGCGATAGTACTGCATCACCGAAGAAAGAAGAGAATTTGGGGAATCCATTATCTCCTTATGCGGTTTCTAAACTTACTAATGAATTGTATGCAAGAGTGTTTTCTATGCATTACGGAATTGAAACAATTGGATTAAGATATTTCAATGTATTTGGACCTAATCAAGATCCTAATGGTCCTTATGCCGCAGCAATTCCTTTATTCATGAATTCATTGTTGTTTGGGAAAGACGCTGTGATTTATGGCGATGGAGCACAGACAAGAGATTTCACATTTGTTGAGAACGCGGTGCAGGCCAATATCCGCGCCTTATTTACAACGAATAATGAAGCATTAAATCGCGTTTATAATGTAGCAGTATCAGAAGCCGTTTCGGTAAACAATTTATATGAAACGATTGCAACCATAGCAGGTAATAATAAAAAGCCTGAATACGTAGCAGAGCGAAAAGGAGACATTAAAAATTCATTAGCGGATATTTCCTTAGCTGTAAAATATCTTGGTTATGCTCCGCGATATAAGTACAAAGACGGATTATCGATTACGGTAAACTGGTTTAAAAACACCTACAACAATGCTTAAATCTTTTTTTAATTTATTTACATCAAAAAAAGAAGAAGCTTTAATTGAAACAGACTTTACTTCAATTGGAGCTGATATGCATTCGCATTTAATTCCTGGTATTGACGATGGAGCTAAAACCATTGAAGACAGCATTGAATTAATTCGCTTTTTACATTCAAAAGGATATACCAAGCTTATTACAACGCCTCATATCATGAGTGATTATTTCAGAAATACTCCTGAAATAATTCTTGGCGGATTAGAAGAAGTAAGAGCTGCTGTAAAAGAAAATAATATTCCTGTTGAAATAAATGCAGCAGCGGAGTATTATGTAGATGACGGGTTCATCAGAAAATTAGAAGAAGAAAAACTATTGACCTTCGGCGATAACTATTTACTGATGGAGGTTTCGTATATCAATCCTCCAGAAAACATTAAAGAAGTTTTTTTCAGAGCACAAATACTGGGGTACAAGCCTATTCTTGCGCACCCTGAACGATATCCTTTCTGGTATAGAAATGTAGAAGAGTATCAACACTTCTTTGACATGGGAGTTGTGTTACAGCTTAATTTAAATTCGTTAAGTGGGTACTATGGTCCAGAAGCTAAAAAGATTGGCGAAAAACTAATCGACATGCAGATTATTGGAGCCTTAGGAACCGACATGCATCATGGAAAACATGCGATGGCATTGGACAAAGTTACGAGGGAAAAATACCTGCAAAAGGCTTTTGAATTACCTCTAATTAACCGCTATTTATAAGGAAACTTTTTGTTGCGTTTTACGTTTTAATAATGTAAGATTTCTTGTAAGATTTTCAAAAGAAAGTCAACTTCCGACTTTTATTTTACTGCATCTTGCACAGAGAAAATCATTAAACACATCTATTATGCAACAGTTTGAAATTGAACAGCACTTAAACGTTACCGCAAAGTTTGAATTGGTAAACGGATCAACGAAGTATGGAGTGATCAACAAACAAATTGACGGAGAAAAAATCAGAAATGATTATTACTTCATTTCACTTCAAAATGTAAAGAATTTTCAGAAGGCTGTAAGCAATCGTAATTACGAATTCTGCAAAGCTTTGATGGAAAAAATAAACATCAAGTTTATCAAATCCGTTCAACCCATTTAACTAACGGTACTGGATACCCATTATTTCGCGAACTTCTTTTACAGTTTTAGAAGAAGATGCGTGAGCCTTTTCTTTTCCAATTTGCAATACCTTATTTAAGTATTGATCATCGGCAGATATCGCCTCTATTTTCTCACGAAGGGGCGCAACAAATAGTTCCATATCCTCAGCAAGTTGCTTTTTCAAATCACCGTAACGAATAGAACAATTATTATAGGACTCTTCAAAAAACTGAAGTGTTTCTGGTTTTGAAACAACGCTAAGTAGTGTAAATAAATTCTGAATAGACTCTGGCTTTGTTGAGTTCGGCTCTGTAGGACCACTATCAGAAACTGCACGCATTATTTTCTTCTTTAATACATCAGACTTATCCGCCAGAAAAACGGCATTGGCTTCACCTTCTGATTTCCCCATTTTACCTGTACCATCGAGACCAGGAATTTTTACTAATTGCTCTCCAAAATTATAAGCAACAGGCTCTGGGAAATAATCAACGTTGTACATTCTGTTAAAACGATTTCCAAACTGACGTGTCATTTCAAGATGTTGCTCCTGATCTTTCCCCACGGGTACTTTAGCAGCTTTATGAATTAAAATATCAGCCGCCATCAAAACAGGATAAGTTAAAAGTCCTGCATTAATATTATCGGGTTGTTTTCTTGCT
Source organism: Bacteroidota bacterium (assembly GCA_947453935.1). Lineage (GTDB taxonomy): Bacteria > Bacteroidota > Bacteroidia > AKYH767-A > OLB10 > CAINEC01. The sequence continues at coordinate 1,853 of CANGJU010000121.1, read as the reverse complement.
TTTTCTTTGAAGGTGGTTGCACGCTCAAGCTCTCCCAGATATGCATGCATATTTAAAAGTAAATACAACTCTGCTGTTTCAGGAATATCACTTTGCACATAAATAGTACTCTTCTCTGGATCGAGTCCGCATGCTAAGTATTCAGCCAACACCTGACGAACATTTTTCTTTAGGAGGGAAGCATCGGGATGCGTTGTTAAAGAATGATAATCGGCAATGAAGAAGAAGCAATTATTTACTTCCTGCATGCGAATAAAATTTTTAACTGCACCAAAATAATTTCCAAGGTGCAGATTTCCTGTACTGCGAATGCCGCTTACTACTGTTTCCATAGAGTGCGAAGATAAGAAAGGTTTGCGATTGTTAATTTGACAGTTTGTCCCGATTATTATCGGGATTGGTGATTTGAGAATTTGGCAATTTGAGGATTTGAAGATTTGAGGATTTTAAGATTTGATCCCGATAGATATCGGGAATGACGATTTGACAATTTACACTTACAACTTTCAAAGCATCAGGAAATGAATTTCCAGTTTGGCAATATACTATTGAAACTTCTCCATAACGACAGCAATTTATTAATAAAAAATCGCTCGATACCATGGGGGGACGGCAGCCCCACCCCGCCGTAAAATTATACAATGAAAAATAATTAGTCGGTTGATAAGCATTTACAAACGCTTAAGTTTATTTGATCTCAAGGCTTCAGATTTTGGTTTGAATAAAATTAATTTTCGTTCTCCAAAAATTGATTTATAAAACAACCAATTGATAATAGTTTGTCCGATTGAGATAAATCTGGGAGACAGCAGCCCCGTTTTATTCCGAGAAAACCTCGTAATCAGCCCTCGATACCATGGGGGGACGGCAGCCCCACCCCGCCGTAAAATTATACAATGAAAAATAATTAGTCGGTTGATAAGCATTTACAAACGCTTAATTTGAAGATTTGAGGATTTGAAGATTTAAAAATTTGCAATTTGACAATTCTAATTTAGTCATGGGGAGTTATAATCAAAATAGAAATTAAAAAACTCAATATATCTGGGGCCTCCAGCCCCGCCGAATCACGAGAAAACCTCGGGACCACTTTAAAAATAAAAGACTGAAAAATTACTCGCAAATTTTATCCGATTTTAAATGTTTGTTGTCGGATAATTTAATTTACTCATTCAAATTAGGCTATTTATATTTTTAACAAAACAGACAAGGAGAAAAAACAACCTCTCATCAACCCGATTTTTCATTCTTGTTATTCACTATATTTGAACTGTGGAATCATTAAAATTTATTGCAAAACGAATTTGGTGCGGTTGGTTTTTTCTAACCGGATTTTTATTTTTCCTTCCACTCTACCCTATCTTCTTAATTCTGTTAAGTAAAGAAAAATGGTTTCCGTATGCTTTTCGACTAAAAAAAATATGGGCGCATTGGATCATCATCACTTCTGGCATTTATTATAAAATAACCGTTGAAGAACCCCTGGATAAAAACCAGGCTTATGTAATTACGCCCAACCATTCTTCATACCTCGATATTGTTTTAGCCAATATTGCAATCCCCAATTATTTCCACTTTATGGGTAAAGCAGAATTAAAAAAAGTTCCGCTGTTCCGAATTTTCTTTCGTCGGATGAATATCTCCGTAGATAGAAGCAGTCGTAAAGATTCGCTCAAAGCATTTAAACGCGCTAACAAAGACATTGCAAAAAAAATAAGCATCGCCATTTTTCCAGAAGCAACAATCCCTGCTTGTAGTCCTGAATTAGGTCGTTTTAAAAGTGGCGCATTTAGACTTGCTATCCAAAATCAAATTCCTATTGTGCCCGTAGTGTTTTTAGATAACTGGAAACT
>CANGJU010000120.1 GCA_947453935.1 Bacteroidota bacterium | reverse complement strand
TCCACCTTCGTGAACGTTTGATGCTGCTTTATCAAATAAAGGGAAGAATTTACGATCCTGAGGAACGAAGTACTTTAAGAATCCAAATGTTGACATAGTTTATTCTGTTTATTGGGCACGAAGTTAACTTTTTTATAATCTTAAAACCCACGATTTACAAATTGTTAATGTATTGATAATGCTTTTTGAATGTTTGAAAAGCGCATGCAAAACGATGATTTCTCAACGATTGGCAACTAATTAAATACTAATCTTAGGCGAAACCACCCTTCACGAAGATTTATTTTTTGAAAAATAGGACTACTTTTTAATAATCTTAACTGGATTTAAGCCCTCTGATTTAAGAATATAAGCCCCTGATGGCAAGTTTCTAATATCTAAAATCGACTTAGATGAATAAATAAATTTTTGATAGACTATATTGCCAAGCATATCAAATACTTGAACGGAGATAGAGCTGTTTAAATTTTTTATCTCCAAACTATAAAGGCCATTGCCAGGATTTGGACTTACAGAAATTGCACTTGTGCTAGCTTCTAAACTATTATTAATCCCTAATGCCGTGGGTTCGTTAACACTAATTGTAAATCCAGACTGCTTAACAACTGTTCCATTAATTCCAATACTATCACAAAAGGTACTACTGCATCCCATTCCATCATTAACCGTCAAACATAAATTAAATGGTCCAATGCCAGTATAAGAGTAATTTGGATAAGGATTATAAGAAAAATTGCCATCTCCAAAATCCCAGAAATACGAAAGATTATTTCCTGTTGAACAATTGAAAACATAAACTTTATTCAAAATGGTATCTGGAATAATTGAGAAGGAAGCGTTGCAATTAAGAGGGTTGTTCACTCCTGTTACATGAATGAGTTGAGCAAAATAATCATAACAATAGCCATAAGGTGATAAAGCATCTGTAACCGTTAATACAACAACATAATCTCCATTAGCAGTAAATGTATGCGTAGGACTAAAACCGCTTGATGTTATACCGTCTCCAAAATTCCAATTTACATTTACAATATTTCCACTTGAGGAGTTATTAAAACTGTAATTTCCGTTTCCATTATCTGTAAAATTATAGCCAGCATTAATAGAACATGGACTACCGTTAACATGGAATGAATCAAACAAATTCATATCACCATCAATATAGTTACTTACATATACATCGTAATCGTCTGTGTAAATATTAGAAGGCACAGAAATGTTTGCTACTATCTGCGTATCGTTTAATACGCTATAACTATTAACCGCATTTGCTGGGTTATAACTAAATTCTATTGTTGTTAAACTTGCCTGCGTAAAATGGGTGTTAGAACAATTGATGGTTACATTAAGATTGGTGCCCGCATTGGTAGAGTTAGGCGAAATAGACTTAATTGTTGGAGATGGACGAGGGTTGATGTAAAAGGCATCCTTTAAACCATATACCCCATTCAATGATGTCATACTAAAATCATAATATCCCTCCGTTGAATTATTGGGTATTGATAAATTATAAATTACAATACTATCATTTAGAACTGTGCAATTTGGCGTGACTGTGCCTGATCCACTATTAAAAAAACCGGTGCCTGATCCACTTGTGAATCCAAAATAATTTTTAATCTGTAAGGTTTCACCTAATGTACCGCTTCCTTGATTGTAGGTAAAATTCGTATTCCCTCCAGTAATTGTCACATTTAATGTTTGACCTGCTGTTCCAGTATTTGGTGTAACAGATTTAATTCTCTGCGCGTTCGCAAAGAATGAAAGAAATATAAAAAGGGTAATTGCGTAAATTTTTTTCATAACTGCTTATAATTACTTATTTCATTGGTGAAATTAGTGTTTTTTTGTTTTGATGAGAAATATACTTTAATAATCTCATCGTCCGTAAGATTTGAAAGTGCTTGCTTGATGCTTTCATTGCTATTTTGATTCAACCATTGTCTTAAAATGGCCTTTAAAAAAACCGGATATTTAGCATCTTGACACGTAATAGAACACTTATCAATTGTTTCGTATGCTTTTTGAATATTATTCGTGTTAAAATAAACTGCACTTAAATTCAAAACCGATTCTTCAAAATCAGGAGAAATTCTTATTGATTCAAGATAATGTTTAATCGCAAAATCATGAAACCCTAATTTTTCATAAGTGCTTGCTAAATTATTTAAAATATGAATATTATAAGGCGCAATTTTAAAGGCATCTTCAAAGGTTGTTTTTGCATTTTGAAAATCATCCATAGAAAATTGCGCAACACCTTTATACCAATCTAACGGTATCGACATAGGATCCGTTTCGTAGTAATCATTCTTAGTATCATCCACCAATCTGATTAAGTTTGCCCAATCTCCATTTGCATGAGCCGCAAATATTTGTACCGTTTGCTTTTCTCCGACGTATCTTTTATATCCAACAAAAATTGAAACTGTTGCAACACAAAATGCAAGAACAAAAAAAAATGTGTTTAATCCTTTACTGAAGTTTATTTTCGGCATCTCATTCAACTTAACGATAGCGTTATACCTATAAAGTATTATCGCTAAAAAAGTAAAAAATAAAACATGATGCTCCACTCGTTCCATTGGAAAATCAAAAAATGATATAAAAGCAAAGCCTATTAACGCTATTAAACAGATTATTTCATGATGTTTTTCTTTATCTGATTTCGCATTTTTATAAAGTTGAATTAAAAAATATCCTGCTATTATAAATAGTCCAACATATGATAAAAAAGCGACAACTCCACTATCTGCAAAGAATTCTAAGAAATCATTATGTGGTTGCTGATAAATCATTCTTCCATCACTGGCTTCTTTTAACAAATTCCCAATACCATAATTGGCAAATTCAAATTTCCAATTGCCAGGGCCAGCCCCCAACAACGTATTATCGGCAATAATATGTTTAGTATTATGCCATAATTTGATCCTTGTATTGAAAGTGTTTGAGTCGGTAAAACTTCCTAAACTAGAGTTTCTCTTGATATATACTCCAAAAATTGAAAGTGAAACAATAGCCAATGTCAAAAACATTATTGTCTTTGACTTTTCTTTTTTTTTAATAAACTCATAAATATTATAAGCCAGATATACGGAGCCTCCAATAACCAAAGGAATAATTACTGCCCTTGTTCGAATATAAAATAGAACTAATACTATTATAACTAAAAAAATAGATTTAAAATACTTGTAATATTTCCATTGGTTTTGAAAAAATAAAATAAAAGGAATACATAGAAACATTACTGATGAAAATAAATTTTTATTGGCCATTGTACTACTAACCAAATTAACTTCATGGCCATTGAGGATTTGATAGGCAGCAATTAGAATTGATATTCCTGCAAAACAGATAACACCTTTATACAACGTATTTATTGATAATTCCTCTTTTATCAATAATATAGTTGTTATGAAAAAAAATAAAATTGTCGTAAACATTCTTGTTGTAACAAAATAAGATTCAGATAAAACTCTTGCTTGTGAAACAGATACCAACGTTGATAACGCAAAAAACAGTAATGCTAAAGGCAAATATTTTAATGAACTATTGAAATTAATCTCATTGCTTTTTTCACTTTTAAATACCATTGCCATTAACGTCATTATACAAAAAACTGCAAGGTGTATTTGCCTTGGAACTAAGACTGGATCAATAATACTTTTCGAAAATATAAGTGGCAGGGTTATGAAATAAAGGAGATAAAGTATATTAAAAACTTCGTTTTTTGTTTTCATTCATTACTTGGTTTGAAATTGGTCACTTAACCGCTTCCAATTTGATTTTTTTAAGTTAAAAATGGATTGATAATCATCAATAAAAACAAAACTAATCAATAATTATGTTTTAAATCCTATTTAGAATCTATAACAAAAGACACTTTTAATCAACTAGTTTTTATCATTTAGCATCAACCATAAAGACTTTTAATAATTTACAAAAAATCACAAATACATTAATGCTTGTATATCTGTCAAGACCAATTCTCTCATTATCTTTGCCGCATGTTTGAAAATAAAAACAATAGAACAGAACTCCAGAATTTAGGGGAGTTCGGATTAATAGAACATATCAAGAACCAAGTAAAGCTTACGCAATCAGGCACTATCAAAGGCATTGGCGACGATGCAGCCGTAATTGATAATGGCGAAGGCCAGACAGTTATAACTACCGATCTGCTTTTAGAAGGCGTTCATTTTGATCTTTCCTATTGCCCATTAAAACACTTAGGCTATAAATCGGTAGTGGTTAATATCAGTGATGTATGTGCCATGAATGCCATTCCTAAGCAAATAACCCTCGGATTGGGTATCTCTAATCGCTTCTCTTTAGAGGCAGTTGAAGAATTTTTTAGCGGCGTATTGTTAGCCTGCGAACGTTATGGGGTCGACCTTGTTGGCGGCGATACTACCACTTCGAAAAGTGGAATGGTTATCAGCATCACAGCCATTGGAATTGCGCCCGCTCAAGACATCGTTTATCGAAACGGGGCTAAAGAAAATGATTTGATTTGTGTTTCAGGCGACTTAGGTGGAGCATACATGGGACTGCAATTGCTAAATCGCGAAAAACAAATCTTCCTCGAAAACCCTAATGCACAACCCGACTTACAAGGATTTGATTATATCCTTGAGCGTCAGTTAAAACCAGAAGCTCGTCTTGATATCGTACAGCGTTTTAAAACCTGGTATTTACAACCAACTTCCATGATTGATATCTCTGATGGATTAGCCTCTGAGATTTTACATGTTTGTCATCAATCCGATGTAGGCTGCCAGATTTATGAAGAGAAACTTCCGATAGATCACTTAACACGTGAACTCGGTATGGAACTCGGATTAGATGCAACTATGGCGGCATTAAATGGTGGAGAAGATTATGAACTGCTATTTACGATTCCAATGAGTGAATATGAAAAAGTAAAAGACCGAGCGGAAATCAGTATTGTTGGACATATGACGCATAAAAATGCAGGCTTTCATTTTGTAGACCGTCAGAATAATGTACACCCACTTTCAGCACAAGGCTGGGATGCCTTTCTATCAAAATAAATTTTATTTTCGTTCACATGAAAATTGCGATAATAGGTTCGAGGGGCGTTCCAAATAATTATGGTGGCTTTGAACAATTTGCCGAAATGGTGGCAGTATTGTTAGTGAAAGCTGGCCACCAGGTAACAGTTTATAACCCGCATTACCACGAATACAACAAGCCAGATTTTCAAGG
>CANGJU010000119.1 GCA_947453935.1 Bacteroidota bacterium | reverse complement strand
TTTAACGGCGGATGAAAAGAATGCGATTATAGCATATGCAAAATCAGTACGTGCATCTGTTGGGTATGTAAATACAGAAAATAAGGAAAGCGGAGAAAAAGAAGAACACTAAGTCCTTATTTTATATTCAGGTAAGGCTTTATTTTTAAAGCTAAGGTTAATACGCTGTGTCCTCCTTTCAAGTCCAGTTTCTTACTTATATGGTGACGATGGTTTTCGACTGTTTTCGGACTTAGATTAATCAGGTCTGCTATTTCCTGAGTCGATTTTCCTTGCGCAACATAATATAAAACACGCTTTTCGGCCTTACTTAATTTTGAAAGAATTTCATTCGACTCTTCTTGTGATAAGTCTAATTTGTCGGAAATATTCTTGTGTGAACGATCAGAAATTTCTGAAAGTTTTTTGCTTCTTAATTTTAATCGTGTTTCAACAGCAGCCAATAAATCTGTTTTGTTAACAGGTTTCGTTAAATAATCATCAGCACCTAAATTCATTCCTTTGCGCACATCATCATGCTCTACTTTTGCTGATAAAAACAAGAAGGGCATAAATGATTCAGGCATATTTTTTACCTCTTCAAAAAGTTCATAGCCGTTTAGTTTTGGCATACGAATATCACAAATTACTAAATCAGGATTTATGGACTTAATGGCATGTAATCCTTCTTCGCCATCATTGGCTGTTGATACTTCATAACCATGAATAGTTAATAGCTCTTTTAGGTTTTCCCGTAAGATTAATTCATCTTCAATAACTAATAATTTTTCCATGTCAAATTGGTTCAATTGATTTTGGCAAACTGATTATCACCTTACAGCCTTGATTAATCTTACTCTCAATATTTACTTTGCCATTGTGAATTTCGATAAATTGTTTCACAATTCCAAGTCCTAGTCCTGTACCATGGTGTGAAATGGTGTTAGAGGCTCTGAAAAAGGAGCTAAAAAGGTGTATTTGCTCTTCTTCGGGAATTCCAATTCCATAGTCGATTACAGTGATTTCAATGTCATCACTTAGTTCTACTACTTCAACATTTATTACTGTATCTTTTTCAGAATATTTATTTGCATTGTTTAGGATATTGCTAAAAGCATGCTCAAGTAATTTTCCATCGAAAGTCATTTCAATTTCTTCAAACGGATTTTTTATTTCCGCTTTACGGTCAGGAAAAATTATCTGAAAGTTTTTAATGACTTCATTAAAGAACGGAATAAAATCACGTGTCTCTGGTTCAAAAGGCATTTTTCCTAATTGCATCTTACCCGAAATTAAAACATTGTCCATGATAGACGTTAATCGTTGGATCTCTTCAATACAGCGCTCCAAATGAATATCAATTCTGTCAGGATAAACCGCTTTTTCTTTATCTAAAATCACTTTTACAATTTCAATACTTGTCATGATACCCGCAAGTGGTGTTCTGAATTCATGCGAAGCAAGCGATACGAATTGTGATTTTAAATCGCTGAATGTTTTCTCTTTAATGAGTGCATTTTGATAAACTAACTCTGCATTTTTTATTGGCGTAATGTCTGTTTCAACAGATACCCAATTGGTCAATTCTCCATTATCATTAAAAATCGGATTGACCATTAAATAAACCCAAATGGTAGTGCCATCTTTTTTGTATGAAAGTTTTTCACCCGCATATGGTTGGTGATTTAATTGAATCTCCCTTAGTTTATCAATTATCTTTTGATCTGTTTCTGGACCGTTTAAAAAGCTTCTTGGTTCTATTCCCTTTACTTCGTCGAGCGTATATCCGGTATTGTTAGTAAAGGCATCGTTAACCCATTCTATTTTTGAATTAGCATCTGAAATAATAACCATGCTGTTGGTGTTGCTAGCTACCAATGCTAATCTTTTTAATTGTTCTTCTTGTCGTTTGCGATCAGTTACATCACGGCAAATACAGACGATTCCCTTATCTGGCATTAAGTTCATTGTTAATTCAACAATCAACTTTTCATTCGAATTATATTTAAAGCCATATGCTTCGCCTGTCCAGAAATTCTTTTCTAATAAAATAGGGTAGACATCATCGGCCAAATGACTTACTTCGGACTCAGGAAAAAACTCTCTCCATTTTCGTCCTATCATATTCTTGTCTGACTTCAATCCGAGCATTTTTACGAGTGCATTATTCACGTAAGTATATTCGCCACTTCCATCTAGCAATGCAATTCCGTCATTCGAAATTTCAATAGCAGATTGCTGGCGAATGTTTATTAACTCGTAATTTTTTAATTGGTCGATGTTGATGCCATATCCCAAAGCATACTTAAAACTACCATCAGGATTGTAAAACCCATATACGATTCGTAAGTTATGTGAAGCGATATTGTTTCGTTCACTCGTTTCTTCGAAAGTGTAATAAGTCGATTTGTTTTTTAAAAACGACTTGAATTTTTCTCTTCGATCCTTAGCTATGGTAGTAGGAATGTCTCTTGCTTTGCAATAATCAAAATCATCTTTGCCGATAATCCATTTACGCATTTCTGGATCTTTTATCGCATGCGGATTTACATAAAGATATTTCTGATCTTCATTAAACACCCCAACATCTGCTGGCATATTGTCTAATAGTTCTTTATAAAAATCTCTTTCTTTTTCGATTGTCTGATACTTTTCCTCAATGCTTTCTTCAAGCACAAAACAATATCCTTCCTCTTCCGCATTAATATCACAAGAGCTTGCTTTCAACGTCCATGTTTTATCAACTAGTAAATTACTGACATTTAATAATCGTACATTTTTAATTGAATTTTTATTGTTAGAAAAAAGCTCCAATAAGTTTTCTTTACTGCAATCAAAAAAATTAAAAATAGATCCTTGTAATGTTTGCTCACTTAATGCTAATAGATTTTGGGCTGCTTCATTGACTTCAATAAAACGAAATTCTACATCTGTTAAAATAACAGGTGCATTCATCAAATGGATAACTGAATTTGTTTTAGTGAGCATGAAAGGGTAAATATCACATTACAAGATAGTAAATTAAATTGATAATATTCAATTTTTATAAAATAGTTTTGATTTGTAAATTGTTGATTTTGCCTGAAGTTGCAACAAGTATATTCCTGTTGAAATATCATTGGTGTTGATTCGTAAATGGTTCCCTGTTTGTGTTTCTTGCGAACAAATTTTACCTGTCATATCTATTATAGAAATTTTTTTCTCTTCATTACTATAACATTTTATTTCTATAAAATCTGAACATGGGTTCGGACCAACTATGAATTCATTATAGGTAATATCATCTATTCCAGATACACTAGTAACTGTAAAATTTAATGAATCAGATGGACCAGGAACAATACCTGGAGTACAAGGATTAATTCCAAATCCTGCGTTTACAAAGTATCGATAAGTGTAATTTCCTGGTGGTAATTGACCGATGGCGAAGGTGTCTTCATCATAACAAATGTACGTTAGCATGCCAATACAATGCAACGCATCGCAATCAATCGTTTCGTTAATAATAGAATAATTAAGTGTTTTTTGATTGCAGGTGCCCGATTGAAAATAGCAGGATCCAATCAGGTAAATACTATCGTTACTTGAAGGATTAGCTGGGTAAATACTCAGACTATTGATAAACTGCGCCTGACCGGATAAATTGAAAACTATCAGTGGGATTACTGTTAAAAGAAGTTTTTTCATGTCGAATTGAATTTATACTTCAAACGAAGTTAGAATTATTCAAACAATAAAAAAAGGGCAATCAAATATGACTGCCCCTTTTCGTTATTTCAAATTTCGAATTACTCAACAATTACTCTTAATTTCTCGAGTTTATTGTTCGATTCTAATTGTAATAAGTAAACTCCTTTTGCGAAATCAGATACTTGAATAGTTGCTCTGTTAGCTCCTGAAGTTGCATTAATTAATTCTGTATGAATCAAGCGACCAGCAGCATCAATCATTTTCACTATTGCTGTTTCATCGTTGTCAGAAGCAAATTCTACGTTCAATACATCATGCGTTGGGTTCGGATAAGCTACCATCGACATCGTTCCAGTTTGACCGTTACGAGGACAAGAGATATTATTTACAGCTAATACTTTCACAGCAGATAATCCACAGCTGTTACTTGCTTTTACAGTAATAATTCCGTTCGCCGATGCTACTGCAGCATGAACAACTGCAATTGCTTTTGAACCCTGACCGCTAATGATTGTTGCACCACCTGGTACTGTCCATACATAACTTGATGCACCTTGAACTGTTCCGATTGAATAGTTTTCTGTGCTGTTTGTACAAACCGTAGTAGAACCACTGATTGAACCTGGTAATGCAGGAACTAATTTCACTGCAAGACTTCTTGTGTTTCCTGTTCCGCAATTGTTCGTTGCAGCAACTGTAACATTTCCTGATCCAACTGTTGCACCTGAGTAATTAACAATTATCGTAGATCCATTACCGTTACCCATGATGGTTGCACCTGCTGGAACTGTCCAGTTGTATCCAGTAGCACCATTAACAGGAGTTATACTGTATACTGCGTTATTCGCTCCACATAATCCATCAACTGGTCCAGTAATAGTTCCTGGTGCACCTAATGTATTTACAGAAACTGTTCTTGTTCGAGTTCCACTTGTTCCGCAAGCATTTGTTGCTGCTAAAACGATTGTTGTTCCTGTAAAGTTTTGCGGATACTGAACTGTAATGATGTTGCTATTTCCACCTGATAAAACCGAAGTTCCTGACGGGAATGTCCAGTTATAACCAGAAGCTCTATTAACAGCAGCAATTGAGTATGTTGCAATATCGCCAGGACAAGCAGATTGAGGTCCTGAGATAGATGGAGGATTAACCGGTGCACTTACTTGCGCAGATACAGTCAAACATGATTGTGCAGAGTTCGCACATCCGTTACTGTTATTTGCTGTTACACAAATCTGACCTGTTAATCCAGCTTGAACATATTGATCAAGGAATTTAACTGAGATACTGCTTCCTGTTGCATTTCCAATAATCTGAATTCCCGCAGGAACTGTCCATGTATATGTTGCCGCACCAGCTACTGGTGTTACAGAATACACATATTGATTTGAACCCGGAGTACAAATATTTGTTTGACCGCTTATTGAACCAGCATTTATAGGAAGTGGAGTTACGTTAACAGTAATTGAACTTGTTGCAGGAGTACACGGTACCGGTGCATCTGTTGTTAATGTTAAGGTAATTGATCCCGCTGTTGCATCTGCTAATGAAGGAGTATAAGTAGCATTCAATGTTG
>CANGJU010000118.1 GCA_947453935.1 Bacteroidota bacterium | reverse complement strand
TCTAAAACTTCTATTGAAACTAAAAAACTATGGAAGAACTATTATCAAAAAAGAAATACATTTGTAAACCAATTACAGGACTAACAATCTATTGTAAACTAATACTAGGATTAATTATTTAAACTGTAAACTTTTTTTAGGACAAGACAGTTTGCATTTCCTCCGCTTTGCCTCGATCCCGAAGCCTCGGGACGCTCGGCAAACTAATAGTAACACCAGCTTCCTGAGCGAAGTCTAAGGAAGTTTTTATATTGTGTAAATATCATTACTGATTATAGACTTGTTTTCATTTGTAAAATCAATACCAATACTCCACTTGGCAAACCGATAACATTAGTCGCTTCCTGAGCGAAGTCGATGGAAGCTTTACAATACTGAATAAAAAAATGAGCATAAAGCAAATGCCCAGAAAATTAAATTTCTGGGCATTTGTTAATAAAATAAAGGATGAAATATTTTCAGATAATACGACAGATTTTAATATCCGAAAATATCTTCTAGTTTTAAAACCTGAATCTGTCCATACTTTCCTAATTCAGTCATGTTTAGTTTTTCTTGTTTACCTAAAACAACTAATGTATAAACCATCGGTTTGATTTTCTCTATCTGGAAATTATTCACTTCTGTTAACGACATATTTTTAATTCCATCGTAGATATTTTTTCGGTAATCATAATTGATTCCTAATTTATCATTCGAATGGAAGGTCGCTAATAAGTTTCCTTTTGTAATACGAGTGGTTTCAATCTGCTGAACAGCTCCGTCTTTTGCGTTAGCAAATCCTTTTTCATTCAAAGGCATATCGCGTAATAATTCCATCATGCCTGCTGTTGCTTCAGGTAATTTATCTACCTGCGTACCAATATAAGCTGTATTAAAGAAAGATCGATCTTTCATGTTTGGTGTAGAATAACGTGAAGATACTGCGTATGCTAATGCTTTACTTTCTCTTAATGTTTGGAATACTGGCGACGCCATACCACCAGCAAAATAACGGTTGTATAAAAATGCTTTTGGTAATTGTTGTACATCAAATAATCCTCCCTTCGACATAAATACTAACTCAGCTTGCTTCATTTCATAGTCTACAACAAATACTTTCTGTGCATCCGAAGCTTGTTCTTTGAATTGTTTCGCTGCAGGAATCGCTTTATTTCCTTTTCCTAAATGTTGCTTATTCATAACAGTTACCACATTCGAATTAGTTGATGGTCCGTAGTAATCGATATAGTGCTTATAGGCAAACGCATCTTTTAATAACTGGATTAATTCATCAGCATTTAACGCTTTTAATTGTACTTCGCTAAGCACATTTGTTGAAGGCGATTGTGCACCAAACTTCGCATAGTTCTGCATCTGCGACAAGATTACATTCTTATTCAACTTTGCATTTGAACGACGTTTCATTATATCTTCAATTAGATTATTCAAAGCTTTTTCATCCTTTACAGGCGCATTAAATAACTGTTCGATAAGCGAAACCGCTTTATCAAGATTTTCATTTAAACCATTAACATTAAATGTTATTTCATCTTCGGATGCTCTTGCACTATAATCACAACCTAACTTATAAAACTCTTCTTTTAATTGCATGCTGCTGAATTTGCCAGCGCCTAAGTATTTAAAATACTCGGCTACAATTGCCCATTTCGGATCGTGGTTCGTTCCCATAGGAATTGTATAGTTTAAATCGAAGGTTCCGTTTTCTTTATTCTCAACAGAATAAACCACTACTCCGCTTTTTAATGTTCCAGATTTAATGGTAGTAGCATAGTCAACAAATACCGGTTGAATGGCTGTTGATTTATTCGTAATAATCGCTTTCAAAAATTCACTTTGAGCCGTGTTATTCATTTTTACAGGAGTAATAGAAGGCTTCACCACTTTCACCACATCTTTATCTTCTCCTGTACGTTTGTAAACCACTACATAATTATCACCGTACCAATCACGGACAAACTGCACCAATTGCGCTTTATTGATTTTCGCTAATCGATCTAAGCGCTCAACTGCCGAACGGTAACTCACACCCGTTACTTCCACATCAATCATATCCATGGTGCGGTTGTTATTGTCTTCATAACGCTTTGCTAAATCCAATTTCATATTGGATACAATTGCTGGAATTAACCAATCAGAGAAATTACCCATTTTAATTTCCATAATCTGATTAAGCATCAAGCCTTTCAATTCCTCCAAACTCTGACCTTCACGGGGACGACCAGAAAGCATGTGGATTGAATAATCTTTCATCACTTCAACAGAGCTACTAGCACCAATTGCCTTTTGCGCATTGTTTAAGTTTAAGTCTAACAATCCCGCCTGTCCATTCGATAAAATCATGTCAACCATTGTCAATACATCCACATCAGGAGAGGCTGCACCGGGGAAACGGAAACCTAATGTGATACTTTCAGCATCGGGTCCATTTATCTCTTTTACAATAGGTTGTTTAATTAATTTTTCTACTGGAGGCTGGTAAGTAGGAACTTCTTTCGCCTTCATTTGACCGAATGTTTCGTTGATTACTTTAATCGCAAAGTCAGGATCAAAGTCCCCACTCAAAGCAATAACCATATTGTTCGGAACATAATACGTATTGAAATATTTTTTGATAGCAGTAATAGATGGATTCTTCAAATGGTCGATAGTTCCGATGGTAGTTTGTGTACCATATTGATGCGTTGGAAATAATCCTTCATATAAGGCTTCGAAAACTTTTCGTCCATCGTTATCAAGACCTCTGTTCTTTTCCTCATAAACCGCTTCTAATTCTGTATGAAATAATCGCATCTGTGGATTACGAAAACGTTCTACTTCTACATGAAAGAAATTCTCTAATTGATTCGAAGGAACATTGTTTACGTAAACTGTTTGCTCGTTGGATGTGAATGCATTTACGCCGGAAACGCCTAACGCTGCCATCATTTTATCAAACTCATTAGGAATAGCATATTGAGCTGCAACTCCCGAAATTGAATCGATTTCATGATAAATAGCTTTTCGTTTTGTACTGTCCTTTGTAGCACCATACACCTCGTACAAAGCTTCTATTTTAGCTAATAGCGGAGCTTCGTTGGCATAGTCAAGCGTACCATATTTGTCGCTTCCTTTAAAGAGCATATGCTCTAAGTAATGTGCTAATCCAGTATGATCTGCTGGGTCGAATTTACTTCCTGCCTTCACTCCTATCATCGATTGAAAACGAGGTGCATCTTTATAAACGGATAGATATACCTTCATTCCGTTTTCCAACGTGTAAATACGCGCATGTAAAGGGTCGCCCGGTACGGTATCATAGGTTAATTTGCTTTGCGAATAACCTGTAAAAGACGATATCAGCAACATCGTCAGCATTAAAACTCTGTTTCTCATGGTTTTGAAATTTGTCCAAAAATAGTAGTTTGTGCATTATATACTTCGGAAAAAATTTGATTACCGAACTATTTTTTTGATTTTTGTAAAGTGATGAAAGCCGCTTACCTCAAAGTTTTGTTTATAATGCTATTCCTGAGCTTCCAGTCGTCTGTTTTGATGGCAGGCACTTCGGACTTTTCTTACAGCGATACCTGTTATGCATCAGCAACTTCATTCAATATTACTAGTCCTGCACCCGACTCTGTTCGTTGGGATTTTGGCGATATCAATAGCGGGATTGCAAACTTTGGATCTGGTCCTTTTAGTACACATATTTTTAGTAATGCAACGAGTTATACGGTAACTATGATTGCCTATACGGGTGGAATTGGTGACACTTGCAGAAAAACCATTCAGATTTTAGATAGTCCTCAGCCCAATTTAGGTAGCGATTTTAACATTTGCGAAGGCACAACTCAGCTATTAAATCCTGGATCTTTCACAGGCCCTGTTAATTATTTATGGAGCGATGGAAGTTCAGGTGTTAATTATGTGATTGATAGTACAGAACAGGTAATTGTTACTATTACGGATGCACAAGGATGTGTTGGCATTGATACAGTAAACGCTACATGGATACAGATTCCTGATGTTAATCTTGGGGCTAATGCTTCATATTGCCAAGGACAAACTATTACACTAAATGCTTTTTGGCCTAATGCTACGTATTTATGGCAAGATGGAAGTACTAATTCAAGTTTAGTCGCTACTACTACGGGAAGTTATATTGCAGAAGTTTCTGTTGCTGGTTGTACCGGAACGGATCAGGTGGATTTAATTTTTGATCCGGTACCATTCATCAACTTTGGGAATGATACTACTTTGTGCAAAGGAATTCCGTTGTTTCTAGATGCAACCACTCCTAATGCTAATTATACATGGCAAGATGGAAGTACCAATGCCTATTACTTCATTACAGATCCTGGAACTTACTCGGTAAATGTACAAGTTGGAAATTGCGTTGGACGTGATACAATTGTCATTGATCAGCAAGAGCAACCCATCGTAGAATTAGGAGAAGATACGATACTTTGTTACGGACAGCCTTATCTGTTAGATGCT
Source organism: Bacteroidota bacterium (assembly GCA_947453935.1). GTDB lineage: Bacteria > Bacteroidota > Bacteroidia > AKYH767-A > OLB10 > CAINEC01. The sequence continues at coordinate 838 of CANGJU010000118.1, read as the reverse complement.
TATAACTACGGAGCAACTTATCAGTGGTCGAATGGTGCAAATACATCTACGATACAACCTAATCAACCTGCGCAATATTATGTTTTAGCTCAGAATCAATGTGGCAGCGATGCTGATTCTGTAAATGTAATTCTTGAAGTATGTAATTGTTTCGTTTATATCCCAACAGCTTTTTCTCCAAACCGTGATAATAAAAACGAGACCTTCAATTATGCCTATAATTGCACCGATTTCACTGCTAATTTTACTATTTACAATCGTTTAGGTCAGGTTGTATTTACCAGTGAAAATCCTGATATAGCATGGGATGGGACATTTAATGGTAAAGAAGCTCCCGAAGGTGTTTATTATTACGTCTTGAAGTATAACGGATACGATTCAGGTTCCTTTATTGATATCAAGAAAAAAGGACATGTTTCCCTCGTGCGTTAACATCAAAGAAAATTGTTAATAAATACACCCTATTTTGTTCATTGTTTTTTCTGTTTGAAGTAAAAAACATTAGTTAAGCCCCTCACCGTTTCTTATCTTTGTTCGTTGTCGAAAGACAGAATTATACTATGGAAATAACTTATTACGGGCATTCATGTTTTTCAGTAAAAATCGGACAAAAGACAATTTTGTTTGATCCTTTTATCACACCCAATGAAAAAGCGAGTGGCATCAATATCAGCGATGTAAAAGCGGATTACATTTTAATCTCACATGGACATTACGATCATATTGCCGATGCTGTTTTATTAGCACAACAAAACGATGCAACGGTCGTTTCCAATTACGAAATTGTTGACTGGCTTGGTAAGCAAGGAGTAGAAAAAAGTCATCCCATGAATATTGG
>CANGJU010000117.1 GCA_947453935.1 Bacteroidota bacterium | reverse complement strand
CCTGTCATTTATCTGCGATGTTACTCGCGTAACACCTGATTCAACCTACCCATTGAGGCAGAACCCGAAGGTTCAATCGAACGAGCAGCTCTCATCCCCAACCTATTTGGTTTTTCAACCCACAAGGTTTACCCGGTTGGATGTCGCCACCACAACCTGTGAGCTCTTACCTCACATTTTCACCCTTACCCAGAGTTTACCTCCAGGCGGTATAGTTTTCTGCGGCACTTTCTGTCGGTAGTAAATTTCTTCGCTACTGCCTTCCCGTTAGGAAGTGTGGTACTCTGTGTTGCCCGGACTTTCCTCCCCGAAGGGCGACAAGGCGGTTTGCTTTCTGGTTCAAATATACGCAGGGTGGGGTTTAAACCCCACCCTGCGTGAAAATAAAATTCATTATATGTGATAAATAAATGAAAAAATGCACAGGATTAAAAAAACAGGCGCGGGCCTGTAGTAGTATAGCGAAACCTCGCTACTCACTACAGGCAAACCCGCACCTGTTTTAATATTTATTTCACCATTAATTTCTGACCTATCCCAACCTCTCCAAAGGAGAGGAGAAACATAAGTCATAGTCCCTACTTTGGAGGGGTTTAGGGAGGTCTTTATTTATTTCACCATCACCTTGCTATCATGGTAGCTATTGTTGATTAATAGACGCACGATGTAAATTCCTTTGGTGATGCTAACTCCTAATTTAAGATCTTGTGCGATGCCACCTGCTAGGACAGTTAATCTAGATTAATAATTGAATTGTCCCTTTTTTTAGGACGGGTCACTTTTTTAGGACGGGTCAAAAAACAATCCCTCGATACCATGGGGGGACAGCAGCCCCACCCCGCAGTAAAATTAAACATCTGGAAACAATTAGACGGTTGATAAGCATTTACAAACGATTAAGTTAATTTGAAAATTGAATAAAAATCAGGTTAGGATTTTAACAATCAAGGACGCGGATAAAAAGCAGGTGCGGGTTTAAACCCCCACCTGCTTGAAAATTTGATTTTATACATTAAGATCAAAACGGCCTATTTCACCATCACCTTGCTATCATGGTAGCTATTGTTGATTAATAGACGCACGATGTAAATTCCTTTGGTGATGTTATCGCCTAATTGAAGATCTTGTGTGAAGCCTCCTTCTGGAATCGTTAAACGAGATTGATAAATGGATTGTCCCATGTTATTGATGACTTGCAATAAGGCATCACCAGTTTCTTCTCCATCGTAGGTGAAGTTGAATGAGCCAGTGTTTGGATTTGGATAAATATGCACTCCCTGCGAAAGTTCATTATCTATTAAGCGAGCAGCATTAGTAGTTGTTTCTTCTGTTGTTGTACCTGAAGTGATATCTCCTGCAATACGACAATTAACAGAAGTAGTAATTGCGCTTCCGCTAATGCGAGAACATCCGTTTGTTAAATTTCTGGTAACTACTTTATAAGTACCTGGTTGTTTAACTACGGTTGAATAGTTGGTTGCATTCTCCATGGAGATATTGGTACGATACCATTGCACGCTGTAATTACTTCCTAAGTTAGTGCAGTTAAGTATTATACTATCACCCGAACAGAAAGAAGTTGCTCCAGTTGCAGATACTGAAGCAGAAGCATTTGTTTTAGACGTTACAGCAATAGCGTTGCTCGTTAAGGCAGTACCGTTACAAGTAGCAACACATGTATAAGAACCTGTTAATGTAGCTTTGAATGTTTTAGAAGTTCCGTTAGTTGTAATGTTTATTCCATTTCTTCTCCATTGATAAGTACCACCTACTACATCGCTTTTCAAATTAACGAAGTTGCCTGCGCAAAAAGTTGTTGGACCATCAGCAGAAATATTACCAATACAAGTTTGCGCATTATATAAGTTTGTAATTTCTTGTTGGGTGAGGGCTCGGTTCCAGATACCGATATCGTCTATTTTTCCTATAAACGGTTGACAAGCACCAGAAGTACCAAATACTAAATTTGTATTAATTGCATCTGTAATTGGAGCAATTAATGAATCCACTAAAATAGAATTAATATATAACTTCCAACTATTTCCATCAAATGACCCAATAATATTTGACCATTGGTTAGAAGAAATAAATAACCCTGAATTAATTATACTTGTTTCTCCTGGTGTAATTCCACCCCATGATATTCCCCAAGGAGCAATATTAGAACCTAATTGATACTGAAAATTTCCGCATTGGTTTCTTTTTCCTAATATATGCCACAGATTACTTCCTGATGTTTCAAATACCCAAGCAGATACTGAGATTCCAGTATTTGAAATATTTAAGTTATTATTACCGCCAACATCTATCTTGTTTGAATTAAAACTATATGCAGAATTATTATTGCCAAACCTATCTACAGTTAATATTGGACCTAATACCGTCCCATTATTCCCATTTCCACTTTCATCATTCGCATTACCATTAAACGGCCACCATCCTAGGAGTCCGTTGGTAGGTACGTAAGAAGGCACTTGCGCAGAGGCGCTGCTTGCAGCTATTAAGTACGCTGCGATTAAGTTTAATTTTTTGCGGCTAAGAATGGATTTTTTAATCGATGCCGCGATTAATTTGTAATTCATAATTTGTTTTTTGTGCCAATTCATCCCGCTTAGCTTTTGGTATAAAAAATTAGCGTGGGACAATCACCAAACTTGTATCTGAGGGAGTCGAAGCCCTAGCAACGAAGTAAAGTAACACCCACGCTTTACGTGAGCACTTACTAAACTTTCCCGTTGCAATTGAATTTTCGACTTTTCAGATACAGGCAGTTAGCAAACGCTAATTATTTTGAGTTAAATATTTTCTATTCGATAGTTTTTTAATTGATTTTCAAAAGTACAACAATGATTTATTTATCACAAGAATTATTTGCGGCAAGGAATAACAAGATATGGTTTGCTGAGGCCTGGTCTCAAATCACGAATTCTTACTACTTGAGACAGGAATGGAGCAGGAGGTATAAACTAAGCAGGTGCGGGTTTAAACCCGTCCCTGCTAGAAAATTTGATTTTATATATTCAAATTAAGTTTAAACCCGACCCTGCTAGAAAAATTATTTTACAATCAATTTAAGACCTCTCTTAGCGAAGCCTTGCTATCTCTGCGGAGGAGAGACTTTATATTCATAGCTTCTCCACGCTTTGATCCCGATTGCTATCGAAAGAAAGGTCAAAATGAACCAATGTATTTGTTCGACAAATCCCTGGCTCGCTATCTGCGACGTTGCCTTAATTAGCAAATCCCGATGCTTCGGGATCAAATTGGTACATCCCGATGCTTCGGGATCAAATTATCATACCCACCCAATTCCTAAGCATCATTTTACCATCAGGGGTCATGATCGATTCAGGATGGAATTGCATTCCGTAAATGTTGAGCTCTTTGTGCTTTAAAACCATGATGCAATTCGTTTCATCCGTTGCTAAAATTTCCAAGCAAGCAGGAAATAATTTTTCATCAGGCACCCAACTGTGATAACGACCTGTTTCAAAATCTGAAGTAACATTTTCAAAAATCAAATCTGCATTTGTGACCTTGCAAACACGAACTACTCCATGTAAAACCTGATCTAATTGTCGCAGTGAACCACCAAATGCTTCTGCAATTGCTTGATGTCCGAGACAGATACCGAGTATCGGTTTGTTACCGGCAAAATGTTTAATAATTTGAATGGTCATACCCGCCTCTGAAGGAATGCCTGGTCCGGGAGAAATGACTAATGCATCGAATTTTTCAAGCTCCTCTATGGTGACTTGATCATTAAAAAAAACCAACACCTCCTCATCCGTAATCTCTTCAAGATAATGAACAAGATTGTACGTAAATGAATCGTAATTATCGATTATGGCGATGCGAGGCATGAGGCAAATTTATAAATTCACTACCACAAAATCAGAAAGCGATTAACTTCGCAAAAAATTAATTATGAAAACAATCATCAATACCAACAACGCTCCCTCACCTATTGGCCCCTACTCACAAGCAGTTCAATTTGGCAATATGCTTTTTGTATCAGGACAAATTGCAATTAATCCTGCTACTGGCGAGTTAGATTTATCTTCTATCGAGAATGAAACACATCAAGTGATGAAAAATATTGGAGCTGTTTTAACAGAAGCAGGTATCGATTACTCGAACATAATTAAAACTGGTATTTTCTTAAAAGATATGAATCAGTTTGTAGCCGTAAATGAAGTTTATGGTAGTTATTTCAGTGGTAACTTTCCTGCGCGTGAAACGGTTCAGGTTTCGAGATTACCGAAGGATGTGAATGTTGAAATTTCAGTAGTTGCTTACACAAAATAGTTTACGATTTCCTTTCTTGTACAGTACGTGCGAAGTACTGAAGTGGATTATTTAATTTCCACCTTAGGATTCCACCTTGTGATAGCCCATTTAGTTTGTTGCACAGGAGTGAGGAAAGTCCATGCTACAATACGGCTTGATTTATTTCCCTGCGTCATAGAAATTGTTTTCACTTCAACAGCTTCTGCGTTATACAAGGCTTTGTAAATACTTTCAAGATGAGCTTGTTTTGAAATCAATGTAGAAAACCAAAAACAAGATTGCGCTATTTGTTTGCTTTGTTCTATGATTCGCTTAGCGAACTTTTCTTCTCCTCCATCACACCATAATTCCATATTATTCCCTCCAAAATTCCGAGCAATTTCTTTGATAGGCTTCCCGCGCAAATTACTTAACTTACGAATATTCCCTGACCGAGATTCTTCAAACGATGAATAAAAAGGAGGATTACATATCGTGAAATCGAATTGCTCGTTTTCTTTTACTATCCCTTTGAAAATGTTTGAAGAATTTGGTTGTAAACGCAATTCCACATTTCCTTTTATTTCGCCGTTGTTTTCAAGAATATCCTTTGCCGATTTGAGCGCCTCGGGTTTATTATCAGAACCAACAAACGACCATCCGTATTCTCTATTTCCAATTAGAGGATAAATACAATTCGCTCCTACTCCAACATCAAATACTTTTATGCTACTTCCCGTAGGTATCTTTCCATTATTTCGCTCGGCTAATAAATCAGCCATGTAATGAATGTAATCGGCACGATTGGGTATAGGGGGACATAAATAACCTTCCGGCAAATTCCATTTATCGATTTTATAAAAGTGCTTTAACAATGCTTTATTTAGCATCATAACAGCATCAGGATTAAAAAAATCGATAGACTGATCTCCGTAAGGATTGATGATTACATAAGGTGCTAATTCAGGACAACTAACTACGAGCTCTTTAAAATTATAACGTTCGCGATGCTTATTGCGCGGATGCAAAACTGTTTTCTCTTTCGGATGCTCTTTCTTTTTTTCTAGTTT
>CANGJU010000116.1 GCA_947453935.1 Bacteroidota bacterium | reverse complement strand
ATTGCTTGTTTTATTTCAAAGGTATTAGTTAAAAGTCCTGCAACTAAATATTCTTTTATAGCTGCTGTTGCCTTTTTTATTCTTTTAAATATTTTTCAAACCTATCAATTCGAATATGGATCATTACATGGTGATGCAATGAACAGTAGCTTGTACTTTAAACAGTTTGGAAAGCTCACGAAAATTGAAAAGTTTGAAGAACAATTGTCGTATCCAAATTACGATGAAGCTAAAAAGGGGAATCGATGAAATTATTTTCTAAGCTACGAAGTTATCTGAAAGGTGACATACAGGTTAGTCGACTGCTACCATTGCTTATGTTGATAGCAGGTGTGTGGCTTTTCCCATTAGATATACTCCAACGTGATTTATCTGTAATGCCCGGTGATAAAGGTGACTCACGTTTTAATAATTATATTCTGGAACATGGATATAATTTTATGACAGGGAAAGTAAATAATTATTGGGATGCTCCATTTATGTATCCCGAGAAAAAAGCAATTGCATATTCTGATAATTTATTAGGAACTGTTCCATTGTATGCAGTATACAGAATATTTAATTGTGATAGAGAAACTTCTTTTCAATTATGGTTTTTATCGCTTTTCGTTTTAAACTTTATCTGTGCATATTGGGCTTTAAAAAAATGGTCATCTTCTACTTTGCTATCGTCAGTTGGAGCCTACATATTTGCTTTTTCAATATTTATTCTAACGCATATGAATCATGCGCAGGTGTTTCCTCGCTTTATGATTCCTTTAATTATTTATTGGTTCTGGAATTGGGTAAAAAATAAAAATTTAAAATCGTTTTATTTGCTAACCGCAGCAATTGTTTATCAGTTTTACTGCGGAATTTATTTAGGATTTTTTATCGTATACATTCTGTTATTTGTATTTGTGGCTTATTTGATTGTTTATCGCGAAAAGCAATTGTTTAGTTGGATCAAGGAAGGGAAAAACAGTTTTAAGCATTTATTTACAATTGTTATAGGACTACTCTTATTAATACCAATGTTTATTCCTTACATGGAAATCAGTAGTCGTTTTGGTTATCGTGATTTCGAAGAAGTTTTAAGTTATATCCCAACATGGCGCGCTTATTTTTCAGCGATTCCCGAATCTGCGATTTGGAGATTTCTTAGCTGGCATATTCGTGAACAAGGAGGCAATTGGTGGGAACTGTTTTTATTCCCGGGCCTTATAGCTTACTTAGGAATTTTGTTGTTCCCTTTTGCCTATAAAAAATCAACTGATAAAAAAGAGTTGTTATTCATTCTTATAAGTCTATTATTATTGGTTGTTTTTACATTAAATATCAATGGATTTACACTCTATAAATTCTTTTTCAATTTACCAGGATTCGGCTCTATGCGATCTATTAATCGAATAATTAATGCAGAAATAATTCTGATTGTACTCTTAATGGTGGCTGTTTTAAAAGTAATAGAAAACACTAAATGGAGAAACATGTTGTTATTACTTCCATTATTGGTTATCATCGATAATTCAACAGCTTATTGGGAGCGTCAGTATAAAAAACAAGAGGTTCAGCAACGCGAGAAGGAAACCAAAGAACGTATACAGAAATACATTACTGGAAACAAGGCAATTGCTTATCAGCATTATAATTTAGCAGGACAAGAAGCATTCTCGCATTTAGATGTTATGATTGCCTGTCAGGATTTAAATGTTCCATGTGTTAATGCCTATACAGGTCTTTATCCTAATAAGTACAAAGGGTTTTTTAATGGAGAAGGATTGGATTCACTAACGGCTTGGCTAACCGCTAATGGTAAATCCATTAACGATGTTGTTGTAGTAAGTGAGGATAAAGCAAATTTTCTTCATCGCAGTTACGTGAAAATAAAGTGTGCCAATGGTAAATATTTAAAAATTGACAAAGGCCATGGTGATAAGCTGGTTGCAATTGCAGAAAATCAAAATGAAGGGGAATTGTTTGAATACGCACAAATTGATGAAAGCAATTCTGTTTTTCGTGCAACCACTGGTAAATTTGCTTGTGCCGAATTTTATGATAATGGATTAATGGTAGCTAATCGCGATGGTGTTGGTGATTGGGAACGGTTTAGATTGGCAAAACAACCTGATGGAAGTTTCATAATACAAACCTTTACCAATAATTTTTTATCTCTGGAAAAAGAAGGTACCTTGAGAAGTATAGATAAAAATCCAACTAATCAATCACGTTTCTTTTTCGAAACACCATTATATTATTGAACTGCTGAAACATTAAGCTTCTTAAGTGTTATGGTGCCCATTTTTAATGTTGGAATACCATCATTGCCAATTGAAGCAGTATCCGGTTTGTAATCGCCACGAATGCGATCGTATAACGGGCCGGCCACCATCCAATGGTAAAAAGAATATTCGCTGTATAGCTCAAAAGTACCATCCGGTTTCGTTGTTGTTACATGATGATTAACCCACCATTCATCCCATGCTAATATCTCTCCTCCTTCAATAGGCTCTCCATCTTCGTCAACCATTTTCCCTGTCACGCGAAATTTATTGTTATTGCTAAAATTATAATAGTTTGATAAACATTCGCACTTCCCCTTTTTTTGTTTGATATCAAAATCGTTGATAGCTTTATTAACTGGTTTAGGCGTACCATTCACAATTTCTCCTTTGCTGGTTTTTGTTTCTCCTGTCCAGCTTAATACACCAAGAAAATTTTGATGATAAATTTTCCAATCAACATCTTTAAACTGCCACCACGAATAACCCATGCCTCCGCAATTGTAATTTTGCAGCATTGTTTTATTGGCAAAGGCTACCTGATCTGAATAAGGCACCGAATCATTATCTGCCGGAATACCGGTTTCACCTATAATCCAAGGTTTTTTAACAAAACGATTGTACCAATACATTTCATTTCTTACTTGATCTTTTTCAAATTCATAGGGATGAAATGAGATAAAATCTACATTCATTAAATTAGGATCCCACTCAAATAATTCCCGTTGATTAGCAAGTCCAATTGTAGTTAAATGATTAGGGTCGTTCTTCTTAGCAATCTTCTGCCATTTCAAGGTTATATAATAAACATCTTCCTTTTTTCTTTCTAATGAATCGAAGTATAAAGGCTCGTTAAAAAAATCATACGCCAACAATGAAGCGTTATCTTTAAAATGACTTGTTATTTTTTCGAGATTTATTTCTGTGTCGCGCGATTCCTTAAAAAGTCGGGTTGTTAAAATAGCTTTCAATCCAGCATTTTCTACTTCCTTCATTAAATCATCAAGCGCATTCAGATATTTCGTATAGTCGTTGTCGTTATTAAGGTAAAGGCAGTAATTATGGTTATTACCAAAGCTTGCTTTGAAATTAATCCGCCCTGTTGTACGATCACGCACCTCAGGCTCTCCGATTCCCACTAATCGAACAGTGTTATATCCAAGTTCTTTAACAAGATTTAGATGAGCTTGTAAATCTTTTAAGCTTGATATTTTATCATCATACGGGAAAAGTCCATTTGGACCATATCCAACATATATAGCAGGCCACATTGCCGTATCGTTTACTCTTAATGATATGACGAAGTTGATTGCCTTAGGATAGAATGGCTGACCATCTACATAAAATTGATTGTCTTTAATCGACACAAACTTTTTATCTACTTCATGAGGTTCTAATACGGCTGCGGATTTTCTGTATTCAATATAAAAGTAAGTCCAGCCAATTAAGCATAAAACTATAAATACGGATAGAATTTTTTTCATTGTTTCAACAACTCTTGGAGATTCATCGAACGCAAAACTAACTTAAATCAATTGAAAAGGCTTTAAGTTTTTAATTATTAAATTTGCGTACTTAAAATCGAATTTATGTCGCAAGTTTTATCCGTAGTCATACCCGCTTATAATGAAGCCAGAACTATTCATTTGATTTTGGATAAAATAAAGGCTGTTCGTCTAATGAACAATCTTAAAATGGAAGTCATCATTGTTAATGATTGTTCAACGGATACAACTATTGATGCAATTCATAATTATCAGGCAGCTAATCCTGATTTTCCTATAACACTTTTTAATCAAGAAAGAAATATGGGAAAGGGTGCTGCTCTTCATAGAGGAATAAAGGAATCAACCGGAGATTATGTTATTATACAGGATGCCGATCTTGAATATGATCCATCAGAGTATAACAGCTTATTAAAGCCAATTTTAGATGGGTTTGCGGATGTTGTTTATGGCTCTCGTTTTATTGGAGGTAAGCCGCACCGTATTTTGTTTTTCTGGCATACCATCGGGAATAAAATTTTAACATTTGCCTCTAACATGTTATCCAATCTTAATTTAACGGATATGGAAACCTGTTATAAGCTTTTTAAAAGAGAAACGATACAGTCTATTAAGTTAAAAGAAAACCGTTTTGGTTTTGAGCCAGAGGTAACAGCTAAGATTGCCAAAATTCCTAATATTCGTATTTATGAAGTGGGTATTTCTTATTACGGACGTACCTACGAAGAAGGCAAAAAGATTAATTGGAAAGATGGTTTTCGTGCTATATATTGTATTCTTAAGTACAATCTTTTTAGTTAATGAGTAGTAGGCATTTTCAATTTAAAGAGCACGATGCCGAAGGACTGGAAACGTTGCAGGCAATTAAGGAAGCTGATGCGTTTAACCGTTGGATGTATGACCAGATAGCTCCGTTTATTGAATCGCCAGTTCTGGAAATAGGAAGTGGTATTGGGAATATTTCAAAATGCTGTTTGGAGGATGGTCACTCTCTTGTTATGACTGATATTCGGTACGAGTATATTGAATTTTTAAAAGAAAACTTTTCAAAGGAGAAGCAGGAGGTAATACAGCTTGATTTGGTGGAAGAAGATTTTGATGAAAAGTTTAAAAGCTACTTCGGAAAATTTAAAACCGTTTTTGCATTAAATGTTATCGAGCATATCGAGAATGATAGTCTGGCGATACAAAATGCCAGTAAGTTATTATGTACCGGTGGGAAACTGATAATCCTGGTGCCTGCTCATGCAATTCTTTATAATAAGATTGACAGCAATCTTTTCCATTTTAAAAGATATGGCTTTAATGATTTAAGAAAGCTGATGCAAACCTCTCCGCTGAAACTAGATTCAATAAAGGGTTTCAACGGTTTGGGTATAGCTGCTTGGGTTTATGGCGGACTATTTTCAAAAAAAGGGGTGATTGCTGGTGGGGATATGAAGTTGTATAATCGACTAGTTCCAATTGCAAAGTGGATAGATAGGATTACTTTTTTTAAGATAGGATTATCGTTAATTGCCGTTTCCCGAAAGGTGGATTTATAGACAATTATATGTTTGATTTTACCGGTTTGGTTTAT
>CANGJU010000115.1 GCA_947453935.1 Bacteroidota bacterium | reverse complement strand
GCTATCAATACCTTGGCAATTCGCGTAAATGGTACCGACATGAAATTCGGATTGTAAGAAATAATATTGGTGTGTATTCCTATAAAGATGCTCAGGGATTTCGGATTGATAATCGAAAGTTAAATGTAAAACCGATTAATGCTTTTATATATCATTATGGCTGGGTCAAAAATCCACATCTTCAAACGGAAAAGCAAAAGAATTTTCATAAGCTATGGCATAGTGACGAAACGGTAAAGAACATGGTTCAAGCTGATGAGTTTGATTATAGCTCTATTGATTCGTTGGCTGTATTTAAGGGAAGTCACCCAATAGTAATGACAAATAGAATTGAAAAAGTGGATTGGGATTTTCAGTTTGATGTTTCCAAAGTAAAGCTAAAATTAAAGTACCGTATTTTGAATTGGCTTGAAAAAGTGACGGGACATCGTTTTTTTGAATATAAGAATTACCGTAAAATTTAATAGTTATTCTATGAAATATTATAGATTATTTATGTTGTTATTAATCTTGGTAACAGGCTCACTTTTGTCATGCTCTTCAAGTACAACTACCAATCAATCTGTGGAGCAAAGTAAAACAGCAACTGCAACAAAAGCGGTTGCTGGTATTGTTGATCAGTCATGTTCCCTCGATCCAAACATCCAGTTTTCGTATTACCTGCCTACGTCGTATTCAGAAGGTAAAAAATATCCTGTCTTATTACTTTTCGATCCGCAGGGAGATGCCCATTTTGCGTTGGAAAAATATACGGCAGCAGCAGATCAATTCGAATTTATTTTAATGTCGACAAATGCCATTAAAAACGGATTGGATGGTGCGACAGCAGGTCATGTAATGCAGACTTTGTTAGGAAGTATAAGTAGTCAATTGCCAGTGAATCCTACTCGTGTTTATGTTGGTGGATTTTCAGGTGGTGCGCGTTATGCAGCTATGTTAGCGATGAGTGGTTCTGGTGTTCAGGGCTTGATGGTTGCAGGTGCTGGTTTTCCTGTTGAAACGTGGAAAAATTTAAGTCCTTCTGTGGTAATTGCAGCAGCTAATGATGGCGACATGAACCTTCCGGAGATACTTTCATTAGAAGAGATAAAAGATAAAGAGCAAAGAAGCCGCGTTTTAATCATGCGCGATAAAGGAATTCACGAGTGGCCTTCGTTGCAAAAAATGCAAGAAGTGTTGGCTGTTTTTACGGCGTACGCTGTACGTGATAGCATCGAAAAGGATAAGAAAAAACTGGATTTAGTTATGGCAGTTTACGATTCACTTAATAATTCAGCGTATTGTTCCTCTACTAAGATTCATAAATCGTTATTCTATGAACGAATTGTAAAAACATTGGCTTATCAAAAAGACGTTGATAAATATGGTAAAGCTTATTCATCTCTGATTCAATCTTCCGCTTATCAAATAGAAAAAAATTCAGAGCAGAATTTTATAAAGGAAGAGTTAGGAATCAAGAATAGCTATTATGCAGCTATGGGATCGAAAGATACAATCTGGTGGTATAATGAAATGCAGCGATTGAATGCATCTATCCAAAATGAGAAAAGTAATTTAAAGAGTGCACAATTAATGCGTATCCGCAGTGGATTAAGCTTGATGTGTTACATGAATCTCGATAAAACGATGAAAGCGAATTCGAATCAAGATGCTTATTATCTATCTGTTTTATATCGAAATATTGATCCCGATAACAAAGAAGCATGGTTCTTAGCTACAGTGATGGAAGCCAGAATGGGGAACAAATCGAGAGTAATTGAGTTTTTAAATACAGCAGGCAAAAAAGGGTTTAATCAACGTACACGCATAAATCAAACAACAGAATTTAATTCCTTATTGGGTGATCCATTATTTCAGGATGTAGTGAATAAATTACCAAATTAAGCTTTGGGCGCGGGTAGTTCAAACGCTATTGATGGACATTCAAATTCACCTTTATGAGCGCCATCGCAAAATGGTCTGTTCTTCGATAAATTACATCTGCAAAGTGCAACAGCAGTTCGGCCATTTAAGTTAAACTCATTACCTTCTGCATCAACAATTTCAAAATCGCCTTCTACTCTGATAGATCCGTTTGCGTTTATTTTGATTCTGGTTTTCATAGCTTATTTTTTTGACTCTTCTAAGTTAACGTAATATACAATCATTGAGCAGATAGAACTAACACAAATGATGCTTAACAAAACAACATAGATACTTTTGTGATAAGCGTTGGATGTTAATCGGTTTTGAATAATTCCAATTAAAGCCATCAAATTCGCTAAACAACGTTGTCCGAAAATGATTGAAGAAATAAATGTAAATCCGAATCCGTACCATTCAGATACTTTATTGATTTTTTGAAGGTATGCAATGGTCCATGCAATAGCACCACCTCCAATAGCGGCAATTAAGAGTGAAATTGCCTTTGATCCCGCGTAATAGTAGGCTAAAAAGCCACAAATTATTAAGATGCTCCCTAAGACATGTAAGAGCCTTTCGTTTCTCGAATTCATAGTGTAATAGTAGTCTTCAAATATATTAAAAATAACACTAGAAACAGGTTCAAAAATAAGGACGATATTCTTAATGTTTTAAAGGCTTTCAAAGTATATTTGCAACGCTATGGCAGCAGGACATATTGATCATAATAAAGTAACAGCGGCGGGGTTGCTTGTTACTCTCGGAATTATCTTCGGTGATATTGGTACATCACCACTCTACGTAATGAATGCAATTGTTGGAAGCAGAACAATTACCGAGCAATTGGTGCTTGGTGGTTTGTCGTGTATCTTCTGGACGCTGACATTACAAACAACGTTTAAGTATATCATTCTAACACTTCGCGCAGATAATAAAGGTGAAGGTGGAATTTTTTCGTTGTACGCACTCGTGCGTAAAATGCATGTGAAGTGGCTATTCGTTCCTGCCATGCTTGGAGGTGCTACCTTATTAGCAGATGGAATTATAACGCCACCCATATCCGTCGCATCTGCTATCGAAGGATTAGAGGTGATTAATCCGAATATTGAAATTCTTCCCATTGTTATATCCATCATTTTCTTTTTGTTTTTTATTCAGCAGTTCGGAACCAAGTTCGTGGGACGCTTCTTTGGACCAGTCATGTTTATCTGGTTTTCCATGTTGTTTATTCTTGGCTTTAATCAGCTTATCCAGTTTCCTGTTGTTCTTAAAGCACTCAATCCTGTTTATGCATTCGATTTACTCGCTAATTATCCAGAAGGTTTCTGGTTACTAGGCGCTGTGTTCTTATGTACAACTGGAGCAGAAGCTCTTTATTCTGATTTAGGACATTGTGGTCGACAAAATATTCGTGTCAGCTGGATATTTGTGAAGGTAGCTTTGTTGGTAAATTACTTCGGACAAGCAGCCTGGTTGATGCAACATGCAGGTACAACCTTAGGAGATTTAAAACCGTTTTATGTGTTAATGCCTCGTTGGTTTTTACCTATCGGAATTGGAATTGCCACATCGGCAGCTATTGTAGCTAGTCAGGCTTTAATCAGTGGTACTTTTACCCTTATCAATGAAGGTATGCGTATGGACTTTCTTCCAAAAGGACGCATTGAATATCCAACAGATATCAGAGGGCAATTGTATATACCAACTGTCAATTGGTTAATGTGTTTCGGATGTATTGGTATAGTGCTTTACTTTCAGGAGTCGAGTAAAATGGAAGCTGCCTATGGTTTAGCCATTGTGTTAACCATGCTTATGACAACTACCCTGCTCGTTTATTATTTGTATTTGAAAAAGTATTCACGAATTTTAATCTGGGCAGTTGTGATATTGTTTAGCACGATTGAAATTTCGTTCCTAATTGCTAATCTAGATAAGTTCAAACATGGTGGCTATGTAACGGTGTTTATTGCACTCGCAATTGTGATTGTTATGTATGTATGGCGTGAGGCTCGAAAAATAAATACTGCGTTAATTGAATTTGTGAAGCTTCCCGATTATTATGATATCATCAGTGATGTCAGCAAAGATGAATCGATTCCTAAATATTCTACTCACCTTGTTTATCTTACTAGTGCATCTCACGATGATGAAGTGGAAAATAAAGTAGTGTATAGCATTCTTCAAAAGCAACCTAAGCGAGCTGATATTTATTGGTTTGTTCATTTGGATGTTTGTGATGAACCGTATCGTATGGAATATAAAGTGCGCGAATTGGTGAATGATAAAATTATCCATATCCGTTTTAAATTAGGTTTCCGCGTTGCGCCGCGTATTAACCTCATGTTTCGTCAGGTGGTTGAAGAGTTAGTAAAAAATAAAGAAGTGGATTTAACGAGTCGTTATTCTTCGTTGAACAAACAACATCTCATAGGTGATTTTAAATTCGTAGTAATGGAAAAGTTTTTATCGTATGAGAATACCTTGGATGTTTATACCAAAGTAATTTTGAACATGTATTTCTTTATGAAGAAGCTTACTATTTCAGAAGAGAAAGCATTCGGATTAGATACGAGTAATGTAACCATTGAAAAAGTGCCGTTGATCGTTTCTCCTCCTAATAACTATAAATTTACTCGTATTGATTAATTTTTATGACGAGAGAAGAAGCGTTAGCAAGAATAAACTATCTGAGCTCAGATATTGAATCGCATAATTATCGTTATTATGTCGAAGCGGCTCCTGTAATTTCTGATTTCGATTTTGATCAGTTGTTGAATGAACTGATTCAACTTGAAAAGCAATTTCCAGAATTTTGTTTTCCGCACAGTCCTTCGCAACGTGTAGGTGGACAAATTACAAAAGAGTTCACTGCTGTTGAACATAAATATCCAATGCTTTCATTGGGTAATACCTATTCAGAAGAAGAATTATATGAGTTTGATAATCGCATCAAGAAAATTATTACCAATGAAACTGTTCAATATGCTTGCGAATTAAAGTTTGATGGTGTGGCCATTGGCATTACGTATAAAGATGGAAAAATAGTTCAGGCTGTTACAAGAGGTGATGGTGTTAAAGGAGATGATGTAACAGCAAATATTAAAACAATTAAGTCCCTCCCATTTCATTTACAGAACAAGAGTACTGTTTCATTTCCTTCTGAATTTGAAGTTAGAGGTGAAGTGTTTATGCCGCGCAAGGTGTTTAATCGCATCAACGATGAACGTGTTGATATAGGTGAAGCTCCATTTGCGAATCCGAGAAATTGTGCTGCTGGTACAGTCAAAATGCAGGATAGTGCTGAAGTTGCGAAAAGAAGTCTCGATTGTTTTTTATATGCGTATTACGGTCCTTCTGTGTTTACTACCCATGAAGCTTCGTTAAATGCAATGAACGAATGGGGCTTTAATATATCTAATCATCGAATGGTTTGTAACTCTATTGC
>CANGJU010000114.1 GCA_947453935.1 Bacteroidota bacterium | reverse complement strand
TTTCCGCTTTGTGGTAATGGAAAAATTCTTGTCGTACGACAACGAATTACCATGGCTACAAAAAATCATCATGGACTTTTACTTCCTGATAAAAAAAATCTCACTTCCCGAAGAGCGTGCTTTTGGACTTGATACCAGCTCGGTAACCGTTGAGAAAATTCCGTTGATAGTGAAGCCGATTGAAGGGTTGAAGCTGACGCGAATTTGATGATTTGAAAATTTGAAGATTTGAAAATTTGAAGATTTGTCTCGTCGATTATCGAAATTGAGTATTTGAATATATGACAACAAAACGCAAAATCATTCACGCATATTCATCTTTTTCATATTGATTGTTGAATGATTTTATACAGAGTGCTGATAAAACAAAAACTTCAATGGAAATCAGTCTAGATTGCTTTTAACCATCTGCATATATTAAATATAAAAAAATAAAAATTACCTCTCAACACCATGGGGGGACAGCAGCCCCACCCCGCGACTAAATTACAATTCAGAAATTTATTATTCGGTTTTTAAACGCTTATATCCATTTACAAACGATTAAAACAATTTGATGATTTGATGACTTAAATTAAAATACAAAATCACACTTACAGATTTCTTTTATTGCTTTTGGATGATTAGATGCTTAAATCCATAGTACTGACTAAATGAATATTTAACACGAATTACGCCTTCAGGAACATTTTTCAATAACAACGGATAATTACTTCAAAAAAACTAAAAAAAACCAACACCATGGGGGGACAGCAGCCCCACCCCGCAGTAAAATTATGCATTGGAAAATATTTAGTCGGTTAATAAGCATTTACAAACGATTAAATCAATTTGATGATTTGAAAGTTATACGATTTGAAAATTCAATACTAAAAACAACTATTTTGCATATCGCTTTCACTCCTCATCATTTCATCTTCAAATTGACTTTAGATGAATCATAGCATCGCCACCAAAACTTAGGACACAACACGACTCATCATTTCATTTTCAGATAGCAAATTAGAACACTTCATATACATTTAAAAATTCAGCTTCAAATTGACCAATTTTCAAATTTAAACCCCTATTTTTTAATAAAATTACAGGTCACCCCCTAAAAAAATGGGGGTCAGACATAATTTTTCATATTTTTTTTTGGAATACCCCCCTTCAAAAACCTATATTTGCTCAAAATTTCTAAAAAATCATAAAATCATGCTACGTTTTACCGCATTAGAGAAGAGCAGTAACAGAGCTCCGGTTCCAGTTAACCCTCCATCAAGTAAAGTTTCCGACTACTATGGAGTAAATGTTTTTGATAAAGAAAAAATGCATAAGCATTTATCAAAAGAGGTTTACAAACAAGTAATAGAAGCTACTAACACAGGTCAGCGTATCGACCGTAAGGTTGCTGAGTTAGTTGCAGCAGCAATGAAAAGCTGGGCAATAAGTATGGGTGCAACACATTACACTCACTGGTTCCAGCCTCTAACGGGTACCACAGCCGAAAAGCATGATGCCTTCTTTGAATTAAGTGACGAAGGTCGTGCAATAGAAACATTCAGCAGCTCTGCATTAGTACAGCAAGAGCCAGATGCTTCTTCGTTCCCTAATGGTGGTATCAGAAATACATTCGAAGCAAGAGGTTATACGGCTTGGGATCCAAGTTCGCCTGCATTTATTATGGACAGCGTTGCAGGTCGTACTTTATGTATTCCTACAATTTTCGTTTCTTATACGGGTGAAACCTTAGATTACAAAGCACCACTTTTAAAAGCATTGAATGCTTTGAATCAAGCTGCGGTTCCCGTGTGTCAGTATTTTGACAAGAACGTTACCAGCGTATATTCTACCTTAGGAATTGAGCAAGAATATTTCTTAGTAGATATCGATATGTTTAATGCACGTCCTGATTTAGAAATGACAGGTCGTACATTATTCGGTGCAACAGCAGCCAAAGGACAACAGTTAGAAGATCATTATTTCGGTTCTATTCCTGCTCGTGTGTTATCGTTTATGGCTGAGTTAGAAATTGAATCATTGAAATTAGGTATTCCTTTAAAAACACGTCATAATGAAGTAGCTCCTTCGCAGTTTGAATGTGCTCCCGTTTTTGAAGACATCAACTTAGCAGTTGATCACAATTCATTGTTGATGGATCTAATGGAGAAGATTGCACGCAAGCATCATTTCAAAATTCTTCTTCACGAAAAACCGTATGCTGGTATCAACGGCTCAGGTAAACACAATAACTGGAGTTTAAGTACAAGCACTGGTAAGAATTTATTATCGCCAGGCAATTCTCCGAAGAGCAACTTAATGTTCTTAACGTTTTTCATTAATACGATTAAAGCGGTTCATGAGCATGCCGATTTAATGCGCGCATCAATTGCATCTGCAAGTAACGATCATCGTTTAGGAGCTAACGAAGCGCCTCCTGCGATTATGTCTATCTTCTTAGGTCAGCAGTTATCGGCAGTGTTAGACGAAATCGAGAAATCGGTGAAGGATAAAAAAATGACGCCTGAAGAAAAGACAGCATTGAAATTAAACATCGGTAAGATTCCAGAAATCTTATTAGACAATACTGATCGTAATCGTACATCTCCATTTGCTTTCACTGGAAATAAATTTGAGTTCCGTGCAGTAGGATCTACAGCTAACTGCGGACATCCAATGACGGTATTAAATACAATCGTGGCAGATCAGTTAAAGAAATTCTATGTTGAAGTAGAAGCATTAGCGAAGAAAGGAATGAAAAACGATGAAGCAATTTTAAAAGTATTGCGTAAGTACATCGTAGATAGCAAGGTGATTCGCTTCGAAGGAAATGGTTATAGCGAAGAGTGGAAAAAAGAAGCCAAGAAAAGAGGATTAAACAATATCACTACTACTCCTACTGCGTTAGATGCTTTTGTATCGAAGAAAACAATGAGCTTATTTGAAAGCAATAATATTTTCAATCATCGTGAGTTAGAAGCGCGTCATGAAATCATGCTTGAAACATACATCAAGAAAATTCAGATTGAATCACGTGTGATGGGTGTTGTTGCAACCAATCATATCATTCCTGCTGCTATTAAGTATCAACACTTATTAGTACAAAATGTAGAAGGCTTGATGGATATTAAAATGCCTCGCGACACTTATGCTGCGCAAGTTGAGATCATCAAAGAAATTTCTAATCACATTACTGTAATTAAGAAAAACTGCGATGCGATGTTAGATGCAAGAAGAAAAGCAAATGCTATTGACAATATTCGCACACGAGCAATTAACTACTGCGATAAAGTTAAAGCACACTTCGATGAAATCAGATATCACGTTGACAAATTAGAATTAATTGTTGACGATGAATGCTGGCCTTTACCAAAGTATCGTGAAATGGTAACTATCCGATAGTCATCAATTCCAATAAAAATAAAAACCCTGATCAACTAAATGGTCAGGGGTTTTTATTGAAGATCGACAATAAAATAAAAAAGTAAAATGGAGGAACTGAATTATTTCGCAAGTACCTTTTTAGCACTCGAAACTTTTTTTCTAGTTATTGTTTTTTGCATGAGTTTTTTTCTCCCAGTACGTTTATAATAAGCGATCAAATCACTAATTTGTTGCCTTTCCTGCTTGGTCAAAGGAGTTGGGTCTACAAAAAAATCTACGCCATTTGGTTCTTTGATATGTGCCATTTTAATTTGGTTATATAGGGAAATATTTTCCAATTAATTTTCGAGCTTCATTAGGAAAAATCACCATTTTATGTCCGCCAATATGCGTTGCACCTAATGTATTTTTATAATGATCAAGTAGTTTTGTCTTTGAAGTGAACGAAATGAATCCTTGATAACCACTATCCAAAGATACTTTGCATGTGAATGCAAATAGGTTTCCGGGTACTCCTTCATATAGTTTATGCCTTCCTAAATTAAATGGTGCGCTCTCTATTAAATGCAAATAATAGTGGTCTTTATAGTCGCTAATACTTAAAAGACCTTGGATAATTTTAGGATTATTTCTTATTGTAAGTTTAAAAACTTTCCTATCGGTCATTTTAAATTCTTTAACCCAATTAAATATCCAATTGTTTTTCTTGTTGATGCTTTTCAAATCCGCCATAGATACAGGATGAACATCCGTAGAAAAACTATCACCAGAAATTGTATTCTGTATACTATTAGTTAATTTATCTATTTCAACGCCAATATGATATTTTGTTTGTCGAGGCATAAATCAAAGTTAAGGAATATAACTTTAAAATCACAGGACTACTTATGAAAAGATTTAAAAACATTCATATTAAAATTGTGTTATTACAATTATTAAAAAATCAAAATGCATTTGTTTGGATAAATTTAAAAACCAAATCAATAATACCATCAAATTTTTTGATTAATAATTTCTCGCTAATCAAAACGTCATGTTCACACCTAACGATGGCAACACAGGCAACTGATTCACGCGCTTGTAACGAATGCGATCGAAGTAAAAAATATTCTCACGATTATAAACGTTGATTAAGCTCGCCAATATTTCCATTTCAGAATGCTCGCTTAACAACAGTGTTTTCTTTAAGCTTATATCCATACGGTGATAATCGGGTAAACGACCTTGATTTAAATCTCCATAACTCACACCTAAATAACCATTAGCTGTTGTTGGATCCGTATATAATCCATTAGCAAAATTCAAATACTCATAAAATCCTGCTGTCTTCGTAAATGGAAATCCTGAGCCATAATTCCAGCGCACATTAAATTCCCAATTCATATGTTTTCCGAAGGTATAAGCACCAACAAGATTAATATTATGTCGGCGATCGAAATGCGGACTATACGTTCTGATACCATCATCGCGGGTTACTTTTCCGAGTGAGTACACACCCCACAAATAAAATTGTTTCTTTTCGTATTTCAGTACGAAATCGATTCCGTATGCTTTACCACCTTCAACAATATATTCTTTCGTTTTATAATCTGGTTCGTTAGAATACGTTCCATTATCCGGATAAATTTTATCGCGGTTGATATTCGTTAACTGTGTGAAATCTTTTATATAGGTTTCAACATTTAAATCGAGATGTTTAAACAAATCAATTTCACAACCTACTACAAAGTCTCTTGCTTTTTGCAATTTCGATGTTACAGCTTTTCCATTAAACTCATCAGGAAGATTTTCAGGACCTGATAAAAATCCGTAGAATAAATTCACTACATCTCTGTCAGACGAAGTACTCAATAAATTTTGTGAATACATTCCACCAGCAAATTTGAAACGTACTTTATCAGATGCATTCCATTTAAATCCGATGCGAGGCTCAGGAGAAAACTCCGACAAGGATGCATAATACTGAATGCGTACACTTGGCTCTAACACCCATTTGTCACGCGTAATACG
>CANGJU010000113.1 GCA_947453935.1 Bacteroidota bacterium | reverse complement strand
CAAATTGCAATTCAGCATATTTATAACAAAGAAGGAAAAATTGATTTACTATTTGCCAATGCTGGTATTCATAGATCTGGCAATATTGAGGAAACGACTATCGACGAGTTCGAAAATATTTTATCGATTAATTTAAAAGGAATTTTTCACGTCGTAAAAGCAGTTATCCCGATTATGAGAAAGCAACAAAAGGGATCAATTGTAGTTACGGGATCAGATCAGTCTTTTATTGGCAAAGGAAATAGTTCTGCCTACGGACTTACAAAAGGTGCAATTGGTCAGTTTACTAAAAGCACCGCAATAGACTATGCACAACACAACATAAGAATAAATTGTATTTGTCCTGGAACAATCGAAACTCCACTATTAACAAAAGCTGTTGAAGGATTTGATACCATAACAAATCTTGGAAATGATACAATTTATAAAATGTTGGAGGAAGCTCAGCCAATTAAAAGAATTGCCAAGCCGGAAGAAATTGCCAATGTCGTTGCCTTCTTATTGTCAGAGGAGAGCAGCTTTATGACAGGAGCATTGGTAGCAGCCGATGGTGGATATACTTGTCAATAGAACGTTTGTATTATTGGATTGAATATCATTTACAATCCTAAGTAATTTACACCAATAAATTAATTTAGCAACTACTAACCACAATTCTAATAAGCAGAATGAATCAAAAATTGCTTTACAAAACAATCGCGGCTTATCTAATTGCAATGATCGTTTGGACATTATTGTTTTTAAATAATCAATATTTAAAGAATGTACTTTTCGATATTCATTTGATTTTTTCTTCGACTATAATTTGCTATATCCTAATGCGCATGTTTTTTAGTTCAACCACAATCGACTTTATTAAAGTATTTATCCGCATATTGTTTCGAGTTTGGTTATTCATCTTCATCACTTATGCCATAACCAATTCAATGGATAGAATTGGAATACTACTATCACTATCATTTATTTTTGGTTATATCGAAGGATTAATTGATATCAACAAATGGTTGGAATTAAATCCTACTTTCCTAAATCTTTTACCAAAAGAAAATGGTATTAATAAATCCAATCAAACATCCGCAACAATATTTTTAATGAGCTTAATCCATATTCTCTGCGCATTAGCAGTGCTGGTATTTTACATTGCTTTTAATGACAAGCAATATTTTTACGAGCCTTATGAATCAATAAAACAGATGCTGTCTGGAGGTTACATGCAATAAAATAGAATATACTAATTCAAGGTCTTTTATCGTTTATCTAACTTCGATTATTGAAATTATTATAATGAAACTATTCAAAACCTTATTCTTATTAATCTCAACACCACTAATTGGATGTAATAGTCAACCATCAAATAACAAAGTACCCAATAAATCATCGCTTAATATAGAAGCAACAAAAGTCAAAGCAAAGAAAGCTCTTGAATTTTGCAAGTCGAAGAATTATAATTCCAGTTTTTGCATTTTAATCGATATGAGTTTACACTCTGGTGTAAAAAGGTTAATGATATGGGATTTTGAAAGAGACACCATCGCCAATAGTTTTTTGGTTGCCCATGGTTGCGGAGATTATCCTTGGAATAATGATTACTCAAAAGAGTCGCCCATATTTAGCAACACACCCGAAAGTCATTGCTCTTCGCTCGGCAAATATAAAATCGGAGAGCGTGGTTATAGTCAATGGGGCGTTAATGTGAAGTATGTTTTACATGGATTAGAATCAAGCAATAGCAATGCACAAAGTCGCGCGATTGTTTTTCATTCGTGGGATGCAATCCCTGATGACGATGTTTATCCGAATGGAACTCCTGAAGGATGGGGCTGTCCTGCAATTTCCAACAACAGCTTCCGAATTATTGATCCATTATTACGATCGAGCGAAAAACCAGTGTTGATGTGGATTTATCAGTGAAGATGAGAATCCCATTATTACTTATGAAAACAAGAAGTTTTTTTTGTTCTCAAAATAATTTATCAAGATAATTGAGCTGGATATTTTGTAAGTAACTAATAACCTATAAACATCAAATCAATTAGCACTTCAGCAAATGATTGGTACGTCAATTTAAGTTAATAAAAATAACTCCATTAATATCCATTACAATTTTACCACTATACTACTTATTGTTGACACTTTTTTCAACAGCAAAAAAAACGTGTTCAGCAATCAATTAATCAATTTCAAAAGAAATTAGTCATTTAAATTTGCAATCACCTTAATGTTTAGAATAAATTGGTACTCATAATTTAATAAATTATGAAGAAAATAATTGTTGCTTTGTTATTCCTTGCATGTGGTTATGCATCAATTGCACGCACTTTTACAGTTTCATCTATCCCAACATTACAAACAGCAATTAACAATTCTATCACAGGCGATACAATCATCCTTGCTAATGGAACCTACTTAAACAATATAATCAATATTTCAAAAAGTAACCTCACAATTAAAGCAGCAACTGCTGGTGGTGTGTTTTTAAACGGCACAAATAGTATAATTCTTAGTGGCAATTACATTACTTTCTCTGGCTTTCAGTTCACTTCTGGATGTATTGGAGCATCCAATCTAATTGAGGTTAATGGTAGCAATAATAATCTGACACAATTAAATTTCAATGGTTATCTCGCTAAAAAATACATCGACATAAAAGATGGTACACAGTATAATCAGATAACTTATTGTAATATTGAAAACAAACCAGACACATCGATAGTAGGAGCAGTACTAGGTTGTGCAATTCAAATAAACACCTCTCCGACTATTCCAGGTTATCATAAGATAAGATACTGTTCGTTTCAAAATTTTCCAGGACTTGGAGGTGATTATGGAAATGAACCGATTCGATTAGGACTAAGCACCGAATGTACTAACACATCAAGGACTATTGTTGAATATTGTTATTTTAATAACACGGGAATGGGTGATGGTGAAAACATCTCAATCAAATGTTGTGAGAATGTAATTCGTTATTGCACGTTTACAAATAACCCTAATGGAATGTTGGTATTCAGAAACGGTAACAGAAATATCGCTTATGGAAACTATTTTATTAATGGTTCAGGCGGAATACGAGTTAAAGAGGCGAACGATATCTACTGTTACAATAATTATTTCGAGACAGCAGGAACAACGGGAACTGCAAACGCAATTGCATTTAATTACATTAGTCCCAATTTGAATAACATTAATTTTTTATACAATACCTTTATCAATTGTGGTGATATAGATCTAGGAGGCGCAGGTCCAGTTAATGTAAACTTTGCAAATAATATTTTTAAAAAAAACACAGGGAATATTTTTTCAAATCCGAATACAAATACTATCTGGAAGGGAAACATGTACCAAGGCACACTTGGAATTCCAATCGCATCGGGTATGACAGCCGCTAATCCCCAGCTAGCTCTAAACACAAATAATTCTTTTAGCTTATCATCAAATAGTCCTGCAATTAATATTTCAGATACTACTTTTCCAAGTATACTTGATATTGCAAATGTTAATGATGATCCATTTTTATTACTTGACATCAGAGGTAAATCAAGACCAACATCAATTAGGTTAAAAGATATAGGTTGCGATGAATTTGGAACAGGTACATCCACAAATTCTCCACTAACTTTAAGCAATGTTGGACCATCCTATTTAGCAGTTACTTGCTCTGCTCCGTCAGCACCTACAGGACTTGCGACAACATCTAATACTTGTAATTCGACAACGGTAACATGGAATGCAGTGATCGGAACAGGAATTACGTATGAAGTTTTATCAAATAATATATCTAGCACTTCTAGCTATAATTCTCTTTGTTTAGGTCCGCTTACTAATAATACTTGTTCAATAACTGCAACTCCTGGTTCAACCAATTATTATGTCGTAGTTGCTAGAAATGCTTGCGGATATTCAATAAAAAGTAGCGCCCTAGCTGTGACATCACCACTAATTGTTACACCTACGTTAAGTATAAGCGTTTCTCCAAGTACGACTATATGCAAAGGAAGCAGCGTGACATTTATAGCTGCCTCAACTAATGGAGGAACAGCCCCTATTTATCAATGGAAAAAAAATGGAGTTAACATCTCAACTGGTTCAACATACACATCTACAACACTTGTTAATGGAGATGTTATTACATGTGTTTTAACTTCCAATCTTAGTTGTACTACATCTTCGACAGTTACGTCCAATTCATTAAACATGACTGTAAATAGTATACCCACAGTTACGATAACACCAACAGGTTCACAAACGATGTGCGCGGGGCAAACTAAAAAATTAAGTGCTAGTATAACTACTGGAATAACCTATCAATGGCAAAAAAATAATGTTAATATTAGTGGAGCTACTACATCCAGTTATTTAGCCTCACAAGCAGGTGCATATCGTGTATGTGCAACAAACGCATTGGGATGTAGTAATTATTCGTCAGCCGCTAATATTACTGTTAATTGCAGAATTTCAAATAATGATTCTATTCAAAATAATTTAGATGAGAATCCTCTCACAAATATTTCTATTTCACCAAACCCTTCGTCAAGTGAATTCATCATTGACTTTAAAAGCCAAGTTGATTCACCGATTACCATTTGCATCTTTGATGTTTCAGGAAGGATTTTGGTGAGTGAAAACTATTCATTAACAAGAAATTTTAAATTTGGTTCTGAATTTATTCCAGGAATTTATTTAGTCAGAATTAATTCAGGAGACCAAACCAAGACGTTCAAGGTGATAAAGAATAATTGATTTTTTATTAATGCTTTTTAAAATTGAAATCAGGAGTTAGAGATTCTCGACTTTACATTACAAATTCATTGAACTTTTTATTAATCTTCAAATCCGTTAATTATCGGATTCAAATCTTCAAATCTTCAAATTTTCAAATCCCGAAGCATCGGGATCAAATTAAATTGAGTATTTTTATAAATACCAATCTAACCAAATTTGAAACGAAATTTACTTTTAATCGCAGGACCTTTATTATTTATTATTATAAGCAATGCGCCATCGTTTGATGTAGCTCATCCTGAAATGATGACGATGCTTGGACTCGTATGTTGGGTCGCATTATGGTGGTTTACTGAAGTCGTGCATATCGCCATCACATCACTCCTGCCATTTGTATTCTTACCGTCATTAGGAATAATCGATATTAAAGAAACAGCGGCGCAATACATGGATCCGATTTTGTTTTTATTTATCGGAGGATTTATTATTTCATTCGCGATTGAAAAATGGGGATTACATAAACGCGTCGCATTAAAAATATTATCCATTACCGGCAAAAATCCTGCGCAGCTTTTATTGGGCATCATGCTTACCTCCTATTTTATTTCAATGTGGATATCAAACACAGCAACAGTCATGATGTTATTGTCCGCTGTGATGGCAATCATCTATCAACT
>CANGJU010000112.1 GCA_947453935.1 Bacteroidota bacterium | reverse complement strand
TTAAAAATCAGGATTTATATCCATTGGCATATCCATTTGTCTACCTGATTTCTTACGTTGAAATAAGTTAGCATCAGTAGAACCAAAACGATATACAAGCGTGAAATTTGCAACTTGTGATTCTCTCTTACGTTGCATATCGTAAATAAATCCATCACCCACATTGTGTATAACCATCTTTCGCGTATTAAAAATATCCGTAATGTTTACAGATAAATTTAATTTCCCTTTCATAAAATCACGACGAGCCCCGATATCAATTCCGCTCATGCCTTTAAAACTTCCTTGAGGAGTTTTTGTTGGCGACATATACATACCGGTAATTTGCAAATTAGTGGTTTTAGATGCTTTGATATTGATGTTTGATCGAAGCGTCCAGTTATTACTTGTACTTTGAAGTGAAGCATCAATATTTTCACCGTTAATTTTATTGTTGAAATAATTGAATGATGTTGTAGTATTTATAGCCTTGCCAATTTGATTTTTCAAGACAAGTTCAACTCCTGTGTTTGTGGATGAACTATAGTTAATAAATGTCATGGTTGATACCCCTGTTAAAGTATCAATTGATCGAAAGCGACTGATCAAATTTGTTGTATAACGATAATAAACTGTTGCAGATAATGACTGTTCATTAAACTTTCGGAAATAATTGAATTCATAACTATCAATAAATTCAGGTTTTAATTCTGGATTACCTGTTCTAACGTTACGGATATCCGAAATGTCCGAAAAAGGATTTAAGTTTTGTGCATTAGGTCGGTTAACACGTTTGCTATATACTAATTGAAAATCGTTTTTTTCTTTTACCGTGTATTTAATTGCAGCACTAGGAAACAAGTTGGTGTAGTTGTACTCAAAATCTTTTGAATCGATTACTGCATCACCAATTATTTTTGTATTTTCTACTCTCACTCCGCCTTGTAACTCTACAAACTTATCCTTTTTAATAAGTGATGGTGCTCTTCCTGCAAACTGAATATAAGCAGCTGTAATCTGATCTGAGTAAATAAAATGATCAGTATTTGCCAAATCAAAACCATTACGATTTAACCCTACCTGATTATTATCGTTTGTTCTGAACGTTCCTTTAGCACCAGTTTCAAACTTTGAACTCTGATTAATTGGATGTGTATAATCAGTTTGTGCTACTAACGTAGAAAAGCCCCCCTTTCTTTTTAAAGTAGTATATCCATAAGAACTATCTACTGTCAAAAAATAATCCTCATCGTTGTTTTCGCTTTGAGAGTAATTAGCTGAACCCGACCATTCTCTTTTTGTACCAGGGATGACATGACGAATATCTAAGCCGCCTTCTAAATTTTTATTGGTGTTATCTGAGTTGGTTGTTCTGTAAAATCCTCCTAATACACTTCTGATAGAATCTTCGTAGATAGTACTATTAAGCTCGTATTTATCTTCGTTTCTCTCGCTATAACCACCTGACAAACCTAATGTCGTGTTATTGCTTAAGTTAATATCAAGCGATGAACGAAATGAATTATTTAAATTTTGATTTCGGCCTTCCGATTCTGAATCCTCAAATGGGAACAACAAAGCAAGTTCATTTTGTCTAGTAGAAAATCCTGATGATCGTCTTGTTTCTTCTCTGAAATTATAACTTAAATTCAGATTAGTTTTTTTTGTTCTATTATTTAACGAAACTCCCCCATTGTATTTATCACGTGTACCAGCACCTATTGTAATAGATCCATTTACGCCACTTCGTTTATCTTTTTTTGTTTTGATGTTGATGATTCCAGCCATTCCTTCTGCATCATAACGTGCACTCGGATTAGTAATTATTTCAATTTGATCGATTGATCCGGCAGGTAGTTGTTGTAACAAAGAGGCTTTATCACCTCCACCTAAACTTGATGGCTTACCGTCAATCAAAATAGTTAAATTTTCACTGCCCCTTAAACTGATTTTTCCGTCTATGTCAACATTCACCGATGGAACATTTCTTAAAACATCAGAGGCAGTTCCGCCTGTGCTGATTAAATCTTTTTCTACGTTATAAATTTTTTTGTCAAGTGAGTTTACATAATCAGCCTTCTCACCCTGAATCTCAACTTCCTTTAAATTCTTTTGTGAAGAAGCAACGTAAACAATACCGAAATCTTTAGTTGGCTCCATCGGATTTAACATAAATGGCTTTGAATCCATTTTACGATATCCGATCGCACTAATGCGTAAAAAATATCTACCTGGTTGTAAAGCTTCAATACTAAACTGTCCTTTACCATTCGTTAATGCTCCACCTACAATAGATGAATCACGAACTTTTAAAACTGCGACTGACGTAAATTCCAACCCTACTTTTGTTAATGAGTCTTGTAACGTTCCAATCACTTTGCATATTGCAGGCATATTTCTGAACGCAGAGTCGCGATTCATACCTCCACGCATTGATGAATCGCGCATGCCTGGAAAATTAGGCATCTGTGCAAATCCAGCAACAGTCGAAAAAATAATAATAATAGAAACTAATTTTAACTTAGAAACAATGCTCATGCTTAGTACGATAACTCGTTAAATAATACTTGTAATAATGTTTGTCCGACAGCTTTCAATGAATTCTTATCAATCTTATCGATTGTATCTCCGTGAGTATGCCAGTGCTTCCAGAAATGTGAAGGTGTGTTGTAATCATAATGGATTACATCGGTACATTTAATCTCTGCAATCTGATTGATGTAATAATGATCATCAACAATCGGATTTGTTTTTTCCATCAGAAAATAACTTCCGTAGCCTAAATCACCTGCTGTTTTCCAAACCATTCCGGTTACATTTTCTGCATAACGCATCGATGTTCCTTCTTGCGTAAAGGTTGCATTTGCTGCACCAACCATATCCAGCAAAATACCATAGCGTGCAAAATAATTAGGCGTATGTAAGTGCTGCGACCAATACTGAGATCCCAGGCAATACGTATCATCTTGATCTGGATAACCACTATTTTCCGGCTGACCATAATCTTCAATATCAAAGAAAATAATATCTACTCCTAAATCAGGTTTCGCTATTGATAACTGCCGTGCTACTTCCATTAAAATTCCAACACCACTTGCACCATCATTAGCACCATCTATGGGTTCATTTTTTCGTACTGAGTCTTGATCAGCAAACGGGCGTGAATCCCAATGTGCGCAAAGCATGATTCTATTTCCTTTAGATGGATTAAACGAACTGATAATGTTTTTTCCATTCAACGTTTTACCATCAAATCCTCTTGATTGAAAACTTTGTACTATTACAGTATCGGCAAATTGTTTCATGGTATTACTTAACCATTCGGCACATTTTGCTTGTGATGCTGAATTAGGAATACGAGGACCAAAATCAGTTTGTGCTTTTACAAAATTAAACGCAGAGTCAGCATTAAACGATGGTGCTGGTGACGCATTCTTTTTTGTATCAGTAGCAGTGCTTTCCGTTTTGTTTCCGGTATTACAAGCGGCAAGCGTAAGTAGAAATGCAGAAAATAGTAATTGCTTAATTCTTGCTCCAGGTTGAGCCATCTTTACCATCTTTTATAGTGAAATTTAATTTTATCAATTCATCACGAATTTGATCTGATGTTGCAAAATCCTTATTTGCTTTTGCTTGTGTACGAATCGATAACAACAGTTTCATTAGACCATCTGTATCGTCATCCGAAATTTTCTCCTCACGCTTTAATCCAAGTATATCAAATACGAACAGCTTCATCAACGATTTTAGTTTGTCTATATCCTCAACCGTTAGTGTTTCTGTTCTGGCATTCGCAGAATTAATGATTCGTACTGCTTCAAACAAATGTGACAACACAATGGCAGTATTTAAATCATCATTCATCGCATCGAAACATTTCTGTTCTAAATCAGAAACGGAAGATGTTGAACTGGCAGAAGGATTTAATTTCTCCAACGTATCTATTGCATTAATAATTCGCTGGAATGCCTTTTCAGCAGCTATTAATCCTTCATTTGAAAAATCAAGCGTACTACGATAATGCGCCTGTAAAATGAAAAAACGTATGGCCATTGGCGAATACGCTTTTTCAAGTAGTTTATGATCTCCTGTAAAGAATTGTTTAAGCGTAATAAAATTACCTAAACTCTTCCCCATCTTTTGTCCGTTGATAGTTATCATGTTGTTGTGCATCCAATATTTTACTGGTGCTTTACCACATGAACCTTTTGATTGTGCAATTTCACTTTCGTGATGTGGGAATAATAAATCCATTCCGCCACCGTGAATATCGAAAGTCTCACCTAAATATTTACTACTCATTGCGGAACACTCAATATGCCAACCTGGAAAACCATCACTCCATGGCGAAGGCCAGCGCATGATATGCTCAGGACTTGCTTTTTTCCATAGTGCGAAGTCTGCAGGATTTCTTTTTTCTGATTGCCCTTCTAACTCTCTACGTTCATTTCCAGCTCCTGCAATTAGTTCTTCAATCACACGACCAGATAATTTCCCATAGTCGTTGGAAGCACTGTAATTGATCACATCAAAGTAAACAGATCCATTCGACTCATAGGCATATCCGTTAGCAATGATTTTTTTAATCATTTCAATTTGCTCGATGATATGTCCTGATGCACGAGGTTCTATACTTGGCGCATTATTATTTAATTCACGCATAGATTCGTGAAAGCTTCCTGTGTATAGCTCTACTACTTCCATCGGCTCGAGTTGTTCCAGTCTAGCCTTCTTTGCAATTTTATCTTCTCCTTCGTCTGCATCGTTTTCCAGATGGCCAACATCCGTAATATTTCTTACATAACGGACTTTATATCCTAAATGAGAAAGATAACGATACAAAACATCAAACGTGATATAAGGACGAGCATGTCCTAAATGCGCTTCTCCATACACGGTTGGTCCGCAAACATACAACCCAACAAATGGAGCATTAATCGGAATAAAATTTTCTTTTTGTCGCGTTAACGAATTGGTAATATAAAGCGGGTGCTGCATTTTAAAATTCTTCTGTTAATGTTCGGCACTCATACGTGCTTCTTTCAGGTGTAATAACATATCTTTTGTCATAGAGCTCATATCATAATATGGCACCCATCCCCAATCATCTTGTGCACGAGTATCATCTATCGACATTGGCCATGAATCGGCTATTGCCTGACGAAAATCGGGTTCATAAGAAATTTGAAATTCAGGAATATGTTTTTTGATTTCGTTTGCAATTTCTTTTGGCGTAAAACTGATGCCTGCTAAATTGTAACTACTGCGAATTTTTATTTTATCTGAATCGGCATTCATCAATTCTAATGTTGCACGAATGGCATCGGGCATATACATCATTGGTAATGCAGTATCTTCTTTCAGGAAACAATTGTAAGAGCCTTTATCAAGAGCCTGATGATAAATATCTACTGCATAATCAGTAGTACCTCCACCTGGCTGTGCCTTGTAACTAATTAAACCAGGGTAACGAATACTGCGTACATCAACACCA
>CANGJU010000111.1 GCA_947453935.1 Bacteroidota bacterium | reverse complement strand
CTAACGATACTATCTGGAAAAAAGGATTGTTTGTATCGGCTAATATTAATCAGGTAAGTTTTTCAAACTGGGCTGCCGGAGGAGAAAATTCCGTAGCCATCAATGGATTTTTAAATAGCTATGCGAACTATAAAAAAGATAATGTTATATGGGATAACAACCTTGACCTATCCTACGGACTAAATCAAATCGGTGATGATGTTTTAAAAAAGAATGAAGACAGAATTGAATATACAAGCAAATTAGGATATGCTGTCAAAAATAGCAAGAAGTGGTATTATACAACCTTGATAAACATCAAAACACAATTTACTAACGGGTACGACTATACCAATGAAGATCCGATTATAATTAGTCGATTTGCAGCTCCATCATTTACCGTATTATCGTTAGGTATTGATTACAAACCATC
Organism: Bacteroidota bacterium; assembly: GCA_947453935.1. Taxonomy (GTDB): domain Bacteria; phylum Bacteroidota; class Bacteroidia; order AKYH767-A; family OLB10; genus CAINEC01. Next base: position 5,085 of record CANGJU010000111.1, on the reverse strand, counting down.
TGATAAATTATCAGCATGCCTATCTCCTATCTCAAATAAAAACACGTTTGTACTTGATGATTTTTTATCTAACCAAGGAGCATACGGAGTTGATTCTGGAAAACATGTTCGATCAGAAATGGGAGCGTACCTGAATGTGAGATACAAACAAGAAGTGGTTGAGAATGTCACACTATCTTCTCAGCTTGATTTATTTTCTAATTACTTAGAAGACCCTCAAAATGTCGATTTGAATTTCACTTTGATGTTGGTTATGAAAGTTAATAAATACATTACAGCAAATTTCTCAACGCAGTTTATTTATGATGATAATACTCCTATCTCCGTTTATGAAGGATCAGGCAGTACAAAGAAATTAGTTGGTGTTGGTCCTAGACTGCAATCTAAACAGGTTTTTGGCGTTGGATTAGGATACAAAATCACAAAAAGTAAAATAGCAAAATAAGAATGGGATTAACAATTTACATTGCGTCAGCAGGCTCAGGTAAAACTTTTCAATTAGTCAGACAGTATCTTGAAAAAGTAATTAAGAACACTAACGACTATAAACGCATTTTAGCGATTACGTTTACGAATAAAGCGGCTGAAGAAATGAAATCCCGCATTATTAGTGAACTCTTAATTTTATCGAATGGTCAGAAATCTGATCATCGTCAACATTTAATTGATACCTTAAAAATTGCAGACGATTTAGTACAGCAGCGTGCTGAAATTGTGATGCAAAAAATTCTGCATGACTATTCCTCGTTTGGTGTTTCTACCATCGATAGTTATTTTCAGGTATTATCGAAAACACTATCGCGTGAATTGAAGTTGCCGATTCATTACACAATTGAACTCGACATTGATAATATTGCAGACACCATTACTGATAGAGTATTAGAACTTTCAGGAAAGAACAAACAGCTCACGCAATGGCTCGAAGAATTGCTGATTGACAATATCGATAATAACAAAGGCTGGAATATTAAAACCGACCTAAAAGGAATGGTTAAAGAAATCATTAACCGCCCAATTGTGAATGCTTTTTCAAATGCACTATCTGCTAACGATTATCAAGTATATGTCATGAATTTAAAAAATAGTAAAAAGCCACATGCAGATGCTATTCTGAATAAGTTAATTGAAATTAAATCGCTGGTAGAAAACAACGGATATACGGCAGCTGATTTTAAAGGTAAATCGAGAGGAGCGCTTGCTAAATTGTTTAAACTAATTGAAGATCCAACTAAAATCATTTCATTCGACTTTGAAAAGGCTATTAGAGCAACAATTGATAACCCTGATGAACTCATTCCAACAAAGGCAAAGCAAGAGCTTATCGATTTTATTAACTCTACTTTGCATCCAGCATTATTAGATTTTGAAAAAGTTTTCTTTGCCAACATCATTGAATTGCTAACCATCAATGAAATTTTAAAACTATCGTATCAAGCGGGAGTAATTGAAAAATTAAATGAGTCGTTAAAACTTTATCGCGATGAATATCAAACATTCTTGTTAAGTGATACAACGAAATTACTTCAAGATTTCTCTAGAGACGATGATGCTTCATTCATCTATGAAAAATCAGGAAATACGTATAACTATTTATTTATAGATGAATTTCAAGATACGAGTGATGCGCAGTGGAAGATTTTAAAGCCGATGGTGATGAATTCACTCTCATTAGGAAAAGATTCTTTGATTGTGGGAGATGCAAAACAATCAATTTATCGCTGGCGTGGTGGTAACATGGAACTGATTTTAAAAGGCGTTAGAGAAGACTTAAAACAGTTTAGTCAAAGCATTACTGAAACACCATTAAAAACTAATTATCGTTCTAAAAACAATGTGATTTATTTTAACAACGAACTTTTCAAATCATCTTCCAACGAAATAAAATCAAAATTAAAAGAATCAAATGTAACGCTGGACAAAGCGTATGATGATGCAAATATGCGTCAGGCAGATCAAGGAGAAAAAACAAAAGGTGGTTATATCGAAATTAATTTTGTTGACCCCAAAGCGGCTAAAGCTGAAGCAATAGAGGAGAACGAAATTGAAATCGAAAACGAAGTTATCACCGATAACGAAGTAGTTGAAGAAACAACAACAGCCTCCGAAGAAAGTGATCAAATACCATTAGGCAATCTTCCAAAAATGGTAGCCATAATAGAGGATGCAATTAGTCGAAATTATCAACTTAGCGATATTGCTATCCTGGTTCGCAAGAATGATGATGAAGTAAAGGTTGCTGATTATTTGCTGCATGAAACCAATATCGATTTCATATCTGGAAATTCATTAAAGATTACAGCAAACAAGAAAGTACGATTTATCATTAGTTGTCTGCGTTTTTTATACGACACCAAAAATCAAATCCTAGAAGAAGAATTAAATTACTTCGCAGAGAAACTTCAGATTGCCGATTCATCTGTTGAACGAAACGCGAACTTCATAAACAAGCATCCGCAAACATGGGTGAAGCTGAAGTTTAAAAATGAAATCGATAAATTAAAAACACTTCCTGTAAATATTTGCTATTGGGAATTATTAAAGTTAACAGGCCTCGATTATTTCGATTTATACCTGGAAAAATTTCATGATGTGATGATGGAATACACTTCGAAAGAAGGTGGCTCTATCGAATACTTTTTAAAATGGTGGGATGAAAAATCGAAAACAAAAGATTGGACCGTTAGTCTTCCAACAGTAAACAATGCAGTGCGCATTATTACTATTCATCAATCAAAAGGATTAGAATTTCCAATTGTAATTATGCCATTCGCTGATTGGGAAATCACTCCAAAATCTAATCAAACAATCTGGGGAGAAACAACAGCTTCGCCTTATAATGCTACAGCTGCTAGTCCGCTTATCTTCACTAAAAAACTTGAAAATACTCATTTTTCAAAAAGCTATTTTAAAGAGATTGATAATTCGTATGTTGACAATCTGAATTTATTATATGTTGCATTTACAAGAGCGAAAACTGAGTTGTATGTTTTTTCAAATTTAAAATCCAACAACAAACGATTAGGAAATTTACTACTCGCTTCTATTCGTTCGAACACAGAATTAAGTCCGCTGCTTAACGAATCCGAAGCACTCGTGCAACTCGTAATTGGAGCTAAAGAAAACAATACAGCTTCAGAGAAAAAGAATAACGAGCAGGTTCAAATAAAAAATAATACACTTAGTCAGCAGTCGTTAATCAACACGACATCCGTAATGCCTACGTTGAGTTATAAAATTAAAAACGCAGAGCAATTATATGGCGATTACCTTCATCACTTATTAAGCAAGATGAATAAAGCGGAGGAGTTAGATGCTGTGCTTTTTAATACAAAAATCAAATTCAATATTTACGATACTACCGTAGTTGAACGATTAAAGAAAGATGCGTTACTTGCATTAAAACTTTTGGATGAAAATAATTTCAACGATTCCAATTATGCAATCAAAAACGAATCGAGTATTTATTTTGAAGGCGAAACCTTACGACCTGACCGGGTACTTATGAAAGAAACCAGCGCTATAATAATTGATTTTAAAACAGGCAGCAAGGATGACAAGCACAATAAGCAAGTTGAGAAATACTGTTCGGTGATTGAAAAGATGGGCTTTCGAGAGGTAAAAGGCTATTTGCTATATACCGAAACAAACAGCTTAGAGCCAATCAATTAATTTACTTTCATAAGCTACGCCTAACTTAGATTTTAGCTATTAAAATAGTACCTTTGCGTAAAATTTTACTACTATGTCGAATGCAATATACAAGGTACCTGCTGCTATCAACGAGCCGGTATTGAATTATGCTCCCGGAAGTGCGGAGCGCAAAGCCCTAAAAGCTAAATTACAGGAAATGAGAAGTCAGGTGATTGACGTACCTATGTACATCGGTGGCGAGGCTGTTCATACAAATAAGAAGGGCGATTTACGTCCGCCGCATGATCACCAACATTTATTAGGAACGTATTCTATTGGTGATGGCTCACATGTAACGGCAGCGATTAACGCAGCAATGAAAGCGAAAGATGCATGGGCAAATATGGAATGGGAACAACGCGCTTCTATTTTCTTAAAGGCTGCTGAATTATTAGCTGGTCCTTACAGAGCGAAGATTAATGCATCTACCATGTTAGCTCAAAGTAAAAATGCTTATCAGGCAGAGATTGATGCAGCATGTGAAATGATTGACTTCTTACGTTTCAACGTAGAGTACGCAAGAGAGATTTATACGCAACAACCGATATCCTCGAAAGGAATTTACAATCGCGTAGAGCAACGACCGTTAGAAGGCTTCGTATTTGCGTTAACGCCATTTAACTTCACTGCTATTGCTGGTAATTTGCCTACTAGCGTTGCGATGATGGGAAATACGGTAGTTTGGAAACCCGCATTCACGCAAATTTATTCTGCGAATGTATTGATGGAAGTTTTCATGGAAGCAGGATTACCAGCAGGTGTTATCAACTTAGTTTATGTTGGTGGTGCAGAAACAGGTGATGTGATTTTTAGTCACCCTGACTTTGCAGGAATTCACTTTACAGGATCTACAGGGGTGTTTCAAGATATCTGGAAGACGATTGGAAATAATATTCATAAGTACAAATCGTATCCGCGCATTGTTGGAGAAACAGGTGGTAAAGATTTTATCCTTGCGCATCACAGTGCAAATCCGCAGGAAGTCATTACTGCATTAAGCAGAGGTGCATTTGAATACCAGGGACAAAAATGTTCTGCTGCATCGAGAGCATATATTCCATCGAACATGTGGGAAACCGTGAAGAAAGGTTTGATTACTGACTTAGCATCGATGAAGATGGGACCTACAGAAGATTTCGAAAACTTTGTGAATGCAGTGATCGACGAAAAATCATTCGATAAATTAGTAAGCTATATTGAGAATGCGAAGAAGTCGAGCGAAGTAGAAATAATTGCAGGGGGCACTTACGATAAATCGAAAGGATACTTTATTGCACCAACGATTATTGTTGCGAAGGATCCGAAGTATGTAACGATGTGCGAAGAATTATTCGGACCGGTATTAACGATTTACGTTTACGATGCGAATAAGTTTGAAGAGACGTGTGAGTTAGT
>CANGJU010000110.1 GCA_947453935.1 Bacteroidota bacterium | reverse complement strand
TTTTGAGTCAAAGAACCTTTTGGTCCTTTTACGGATACCTCAGTGCCATTAACACTCACTTGTACTCCGCCTGGTATTTGAATGGGTAGTTTTCCTACGCGTGACATATTCTTCGTCTTTTATTTTAATGATTAATATACATAGCAAATTACTTCACCGCCTACATGCATTTGACGAGCTTCTTTATCCGTCATCAAACCACGTGAAGTTGAAACGATTGCTATACCTAGTCCATTAATAACTCTAGGAAGTTTTTCTGCATTTACATATTTACGTAAACCTGGTTTACTTACTCTGCGAATTGAAGAAATAGCCGACATTTTTGTAATCGGGTTATACTTCAAAGCGATTTTAATCAAACCTTGTTTGTTTTCAGTTTCTTCAAACTTGTAATTCGCAATAAAGCCTTTATCATAAAGAATCTTTGTCATCTGCTTCTTCATATTTGAAGCAGGAACCTCTACAACGCGGTGATTTGCTTTTGCCGCATTACGAATTCTTGTAAGGTAATCAGCGATTGGATCTGTATACATGATTAAATTATTCTCTGTTTATTAAATTATTCTGTTTAATTACCAGCTTGCTTTGGTAACTCCTGCAATTTTTCCTTCAAGTGCCAGTTTTCTGAACATTACCCTTGAAATTCCAAACTGACGCATATATCCACGAGGACGACCAGTTAATTTGCAACGGTTTCTAACGCGGCAAGGATTTGCATTTCTAGGAAGCTTTTGTAAAGCATCATAGTCTCCTGCGTCTTTTAATTCTTTGCGTTTTTCAGCATATTTTTCAACCGCACGGATACGCTTTAATTCACGCGCCTTAATTGATTCTTTTGACATCGTTTGAAATTTTATTTATTCTGATTCTTGAAAGGAATACCAAATTCTTTTAATAGTTCCATCGCTTCGCTATCTTTTGTAGCTGTAGTTACGAAGGTGATATCCATACCCTGGATTTTTGATACTTTATCGATATCGATTTCAGGGAAAATGATTTGTTCTGTTACACCTAATGTATAGTTTCCACGACCATCAAAACCTTTATCATTTACTCCACGGAAATCGCGGATACGAGGTAATGAAACAGAGATCAAACGATCTAGGAATTCATACATACGATCTCCTCTTAAAGTAACACGTACTCCGATTGGAACTCCAGCACGTAACTTAAAGTTGGAGATATCTTTTCTTGACTTTGTAGAAACTGCTCTTTGTCCTGAAATAGTTGTCATTTCATTAATAGCAGATTCAATTATCTTCTTATCAGCTACAGCATCACCTAAACCTTGGTTTAAACAAATTTTTGTTAAACGAGGTACTTGCATGCTGCTTTTGTACTGAAATTTTCCCTGCAACGCTTTAACGATATCGCTGCGGTACTTTGATTTTAAACGCGGTTCGTAGTTCATTACTTGATTTCCTCCCCTGATTTTTTAGCGTAACGTACTAATTTTCCGTCAACAAGTTTTCTTCCGATACGAGTAGCTTTACCAGATTTTGGATCAACTACTTGTAAGTTTGATAAATTAATAGGGGCTTCTTGTTTTACAATGCCTCCTTGAGTATTTTGAGCATTAGGTTTCGTGTGTTTAGAAACCATGTTTACTTTTTCAACGATTGCAGTCTTAGTTAAAGGAAATACCTGAAGTACTTTTCCTTGTTGACCTTTTGAGTCACCTGCAAGAACTTTCACTGTATCGCCCTTGCGAATGTGAAGCTTTGGTTGTTTATTGTATTTACGTTCCATGTTATAGTACCTCCGGAGCTAGTGATACGATTTTCATAAACTGTTTCTCACGTAATTCACGTGCAACTGGCCCGAAAATACGCGTACCACGCATTTCATCTTGGTTATTTAGCAGTACAACTGCATTGTCATCGAATCGAATGTATGATCCGTCGTTGCGGCGAACTTCTTTGCTTACACGAACAACTACCGCTTTGGATACAGTTCCTTTTTTTACGTTACCACTAGGTAAAGCGTTTTTTACAGAAACTACAATTTTATCTCCTAACGATGCATATCGTTTTGCTGTTCCGCCCAGCACACGGATACAAAGTACCTCTTTGGCACCACTGTTATCGGCTACTACGAGCCTTGACTCTTGCTGTATCATATTCTCTTTCCGTTATCTGGTTGTATGGCTATCAAAACTCCAATAGCCGGATACAGGATTATTATTTCGCTTTTTCTAATATTTCAACCATTCTCCAGCGCTTAAGCTTACTTAATGGTCGTGTTTCCATAATACGCACAGTGTCTCCAACACCGCACTCGTTCTTATCATCATGAGCCATAAACTTTTTGGTCTTCTTGATGAATTTCCCATACTTGGGATGTTTTTCACGTCTTTCTACAGACACAACTATGGACTTGTCCATTTTGGTGCTGGTTACGATTCCTATACGTTCCTTACGAAGCGCTCTTTCTTCCATGATATTTATTGGGCAGCTTGTTGTTGGTTCATTCTATTTCGAAGTTCAGTTTCTAAACGAGCAATTACTTTTCTCGCATCACGTAACTTCATTGGGTTTTCTATTGGAGAAACGGCATGAGCCATTTTCATTTTCACGTATCCTGCACGCTCCTCTTTAATTTTCATTCGAACTTCGTCTGTTGTCAGATCCTTTACGATGGACTGTTTCATGGCTATATCGTTCTTTTAATTTTTATGCTTGATAATCTGGTCTTACTACAAACTTTGTAGTTACCGGTAATTTTTGTGCTGCTAAACGCAATGCTTCTTTCGCGATATCCATTGGAACACCCTCAGCTTCGAATATTACTGTTCCTGGTTTAACAGTAGCTACCCAAAATTCAGGAGCTCCTTTACCTTTACCCATACGTACCTCTAAAGGCTTACGAGTAATTGGTTTGTCAGGGAATATTCTAATCCAAATTTGTCCCTCACGCTTCATGTAACGAGTTACCGCAACACGGGCTGCTTCAATCTGACGGGAAGTAATCCAACAAGTTTCTAACGATTTTATTCCGAAAGAACCGAACGCTAAAGATGTACCTCTTGTAGCAGTTCCCTTTGGAACCATTTTATGTTGTTTACGGAACTTTGTTTTCTTTGGCTGTAACATGACTCTCTTGAGTTATACTTTGCCAGCAATAATGCTGATAGTTATTATTTAATTAATTAGTCTTTATTTCTATCACGACCACGATCATTTCTTCCACCTCTTCCACCTTTACCACGATCTCCTCTACCTCCACGGTCATTGTTTTCTCTTCCTTTTGATGAACCACCATTTCCACCTGAACTTGCATTAGACCCTACGTTTGGTGATAAATCACGCTTCCCGTAAACCTCTCCTTTGCAAATCCAAACTTTAACTCCGATGATACCATATGCTGTATGAGCTTCTGCCAATGCATAATCGATATCAGCGCGGAATGTATGTAATGGAACTCTTCCTTCTTTGTATTGTTCTGAACGAGCCATCTCTGCTCCACCTAAACGTCCGCTGCAATTAACTTTAATTCCATCTGCTCCAACACGCATAGTACCTGCTACCGCTTGTTTCATTGCACGACGGAAAGAAATCCTTGCTTCTAACTGACGAGCAACTCCATCTGCTACTAACTGAGCATCAGTTTCAGGACGCTTAATTTCATAAATGTTTATTTGAACATCTTTCTTAGTTAGCTTCTTAATCTCTTCCTTCAACTTATCAACTTCAGCCCCGCCTTTACCAATCACAATACCTGGACGAGCCGTATGAATTGTTACAGTAATTAACTTCAAAGTTCTTTCAATCACAATACGTGACACGCCGCCTTTTGCAAGACGAGCTAATAAATACTTACGGATTTTTTCGTCTTCCACTAATTTGTCAGAATAATTCTTTCCGCCATACCAGTTTGAATCCCATCCACGGATGATACCTAAACGATTTCCTATCGGGTGTGCTTTTTGTCCCATTACTCGTTATTATGCAGTTGTTTCTGTTGTTGATTCTTTAATTGATACTTTTTTCGTGTCGACTAATAAAGTGACATGATTTGAACGTTTACGGATTCTGTAACCACGTCCTTGAGGTGCCGGACGAAGACGTTTTAACATACGACCACTGTCAACGTTAATATCAGTTACGTATAATTCTTGATCTTCAATTCTTTGACCTTCATTTTTAGCTTGCCAGTTTGCAAGAGCAGATAGTAATAATTTCTCTAAGCGACCTGCGGCTTCCTTAGTACTGAATCGTAGCATTGCTAATGCAATATCCACTTTCTTTCCACGGATCATATCTGCAACTAATCTCATCTTACGAGGAGATGTAGGGCAATCATTTAATTTGGCGAAAGACTTTTCTTTCTGAGCGGTTTTGCGCGCTTCAGCGGCGTTACGTTTTCTAGCTCCCATGATTATTACTTCTTACCTTTATCTTTACTTCCAGCATGTCCTCTGAAATTTCTGGTTGGTGCAAATTCACCTAACTTATGTCCAACCATATTTTCTGTAACATATACAGGAATAAATTTATTTCCATTATGAACAGCAAATGTGTGATTCACGAATTCCGGTGAAATCATTGATCTGCGTGACCATGTTTTGATAACAGACTTTTTACTTGTATCGTTCATCGAAAGCACTTTCTGCTCTAGTTTATAGTCGATAAACGGTCCTTTTTTAAGCGAACGGCCCATGTGTTTATTATATCAATTATTTTTTACGACGCTCAACAATGTACTTGTTGGACGGGTTACTTAATTTACGAGTTTTATATCCTTTAGCTAATAAGCCTTTGCGAGATCTTGGATGTCCTCCTGAAGCACGTCCTTCACCACCACCCATTGGGTGATCAACAGGATTCATAGCAACCCCTCTTACACGAGGACGAATACCTTTCCAGCGATTTCTACCCGCTTTACCACTGCTAACTTTATTATGATCTGAATTGGAAACTGTTCCAATTGTAGCCATACAATTAACAAGTATTAAACGAGTCTCACCAGAAGGCATTTTGATTGTTGCATACTTACCCTCACGAGCTGCTAACTGCGCATACGAACCAGCACTGCGTGCTATTTTCGCACCCTGACCAGGACGCATCTCGATGTTGTGAATTAATGTACCTAAAGGAATGTCTTTTAACTGAAGTGCATTACCAACTTCTGGTGCTGCTTGAGCACCTGACATAATATCTTGACCAACTTTTAAACCTGTTGGTGCAATAATATAACGCTTTTCACCATCACTGTAATTAACTAATGCAATAAAAGAAGTACGGTTTGGATCGTACTCAATTGTCATTACTTTACCATTGATGTTTTCTTTATCGCGTTTAAAATCAATAATACGATATGCTTTTTTGTGACCACCGCCAATATAGCGCATTGTCATCTTTCCGCTGTGATTTCTACCACCACTGCGCTTTACTGATACTACGAGCGATTTTTCAGGCTCGTTTGCAGTTAATTCTGAATAGTCGTTACGTACTGCATGACGCTGACCTGGGGTCATTGGACGAAGTTTTCTTGTTCCCATTGCTCTCTTTCTTTCTTAGAATTAAATGTTACTGAAGAAATCAATGCTCTCGCCCTTTTTCAAGGTAACAATTGCTTTCTTAAAATTAGGACGTGCACCAGTAACAAAACCAGTTTTTGTGTAACGAGATTTCGACTTTCCGCGAAATACCATTGTGTTCAC
>CANGJU010000109.1 GCA_947453935.1 Bacteroidota bacterium | reverse complement strand
AAAGCTTTTGATAGCATGCTGCTTTAAAATCACGATTTATTTTAATCAATGGAATATAATACCTCACGAGCATCGCTCATTTTTCCCGAATACGGACGCGCCATTCAAGAAATGGTAAATTATGCAAAAGAATTACCTACCAAAGAAGAAAGGACTGCTGCTGCGAAAACAATTGTGAATGCAATGGCTGTTTTACATCCGCAGCAAAAAGACATGACGGATTATCGTCAGAAGTTATGGGATCATTTGTTTATCATCTCTGACTTTAACTTAGATTGCGAATCGCCTTACCCAATGCCAGATCCGGAGATTGTGAGTAAGAAACCTAAACCTATCGCCTATCCGCAAAAGAATATCCGCATGCGCCACTATGGAAGTATCGTTGAGAAAATGATTGCAGAGGCGAAAAATATGGAAGAAGGTACTGAACGTGAAAGTGTGATTGAGCAAATTGCGAATTTTATGAAGGCGAGTTACCTGACATGGAATCGTGATACAGTAAGTGATGAATTGATTTTTGATCAGTTAAAAGAATTTTCTGGTGGATTGTTATCAGTGAAAGAAGATACGAAGCTGGCGACGAAGTTTGTCGATTTACAAGACACCAGTAGAAATCGTCATCAACATAACAACAATAATAAGAATCATCGTTCAGGAAAAAAACGTAATGGATTTAACCGTGGAAAATAATCAAACACAAGTGGCAACAGGAACTAGCTTTGAAATTATTGGAGGAACTAAACTATCAGGTAGTATAGAACCTCAAGGTGCAAAGAACGAAGCATTGCAAGTACTTTGTACGGTATTACTTACCAACGAACGAGTAATCATTGAAAACGTTCCTGAAATCAGAGATGTTTTAAAACTGATTGAGCTCCTTGAAAAAATGGGAGTTGTAGTAGAGCGAATTAAAGCCAACGTTTATTCATTCGAAGCATCGAATGTAAATATGGATTATCTGCAAACAAAAGAGTTTGCAAAGTTAGCTGCTGCACTTCGTGGATCCATCATGATTGTTGGTCCTTTGTTAGCGCGTTTTGGAAAAGCAAGTATTCCGAAACCAGGCGGAGATAAAATTGGACGTAGAAGATTAGATACACACTTTATCGGATTTCAAAGTTTAGGTGCTAAGTTCGACTTCGACGGAACAGAAAACTTTTTTACTGTTGAAGCAAAAGAACTGAAAGGTACTTACATGCACCTTGATGAAGCATCTGTAACAGGTACAGCCAATATTGTGATGGCTGCTGTGATGGCAAAAGGGAATACCACTATTTACAATGCCGCTTGCGAGCCTTATCTGCAACAGCTTTGTAAAATGCTAAATGCAATGGGTGCTAAAATTACAGGCATTGGTTCAAATATGCTGGTGATTGAAGGCGTTGAAAAAATGCATGGCACACAACATCGCATCTTACCTGATATGATTGAAGTAGGTTCATTCATTGGACTTGCAGCTATGACGCAAAGTGAGCTGACGATTAAAAATGTTGGATTACAACATTTAGGCATTATCCCAGCTACCTTCCAGCGTTTAGGAATTAAAATGGAATTCAGAGGGGATGATATTTACATTCCTGCTCAGGAGAAATATGAAATCGATACCTTCATTGATGGTTCTATCTTAACAATTGCCGATCAGATTTGGCCAGGCTTTACGCCCGATTTAATCAGTGTTATATTAGTAACAGCAACGCAAGCGGTAGGAACTGTTTTGATACATCAGAAAATGTTTGAGAGTCGTTTATTCTTCGTGGACAAACTGATTGATATGGGTGCTCAGATTATTTTATGCGACCCACACCGTGCAACAGTAATCGGATTAGGAAGAAAGCATCCGTTAAAAGGAATACAAATGACCTCTCCGGATATTCGTGCAGGAGTTGCGTTGTTGATTGCTGCTATGTCGGCGAAAGGCAAGAGTGTAATTCATAACATCGAACAAATTGATAGAGGGTACGAACGCATCGACGAACGTTTAAATGCATTAGGTGCTCAAATAAAAAGAATTTAATTGCGTTGGTATTATATTTGCCAACGGACCGCAACTTTAAAAAAAATCAGAATATGAAAAAAATCCATTTAATCTCTCTTATCTCTGCGATAACAATTTCGGCAATTACGTTTATCTATTGCCAGGCGCAAGATGCAAAAACAGGAACAAAAGTAGGAGACAAAGCTATTGATTTAGCATTCACCACTCCAGAGGGAAAAACCCTTGCATTATCATCATTAAAAGGTAAAGTAGTTTTATTAGATTTTTGGGCTAGCTGGTGTGGCCCATGCCGTAGAGAAAACCCAAATGTGGTTTCTGCTTACAACAAATACAAAGATTCAAAATTCGTTAACGGTAAAGGATTCACCGTTTATAATGTATCACTCGACAGTAACAAAGATGCCTGGATGAAAGCCATTCAACAAGATGGATTAGTATGGCCAAATCATGTAAGCGATTTAGGTGGTTGGCAAAGCAGAGGTGCACAGATTTATGGCGTTAACTCTATCCCTGCTAACTTCTTAATTGATGGTAGAGGTGTTATTGTAGGAACAAATCTTAGAGGTCCAGCATTAGACCAAGCATTAGAAGGTTTATTGTCAAAATAACCGAATTCAACAGCAATTTAAAAGCTCCGTAATTAGCGGGGCTTTTTTATTTAATTTTGTCTGCCAATTTGACCTCATTTATTGAGTGGCAAAAAAATTGACAACGGCGCGCGCCAAAATTTTATCAATCAATCATGAATAACGAAAATAATCAACCACAAAACGAGCAGCAGGATCAGCTTGCCGAAGAACTAAAAATGCAATCAGAAGTAGAGGCATCGGAACAAGCGCCTATCGAAGAGATGAACGAATTAGATGCAACGAAGAAATCATTGCAAGAAACCAACGACAAGTATATTCGCCTTTACGCTGATTTTGAAAACTACAAACGAAAAATGCAGAAAGACAGAATTGATCTAATCTCTTCTGCAAGTAAAGATGTAATTACCCATCTGCTTCCTGTAATGGATGATTTTGATAGAGCAATACAGGCAGACAAAGACAAACAGTTAAGCGAGGGAATTATCTTGATTCATCAAAAGCTAGTTCGAACATTAACGAGCAAAGGACTAAAAGAGATGGAATGTATGGGTCAAGAATTTAACTCTGATTTTCACGAAGCAATTACAATGATTCCTGTGCAAGACGAAGCCATGAAAGGAAAAATTGTGGATGTATTAGAGAAAGGATATTCAATCAATGATATTGTAATTCGAAACCCTAAAGTAGTAGTAGGTAATTAATCATTATGGCAAAGAGAGATTTTTACGAGGTACTGGGCGTTTCGAAGTCGGCTTCAGAATCAGAAATAAAGAAAGCCTACCGACAGTTGGCGTTGAAATATCATCCCGATAAAAATCCGGATGATAAAGAGGCAGAAGAAAAATTCAAAGAAGCAGCAGAAGCTTACGAAGTATTAAGCAACCCTGAAAAGAAAGGTCGCTACGATCAGTTTGGTCATGCAGGAATGGGTGGCGCAGGTAATGGTGGTTACGGCGGCGGAATGAATATGGATGATATCTTTAGTCAGTTTGGAGATATTTTCGGAGGAGGTGGTAACCCGTTTGAAAGTTTCTTCGGCGGCGGCGGTGGTGGTAGAGGAAGATCGCGCACCGTGAACAGAGGTAGCAATCTTCGAATAAAAGTTAAACTAACGCTTGAAGAAGTTTTGAATGGCGTTGAGAAAAAAATAAAAGTTAATAAAGCAATTTCATGTAATACCTGCGGTGGATCAGGTGCGCAAGCAGGAAGTGGTTCGTTTAATACCTGCGGCACTTGTAAAGGAGCCGGACAAGTAAAACGTGTTACGAGTAGTTTTCTTGGACAGATGCAAACCATTACTACCTGCCCTACTTGTAATGGAGAAGGACAGACAATTGTAAATAAGTGTAAAGCTTGTAGCGGTAATGGTACTCAACAATCAGAAGAGGTAATCAGCATTCAGATTCCTGCGGGAGTTGCAGAAGGTATGCAGCTTAATGTGCAAGGCAAAGGAAATGCTGCAGAGCGTGGTGGCATTCCCGGCGATTTATTAGTTATCATTGAAGAAGTAGAGCATCCAAATCTTGTGAGAGATGGTGATCATCTGATTCATGATTTATACATCAGTTTTATTGATGCTACCTTAGGAACATCAGTAGAAATTCCTACGTTGGATGGTAAAGCAAAAATTAAAATTGATGCAGGTACCCAGGGCGGAAAAGTATTACGTTTGAAAGGCAAAGGACTACCTTCGGTAAACTCTCATTACAAAGGCGATTTACTTGTAAATATCAATGTTTGGACACCTCAGCAGTTGAGCTCTGAAGAGAAGAAAGCTTTAGAGAAACTTCGAGAAAGTGAAAACTTCAAACCTAATCCTGGCAAAGGCGACAAAAGTTTCTTTGAACGGATGAAAGAATATTTCCATTAAACAAGAAAGCGAAGATTAAACTCTTCGCTTTTTTATTTACGATCGTAAAGTGGTAGCCCGATAGCGTTTGCAATTGATTTTGCTGCAGCTTCCCCACCCTCTGTAAATGGCCAATAAAATAATGCTTTGATGGGATGATCTTTTTGTATTTCCTTGATAGCATCAAGAGTTACTTCCTTTGCGTATCCTTTGTTTCGATACTCTTCTAAGACCAATGCAGAGCATAAGTAGATTGCCTCATAGGTTTGACCAGGTTCAGTCAGTTCATATAATTGCTTCTCGTTTATTTCATGATTCAGAAATTGATTCATTAAAGACTCGGTTGTTGGAATTAATAAAATCCAAAGTATTGGCCCCTCACCTAGATCTTTATCACTTAATGTTGCGGGATGAATTGCATGTAGTTTTTCCATCACCTCTTCATTCACATCGAGTTGCTCTGGATCTTTTCGCACTGCAAATACCTCATCGGCGAGTGCAATTAACCGTTCATAATTTGATTTCATCGTTTTCAATCATCAATCCTGCTTAAAGATAGGCTGTTTGAACAAACAAGGCTTCCGATAGTTTACAGAAACAACCATTAAGAAGTACGCATCAAAAGTTTTGCGACAATTGAAGTCAATTAGTTGCACAATCAGCGACGAGTAAGTTACTTTGAAATAAAAACGCATATGAACACCTATCAGGAAAAATTATTCAAAGCAAAGGCAGACACTTTATTAATTACATTAATTGCTATTGCAGGATTTAATATTTCAGTTTTTTATTTTTTTGATTTAGCAACAATATTGAATATTAAGTCCTCGTTATTTTATCAAATTGCCCTTTTTAATACGATTGCTATTTATATATTATTTCAGCTATTCAGAAAGTGCAATGTCATTAACCTTATTTACAAATATCAAAATGTTATTCTTGCTAATTTCTTTATTTTTTTATCTTTCCAAATCTGGAAAAAGATATATATAGGAAAGAGCCTGAACAATTTTGTATTAATTGCCTGCGTTATAACCACACTATTTACTATTCAACAAATCAAAACCATTTTATCAACCAAGAAGTAATGATTGAAGAATCCAAAATCAAATCAGAATTAAAATTTCTAAAAACTATTAAGAAGAAAGTGCCCAAGGCAATCGACCATTATGTACAATGTCAAGAGGACCTGACAGGTGTAGTGAATTTGAAAAGAGCTAAAAAGATGATTAAAGAAACCTTCCAGACTGAAATCGATCTTTT
>CANGJU010000108.1 GCA_947453935.1 Bacteroidota bacterium | reverse complement strand
AAATACGTAATCATTTTATCACCTGCAGGAGAAACATAAAACAACTCATCGAATTCTGCTGTATTCAAATTTATACCTGCATTTTTTGCTTTACTTACGGCAGTATCATTTTGTGTCCAGAAGAAAATATCTGAATACGCAATTCCATCAGGATCAACCAAGCCACCAGTAGTACCTTTTCTTTTTGAACTGAAATAAATCACTGAATCAGCTACCCCCATCAAAGGACGGTAATCCGCGCCGTTAGAGTTAATTGTTTTCGACATATTCAAAAAAGAAACATCATTTCCTTCAGCGGTTAATTTCTTTGCATTCGTCGCCCACTCTACATGCATATCGAACATCGGTTTTAACTTAGCATCAATCGAATTATGTTTTTCTACTCTGAACTTTTCGTATGTTTCTAATGCTTTATCATACATACCTGCATAAAAATAAGCACGTCCTAAATCGAATGTAATATCTTTAGGTTTGTCTTTTGAATTTGCATTCGCAGCAAACTCCATATAAGATACAGCCTTTGCTTTGTTAACGTTTGTAAACATGTAGCAAATACCTAGTTTGTAATTATAGTCAGCATTATTTGGCTCCGTAACTACTAGACGCTCGTAAATACCTTGCGAATAATTATAAGCTCCTCCTTTGAAGCTTAATTCAGCTTCTGTTTTTGCAGCCTTTACTTCATCAGGCAAATAAGGCTTAATAGCAGGAGCTTTCTTTTGAGCTATTGTCAACAACGGCAGGAATGAAAGGAAAATCAAAACTAACTTTTTCATGATAAGAGATTTATATATGCAAAATAAACGAAAAAACAAGAAGATTATGACGCAGTAGAAATGACAATTATTACATACTTATTCACAACTTCCGCCCCTTCCATGAGCCTGGAGTAATCCATCCTTTGACCAACGTTATAAAAAACACAATCGGATAAAAAACTGAAAGCATCAATACCTGCATAGAGCTCAACTCAGAATTGTAATAAGCGTAATACCGCTTGATAAGGGAATGTTCTGCACTGAAGCGGAACAAAACTGCAATTAGGAAAATCAACAAATAATAAAAGCTCGCAAACGACGCAACCATCATCGCAATCATTCCGAGATTAGATAGCAGAAACAAGAAACCTATTTGTAGTAAATGCTTGTCTTTATAGTGTCGAGCTTTCATTCCCCAGCGACTCCTTTGTTGAAAATACGCCGACCATGAACTAACAGTTGCAGTCGTAATTTTTGATTTAGGATTTGACACCACAGAATCATTCCATTTATGCGCGAACGAAAGCATCAGAAATACATCATCTCCACTTGCTAAATGTTCATGCGATTGATAACCCTGCACTTCATCGAATGAGAATTTTCGAAATGCAAGATTAGCACCGCTGTTGAGCAATGGCTCATGACAAAATAAAGAAGTTATACCAGCGGCTTGTAAAATAGCATACTCTTGCACTTGCAATATATCCAGCAAATTATTGGACGTTCCGTTCAACTCCACAACTCCACAAATCATTTCAACATCATTTAATTTAGGGTGCGACATTAGGATCTTTAATGCCTGAGAATCCCAACGAGTATCTGCGTCAGTGGTGACAATCCACGTATGCTTAGCTGCTTCAATACCATTGGCAAGAGCAGCTTTTTTTCCGTTGGAAGATGATGGAATTATCTTAAAAGGAAATTTTAGTTTCGAATCATTTATTACTGAAGCACTATTGTCATCACTATGATCATTCACAAAAATGCATTCAAGTAATTCAACAGGATAATCAAATTGATATATGTCGTTTAATAAAGCTGGGAGGTTTTTCTCTTCATTCCGGAATGGAATCACGAGTGAAACAGAAGGAAGATTTTGTTTTTCAGCATCAACAAAAAATGACAATACTTTCTCATCCCATACTTTACTTAGACCTCTTATCCAGAAAGAATAGAGCATCGTCACCAGCAAACAAGACCAGATTATTCCTTCAATCATTTTTTTGAATTTTAAATTTCGCAATCAGATATGCACCAAAAATCGCAGGTATAATCAGGTTGATGATCCAGATTAGTAACGTAACTGACAATACCGCGAACGGCGCATTAAGATCAGAAAATGCTAAAAGGTTCATACTACCACGCGCTCCAATTTCAGCAATTGCATAGGTAGGTACAATTGCAAGTAAAAAATAAGATGTCGCAGTCATACTTAAACACTCTGAAAAATCAATAGAGGAATCAAGCATTTTAAACAACACAAAATATTGAAGCGGAAACACCATGTAACGAATCAATGAAACAAGGTACACATTTGTCATTTTCTTTTCATTCACATTAGCAAGCTGATCGGTATGCTTATTCCATTTTTGCAACCATTTAAAGCGACTTATCCATTTCAGAAATAAATTCAATTTAAACCATACTAAACTTACAATCACAAGCATCACTAACGTTATCGGTGTAACGAAAACATCAATTGAACTTTCAAACTTCGAAACAGCGATTGCGATGAGTCCGGCTTGAATTGTAACTAATAGCTGCGAAGAGCTTCCAACAAAAGACATCACTGCGCCATTTGCTCTATTTTCACTCTTCAGATAAGCAATTTTTCCGGCAAACTCTCCTACTCTATTCGGAGTAACAAATCCAATAGCAAGTCCTGATAAAACACCTTTTACTGCTTGATAAAAACTAATATCCTCCACTCCATTCAACAAGTATTTCCATTTATAACTTTCCAGCGACCAATTTAAAAGCATCAGCAAAAAAGTAATTACTAAAAAGAATATTGCTTTTACTGAAGATAATTTTTCGAGCAACAAATTAAAATCGCTAAAAGAAACAACGCGACTTTTAAACTGAAAATAAATCACCACCAAAGAAGCAACAAGCACAACGAACTTTAAAAAATTCAGAAGTTTGTTATTGATGAACGACATAGTATTGAAATATAAAAGACGCAGCATTACACTGCGTCTTAAAAACATTTACGGTTAATTAAGCCTGAGCTGTTGGTCCACCAAAGTTCATTGGAAGCTCCATCCCTTCGCTATGTTTAATAGGTCCATGAACCGCTTCGTACTTATGAATATTATCTGCCAACGCATTCAACAAACGTTTTGCATGCTGAGGAGTTAATACAATACGTGACTTTACACGCGCTTTTGGCACACCTGGCATCACTTTCACAAAGTCAACAACAAACTCAGCGTTAGAGTGTGTTATAATTGCCAGATTCGAATAAATACCTTCTGCAATCTCTTCAGATAATTCGATATTTAATTGGTTTTCGTTTGAGTTTTCCATTTTCTAAAAATTTTCTTCACGAATATACAAAACTAAATTGGGCTATAAAAAGAAAGTCCCGGCCAAGGCCGGGACTTTCGTACTCTATGAATCAGCAATTACGCTTCTTGCGTTTCTTGCTTTGACGCCATTAATAAATCGTACTCTTCCTGAGAACCAACGATCATCTTATCGTAGTCGCGTAAACCTGTACCTGCAGGAATCAAGTGTCCAACGATTACATTTTCCTTCAATCCTTTCAAGTAATCGATGCTACCACGAATAGCAGCTTCGTTTAATACCTTAGTAGTTTCCTGGAACGATGCAGCAGAAATCCAGCTCTTCGTATGTAACGAGGCTTGTGTAATACCTTGCAACAATGTTGATGAAGTTGCAGGAATTGCATCACGTGCTTCAACTAAACGCATATCCTTACGCTTTAATTGAGAATTCTCATCACGTAAACGACGAAGTGTTAAGATCTGACCAGCTTTTAACGTTGAAGAATCACCTGGATCAGTTACTACTTTCTTATCAATGATTTGATCATTCTCTTCGAAGAAATCAATCTTGTTTACAGATTCTTTTTCTAGGAAACGAGTATCACCAGCATCATCAATAATTACTTTACGCATCATCTGACGAACGATTACCTCGAAATGCTTGTCATTGATTTTTACCCCTTGAAGACGGTAAACTTCCTGAACTTCATTTACAAGATACTCTTGTACAGCTGTTGGTCCTTTGATAGATAAGATATCATTAGGAGTGATTGCACCATCTGATAACGGAGTACCAGCACGAGTGAAGTCACCATCCTGAACTAAGATATGCTTACTTAATGGAACTAGATATTTTTTCGCTTCACCGTCGCGAGAAGTAACAATGATTTCACGATTACCACGCTTAATTCCGCCATAACTTACGATACCATCAATCTCAGCTACAACAGCAGGGTTAGATGGATTACGAGCTTCGAATAACTCTGTTACACGAGGAAGACCACCGGTGATATCACCTGTACGACCTAACTGACGAGGAATCTTAACTAAGATCTCACCTGGCTCGATACGCGCGCCTTCTTCTACTGTGATGTGAGCACCTACCGGAATGTTATATCCTTTCAAGGCTTCTTTACCACTCATAACTTTGATTACTGGAATCTTGGTTCTGTCGCGGCTATCGATGATGATTTTCTCCTGGAATCCTGTCTGCTCATCCGACTCAACTTTGTAAGTAACGCCTTCTTCGATATGTTCGAATGCAACCTTACCTCCAAATTCAGAGATGATAACTGCGTTAAATGGATCCCACTCGCAAATCAATGCACCTTTATCAACTACTTGACCTTCTTTTACGAATAAATGAGAACCGTAAGGTAAGTTGAATGATGCTAATACCACTTTCGTGTTTTCGTCAACAATTCTTAATTCACCTGAACGACCAATCACTACTTCGAAATCCTGATCAGCATCTTGTTTACCATGCTTAATACTTCTTACCTCTTCGAATTCAACCACACCCTTAAACTTCGCTTCGATACGGTTATCAGTAGCACCTTTCGTTGCAACCCCACCGACGTGGAACGTACGAAGTGTTAACTGAGTACCTGGCTCACCGATTGACTGTGCTGCGATAACACCAACCGCTTCACCTTTCTGAACCATACGTCCTGAAGCAAGATTTCTTCCGTAGCATTTAGAGCATACACCTTGTTTAGATTCACACGTTAAAACTGAACGAATTTCAACTGTTTCAATTGGCGATGACTCGATTAATGCTGCTACATCTTCATTGATTTCTTCTCCTGAAGTCACCAATAATTCTGCAGTTTGCGGATGAATAATATCGTGTACAGAAACACGACCTAAAATACGATCATATAAACTTTCAACGATTTCTTCTCCGTTCTTCAATGCTGTCATTGCAAGTCCACGTAATGTACCGCAATCAGTTTCATTGATGATTACATCCTGAGCAACGTCTACCAAACGACGAGTTAAGTAACCTGCATCGGCTGTTTTCAAGGCTGTATCGGCAAGACCTTTACGAGCACCATGGGTAGAAATAAAGTACTCAAGGATAGAAAGGCCTTCTTTAAAGTTAGAAAGGATTGGGTTCTCGATGATTTCACCGCCTGTTGAACCAGACTTAGATGGTTTTGCCATCAAACCTCTCATACCACCTAACTGACGAATCTGCTCTTTCGATCCACGAGCTCCAGAATCAAGCATCATGTAAACTGCGTTGAATCCTTGCTTATCATTCGTTAATTGCTTCATCAACGTATCTGTAATACGCGAGTTAGTACGCGTCCAGATGTCGATAATCTGATTATAACGTTCGTTGTTCGTAATGAATCCCATGTTATAGTTATTCATTACTTCATCAACTTCAATATTTGCTTTTTCGATTAATTCTTCTTTCTGAGCTGGGATGATTACATCATTTAAGTTAAATGATAATCCTCCACGGAATGCCATACGGAATCCTAAATCTTT
>CANGJU010000107.1 GCA_947453935.1 Bacteroidota bacterium | reverse complement strand
CTGGAAGATGGTATCTTAGCACCTACGATAAGTTCAGCAATTTCATCATTTGAACAAATCGATAATAATCAGTTAAAAATAATTTATAGGAGAAAATAAATGTCGGTGTCGTTATTAATCATAATTATTATTGCTTCCCTTTTATCTGCTTTACTTTATATTATTTTAAAGTACTTCGAGCGATTTAACGTTAATAACATTCACGGTTTAACAGCAAATTATGTAACAGCTTCGTTATTCTCTTTTTTCTTCAATTACAAAGCAAACATTCAACTATTTCCTCATTCATCATCATATGCAGGATTTGCCTTAGGAATAGGATTATTATTTATTTGCGTGTTTTACACAGCCGCATTAACAGCCCAAAAATCAGGAATAGCAATCACCTCTATTGCTGGTAAAATGTCGATGGTTATTCCCATAATTTTTGGTTATTTTTTATATGGCGATCAATTAACCACCGTGAGAATAGTTGGAATATTGATTGCGCTATTTGCTGTTTATCTCAGCAGCTCCCCATCAGAAAGCACATCAGAGGAACCTAAAAAGAAAAACTGGATATTCCCTTTATTATTATTCGTTGGAAGTGGACTTGTTGATACTTCTATCAAAGCGGGACAGCATTATTACATGACAGAAGAAAATCAATATTTATACTTTGCTTTCCTATTTGGATCAGCTGGTGTTTTTGGGATATCGCTAACAACGTTTATGTATTTTAAAAACAGAATAAAAGTCAAGCTGAATAGCATTATAGCTGGATTTATTTTAGGTATTGCAAACTTTTACTCCTTGTTTTTTTTAGTCAAAGCACTTTCTGATGATAAAGCAGAGAGCATGTTAATTTTCTCAATCAGCAATGTTTTAGTCGTGTTATTTTCAGCAATATTAGGCTTGATAATTTTCAAAGAAAAGCCACATAAAAAAAATATTATCGGACTACTGTTAGCAATTGGAGCTATCATTATTCTTACTTTGTAAAATGCTCTTCGAGGATACTTATTTATCAATAAAAGATATTACTACTGGCGACTTTCGAGATCGTGGAAGCAAGTTTTTAGCTTTTGCTTATCCGATAAAATCGGAAGCAGAAGTTAAAGAAATTATCCAAGCATTAAAAAAAGAACATCCGCAAGCAAATCATCATTGCTATGCATTTCGCTTAACTCCTGACCCAACAGTTTATCGTGCATCAGACGATAGAGAACCATCGGGAAGTGCAGGTAAACCAATACTGGCAGCCATACAATCGCAGCAATTAACGAATGTATTAGTTGTTGTTGTGCGTTATTTTGGAGGAAGTTTATTAGGTGTACCAGGTCTCATCAATGCGTATCGCACAGCAGCTGCCGAAGCATTAAGTAAAGCAAAAATTATTGAGCACACTATCAATGACAAATTTGAAATTACATTTGATTTTGAAAGTATCAACGATGTGCATTCGATTATTAAATCAGAAGGTGCTATCATTACCGAACAAAGCTATGAAACACCCTGTGTAATTCAATTTGAGTTGCGAAAAAGTAAAACTAATCAAATCTTGCATAAATTAAAAAATCATCCAACGTTAGCTGCAAAAGCAAGCTGGAAATTTAAATAACAATGAACTACGAATTACTAAAAAATCTTTGCAGCATTCATGCGCCAGCAGGAAATGAAGAAAAAATGTACAGTTTCTTGCTAAATTATATCGAAGAATTTAAAAATAGTTGGGAAGTAATGCCAGAGGTAATTTATGGTGATGATTTTCAACATTCCATCATTCTTGTTTTTGGAAAACCTCGTACAGCAGTATTTGCACATATCGATTCAATTGGATTTACTGCTCGATACAATAATGAACTAGTGAAAATTGGCGGACCAAAAACAGCAGATGGATACCATTTAGTTGGTTATGATTCGCATGGGCCAATAGAAGGATATTTAAAATTAAATTCCGATTACGATTATCAGCTAACTTCAAATAGAATTGCAGATACAGGAACAACATTTACTTTCAAACCTGAATGGAAAGAAGGCGAAGACTTTGTTCAGTGTTGTTATATGGATAATCGCTTAGGTGTTTTTAATGCACTAAAAATTGCTGAGAGCTTGAAAGATGGTGTACTTGTTTTTTCGTGTTGGGAAGAACATGGTGGAGGGTCTGTTCCTTACATCGTAAAATATTTATGGGAGCGGTTTAAAATCAAACAAACATTAATTAGCGACATTACTTGGATTACAGATGGAGTTACTGCTGGTAATGGTGTTGTTGTTTCTCTTCGTGATTCAGGATTGCCAAGAAAAGTTTACACTGATAAAATTAGAACTATATTAAAAAATCATCATCATCCTTTTCAATTAGAAGTAGAATCATCAGGAGGAAGTGATGGGAATGAAATTCAGAAACAGCCCTACCCTATTGATTGGTGTTTTATTGGAGCTGCAGAATTAAACGTACACTCTCCAACAGAAACAGTAAATAAAAAAGATATAGAAAGCATGATTACTGCTTATCAAATATTAATGCAAGAACTTTAAGAGAAATAAGCTTTTAGCTTTGATAATAAACTATCCGGAGCTATCATAGGCTTCATGGTTTCCTTACGAACAAATACCAAAGTAGTTGAAGCTAAATTAATGACTTCATTCTTTTCATTTAGTATTTCATATTCAAAATAAATCCTTGCTTGCGGAAGTTTCGTAATAGAAGTCTTGATGGTAAGCAACTCATCATAAAAGGCTGGCTTGATAAATTTAATTTGATAATCAAGTACAGGCAACATTACACCTTCTAATTCCTCTAAATTTTTATAGCTAACTCCTAAATTACGAAGTGCTTCAACACGAGCAACTTCAAAATACTGCGCGTAATTACCATAATAAACATAGTTCATTCGGTCGGTTTCGGAGTAGCGAACTCGTATTTGGGTGATGTGCGTGTACATAAATTTAATGCGAAGATGCGAATAAATTAGTTAAGAATTCGCATACAAAAATATTTTAAATTAAGAGGAGAATCGTTATCATTGCAACATAATGAACACTTTATTTACAAAACAATTTTCAGTGAGATTTTCAGGAGTCTTATTAATCTTATTTGGTGCATGCGCTTCGCATTTTCAGGTGAGTGATATTAAAACAAAACAATACCCTGTAAACGACTCTACCATTGCGAGTATTGATTCAATTACCTATAACTACATCAGACCGTATCATGATACATTAGACAATATCATGTCGGAGATTTTAGTTTACTCAGAACAAAACATTGGTAAAGGATCTCCCGAAAGTTTAATTGGAAATTTTACTTCGGATGCTTTATTGAATCAAACCAATTTAAAATGCGACTCCCTCAACATCAAACATGCTGATTTTGCATTTGGCAATAGTGGCGGATTAAGAATGTCGTTACCAACCGGTGAAGTAACATTAGGTCGAGTGTTTGAATTAATGCCATTTGAAAACACCATTTTATTATTGGACATGAATTACGAGCAACTAAAATCATTGTTTCAATATATTGTGCAAAGAAAGGGCATTCCATTGGCGGGGATTAGAATTAAAATCAGCAAGACTGGTTATCAGGATGTGATGATTAACGGAACACCTTACGATTCGACAAAAACGTATCGCGTTGCAACAAACGATTATCTTGCTAATGGCGGTGATGGAATGATGTTTTTAAGAGAAGTTCAATCAAAAACAGATATTGAACTTAAAGTACGTGATAGTTACATACGTGAAATGAAAAGCCTGAATAAGCAGGGTAAAAAATTAAAAGTTGTTTTAGATGGAAGAGTTTCAGAAATACAATAGAAGGAATTTTATAAGGCAAATAGGACTAGCTGGAGGCGCATTGGCGCTTACAAGCATTCCTACTGATTTACTTGCTGGAGCTGGTCAAACTAAAATTACTATTCTACACACGAATGACACACACAGTCGTATTGATCCATTCCCTGCAAGTGATCCGAAGTTTGGCGGTATGGGTGGCGTTGCGAGAAGAATGCAATTGATAAATAAAATTCGTTCAGAAGAAAAAAATGTTGTGCTGTTAGACAGTGGAGATATTTTTCAAGGTACTCCCTATTTCAATTACTATGGTGGCGAATTAGAAATAAAATTAATGAGCGCGATGAAGTACGATGCAGCAACAATGGGCAACCACGATTTTGATGCAGGCATTGATGGATTCGCTAAACAATTACCTCATGCGAACTTTCCTTTTTTATGCAGCAATTATGATTTTACAAATACATTATTAGCAGGTAAAACACAGAACTATAAAATTATCGAGAAAGAAAATATTCGTATTGGAATATTCGGATTAGGAATTGAATTACAGGGATTGGTTGATGAAAAATGTTACGGCAAAACGATTTATAAAAATCCGCTAGACACCGCGAATGTAATTGCGAAAAATTTAAAAGAAAACGAGAATTGCAATATCGTAATTTGTTTATCGCATTTGGGATATCGCTATGATGGAAGCAAAAAAGTTTCTGATGCTGTATTAGCAGAACAATCTGACAACATAGACTTGATACTAGGTGGACACACCCATACATTTTTAGATGAGCCAGTTGCGTTTAAAAATTTAAAAGGAAACAAAGTATTGGTTGCGCAGACAGGATTTGGTGGAATTCGTCTCGGTAGAATTGATTTTATCATTGAAAAGAAAAGTGGAAAAATTTCGCACAAAAACAATACTGTAAAAATTTCTTAAAAATCAACATCAAAAAAATTTTTTTTTACATTTTTTTAAACAATATTTGCATCACAATCAAAAAATCCACTAATCAATAATTTTTTTAACAGTAAAATACATCAAGCCGTAGGGTATGCAAAAGGAGAAAGAAAACACAATGAAAGAGAAAACATGTGAGCATGTATGGGAGAATTGCTTGAAATTAATCAGAGACAATGTCAATCCACAGAATTTCAAAACTTGGTTTGAACCTATCAAACCTGTTAAACTTGATCAGCAGACTTTAACTATTGAAGTACCTAGTCAATTCGTTTACGAGTGGCTAGAAGAGCATTACATTGGATTACTACGTAAAATCATAAAACGTGAATTAGGTACAGAAGGAAGATTAGAGTATTCAATCTTAATGGAGAATAGTACTGCGGGCACGAAACCTTATACTGTAAAGTTTCCAGCAAAGAGCAACAACGGATTAAAGAATCCAGCTGTTCCTATGCCGCAGCAAATCAGTGGTGGAATTCGTAACCCTTTTATCATTCCTGGTCTTAAGAAAATCGATGTTGATTCTCAGCTTAACTCTAATTTTTCATTTGATAATTTAATTGAAGGAGATTGTAATCGTTTAGCACGCTCTGCGGGATTTGCAGTTGCACAAAAGCCAGGTGGTACTTCATTCAACCCTTTATTAATCTATGGTGGTAATGGTTTAGGCAAAACACATCTTGCAAACGCTATTGGTATTGAAATTAAAAACAACTTCCCAAACAAAACAGTACTTTACGTTCAAAGCGAAAAGTTTATGTCGCAGTTTGTGGATGCTGTTAGAAATAATTCATCCAACGACTTCGTACATTTTTATCAGATGATGGATGTATTGATTATCGATGATATTCAATTCTTCGCTGGTAAAGAGAAGACACAAGATGTATTCTTCCATATCTTCAATCATTTACATCAAAACAACAAGCAAATCATTTTAACATGCGATAAACCTCCTGTAGATTTACAAGGCATGGAACAACGTTTATTGTCACGTTTTAAATGGGGATTATCGGCAGACTTACAAGTTCCAGATTTAGAAACTCGTATCGCTATCTTACGCAGAAAAATGTACGTTGATGGTATTGAGCTTCCTAACGAGATTACCGAATACATTGCATTAAGCATTACTAATAACATTCGTGAGCTGGAAGGAGCATTAATCTCCATTATGGCACAGTCATCATT
>CANGJU010000106.1 GCA_947453935.1 Bacteroidota bacterium | reverse complement strand
TATTTGCGATCATCTTTAAAAATAGGACTCAAGCTGATCTCAATAGGAAACAAGGTTCCATCTTTACGTAAAGCATGTAAGTCTAGGCCTAAACCCATCGGACGAGCACGTGGCTTATCGACATACGATATACGATGATGCTCATGATGTCCTTTAATATTCTTTGGAACTAGAACATCAATTGATTCATTTAACAGTTCATTCGATTCATATCCAAACATGGCACAAGCAGCAGGATTCATCAATTGAATTAATCCACTTTCGTTGGAAATAATAATTCCTTCTGTTGCGTGATTGAACAAGGCATCGAGCAACTCGACTTTCTCAAAATTATGCATTGGCTAAAACAAGTAAACGCTAAAATTACGCATTTTTAATACTTCTACTTTTATTTATTACTGCTATAACCTGCTAAATAATATAAAGGACAAAATCCAGATGCACCTGTTACAAATGGAATCAAACCTAAAAATGCCCAGAATGAATTATGATAAATAAAAAATGAAGCGATTACAACTCCGGCAACTAGGCGAATAACTCTTTCATTAAAATTTTCGTTGGTTTTCATAGTGATATTTATTTGTTGAATCCAAAAGTAGAGGAGGTATCCAACGAAATAAATTACGCTAATCAGTGCCCGTTATGATAAATGTCACTTATACATTAAAAGTTGCTCCATCCTCCGGTATCTCTATATTGCTAAATCCTAATTCCTGAAGACGCTCTTTGAAAGCAGTAGCGGCTTCTAATTCGCCATGAATAAGAAAAACATTTTGAGTTAGCTTCGGATTTTGACACGTAATAAACTGAATTAACTCGTCAGCATCAGCATGTGCCGAATAAGAATCAATTACTTCTACTTTTGCATTTACATTATAAAGGTCGCCAAATATTTTCACCTGTGGCTCGCCACTCTTTAATTTTCCTCCCATGCTATTAGGAGTAACATACCCAACAATTAAAATCGTATTTTTTGCATCTTCAATATTGTTCTTGATATGATGCTTTACACGACCAGCTTCCATCATACCTGATGCAGATATAATAATGCATGGTTCGTCGCTGTCATTAATGGCTTTTGAATCTTCTACATCACGGATGTAATATACCTCATCATAACCAAAAGGATTTTCATCTTTCACCATATATTCTAATATATCGGCATTAAACGACTCCGTATGCTTCTGCATAATTTCGGTTGCACTGATAGACAAAGGCGAATCAATATAAACTGGAACATGCGGCATTTTACCTTCTGTATGAGCTCTGTCGAGTGCGTAAATGATCTCCTGTGTTCTTCCCAAACTAAACGCGGGTATAATTACTTTGCCTTTACGATTTACACAAGTATCAATTACAATATTCAATAATCGCTCTTCTGCGTCATTCGTATGCTCGTGCAAACGATTCCCGTAAGTCGTTTCCATTAATATAATATCCGACTGCGGAAAGTCCTCTGGTGCTCTTAAAATTTTATCATTATAACGACCAACATCACCGCTGAAAAATACTTTCTTGATTTTTGATCCTTCGTTGACTAATAGGTTCACACAAGCACTTCCTAAGATATGTCCCGCCTCTGAAAAATGAAAGGAAAGTTCTTTGTCAATGCGAACTAATTCATGTAAGCGCACAGGAACAAATTGAATCAATGCTTGATTGACATCATCTATCGTATAAATAGGCTTTAACAATTCCTGATGCTTACGGGCTCTGCGTTTATTTAAATACTGAACATCGTATTCCTGAATATGGGCGCTATCAGCAAGCATTATTCTACATAAGTCTATCGTAGCTGGCGTTGCGAATATCGGTCCCGCATAGCCGCTCTTTACCAGCTGAGGAATATTCCCTGCATGATCGGCATGTGCATGTGAGAGAATTAGATAGTCGATGCTGGAAGGGTCAAATCCGAAATGACGATTGAGTCCTTCTGTCTCAGATCCTCTTCCTTGAAACAATCCACAATCGAGTAATAGATTTTTACCACCTTCGGTAGTGATTAGATGTTTACTGCCTGTAACAGTTTGCGCAGCTCCGTAAAAAGTAATTTTCATTATGTAGTTATTAGCGGATTAGTACTTCGGTAGCTCCAATTCCATATTTTGAAAAATCGGCAGGCCGGTATTTTAAATTCAACTCTTTTAATTCTGAAATAATAGCATCTTTTAATTTCCCATTTCCAACACCATGTATAAATACGATGCTATGCATTTTAGCAACCATAGCTTTATCGAGTTCACTTCTGAAATGATTTAACTGAATTCGGATAAGCTCACTATTTGAATAACCTTCGGGATACTCAATCAATGATTCAATATGTAAATCGACAATACTATTAACGCCCGACAACCCATATTTACGAAGCAAATTACCCTCTTGCTTTTTAACTTTTGCTTCATTAGGCTTACTAACGGGATTCGTTTTTTGATTGGCTGCAGGATTATATTTATCCTTTAACAAATCGAGTTCGAGGTCTTCATTTTTAGAAAGGCTTTTGTAAACATCATGACTGCATGCAAAACAATAGGGCGAAACTAATTGAGGAAAATGCTGTATTAATCCTGGATATTCAATGGTAATTTCTTTACTGCCGGATGAAAACATTGCTGCATCAGAATAAACATAAGAAATCACTATGGAATCAAACGACATTAATTGTTCACGTGTATATTCAAACAATTCTGTTTGCTGTTGAGATTCGAGTGAGAATACTGCTGTACGTTTAAGTTTATTTTTTTGCTTTTCAAAACAAGCTCCCTGCAACTGACCGCCTAAAGGATTAACCAGCATGAACCTGATTTTTCCTGTTAAAACGGCCGACTGTTCCGGCACAGTCAGAAGTACAACAGATGATTGATCGATGTGCGTTGCGAATGCTGGGACAGGTGAAACTGCCTCTTTCTTGTCAATAGGCTTACTTTCAGAAGTTGAAACACCCATTGCTTTTTCTTGAGAGGATTTAACAACTACAATTTCTTTCGAAAGCACATCGAGTGTAAAGCCGTCTTCAATCTCAACAATCACAATATTATTGGATTTAAAGCCCAACACAATTCCGTTTTGCTTTTCATTAATAAAGGTGACTGAATCGCCGATAGAAAATACTGATGACATATAAATGCAAATTAACGCAATTAAAGTTTGAATTGAAGGCTATTTAACTTTTTTATCTAAGAATTAAAAAGTGCGGTGTATTCACTATTTTCGTAACTCAAATGGCAAGAGAGAAAGATTATAGTAAAATAGATAAAATCTTTGAGGCTACACTGCGACTAGTGTATGAAAAGGGCTTTGCAGGTATTAAACTTACCGACGTAGCTCGCCTTTCAGGAATTGCCATCGGAACAATTTATTTATATTTTAAAGATAAAGACGACTTAATCAGTCAGCTTTACCAATACATCCAACGTAAGAAGAAACAGGATGTCAATATTGAAATCGATTTAAACCGTCCCGCAACAGAATTAATCAAAGAACTTTGGATGGCTTACTATGAATCGGTTTTGAATGATTTAAAGGCTGCTGATTTTTTTTATCAGTACCAACAAAGTAATGCGGTTGTTAAAATTATTAATGAGCACGATTTATTTGTATTCACTAATTTGAGACGTGTTTTATCTAAAGGAGTGATGGAAGGGACTATCAAAAACATGGATGAAGACATTCTTTACACCATTTTAATTGGCCCTATTCACGAGCTAGCAAAGCATGCATTAAGGAATAATTTTAAAGCCACATCCGAAGAAAAAGAAGAGTTATTTAATTGCCTAATCAACAGTATCAAAATATAAAAACATCAACTATAAAAATCACACAACGCAAACAATAAAATGAGAAAATTACTTTTAACACTTATCGTAATATTAGCTGCGATAAACCTAAGTAAAGCCAATGTATCCGATTGGTTTAAACCTGTAAAACAGGAGTCCATAAAAAACGAAAAACTAGCTCGTAGAAATTCAATTCCTTCGTCGGCTTATTTTTATGAAATCGATTTGCAAAAATTAAAGTCTGCATTAGCCACAGCTCCATTGCGAGGAACCTTAAACAGCAGTCCTGTTGTAATCGATTTTCCAAATGCCTATGGAAAAACGGAACAGTTTAAAGTGTACGAGTCGCCGATTATGCACCGCGACCTGGCAAGTAAATATCCAATGATAAAAACCTATGCAGCACAAGGCATCACAGATCCAACAGCGACAATGCGTTTTAGTATTACACAATTTGGGTTACACGCCATGACTATTTCAGGTAATCATGCCTCGAATTATATTGATCCCTATACTACGAATGGAAAGTATATTATCGTTTATGATAAAAATTCGCTTTCATCAAGCAATCAAAATTTTGAATGTACAACAGGCGATGCGGCAGACTTACCTTCGCTAAGAAACGGAGGTTCTCCAATGCAGTTTGATGCGAATGATCAGTTATTAAGAACTTATCGATTAGCGCAATCGTGTACAGCGGAGTATGGAAATATTTTCGCTTTAACTCCTGGACAAGAGCTGGCAGATATTCAAGCGCAAATGACCATCACAATGAACCGTGTAAATGGGGTTTATGAAAGAGACTTATCAGTCACTATGGAATTTGTGCCTAACAACGACACCTTAATTTTTTTCGGAAACATTAATAATGATCCATGGTCGAACGAATGGAATACAAAAACAGCACAAACAATTGATGCAAGAATAGGAGTGAACAGCTACGATATCGGACATAATTTTAATACTACTGGCGGAGGTAATGCTGGATGTATTGCATGTGTTTGCTTGAGCACTTCACAATCGGGAACACATAAAGGAAGAGGGATGACAGGTTCTCCAAATCCTACCGGTGATCCATTCGATATCGATTATGTAGCGCATGAGATGGGACATCAGTTTGGAGGTTATCATGTAATGAATACTTGTTCAAGAAGCGGAAGTGGAAGTACAGAAGTTGAACCAGCTAGTGGTAGTTCTGTTATGGGCTATGCAGGAATCTGCTCAAGTAATGTACAAGCACATAGCGATGATGATTTCAACTATGTGAATGTGCGTGATATCACAGCTAACATTCAGTCAGGCAATAGTACCTGTGCCTTTCAAACACCAATTACCAATCAACCACCAACAGCAGATGCAGGTCCGAATTATACAATTCCTAATGGAACTGCCTTTGTGTTAGAGGGAACAGGAAATGACCCTGATGGTAATGCTTCATTAACATATAACTGGGGACAAAATGACCCAGCACAATCGCCAGGAAATGCATCACCTCAACCTACTTACAATGTTGGTCCGATGTACAGAAGTATTTCTCCTCAACCATCTCCGAACCGTTACATGCCGAACTTAAGAAGTGTTGTACAAAATAATTTAATTCCAACCTGGGAAGTGACACCATCGGTAGCAAGAACTATGAACTTTTCATTTATCGTTCGAGATAACGATATACAAGGTGGACAAACAGCATCTGATTTAATGACGGTAACAGTAGATAATGCAGGTCCGTTTGTAGTTACCTCTCAAAACACAACTGTTACATGGAATGCTGGAACGAGTGAAACCATCACATGGAATGTAGCCAACACAACTAACGGCACTGTAAATTGTCAGAATGTTAATATTTATTTATCGTTGGATAGCGGTTACACCTATGCCTATACGTTAGCAACCGGAGTTCCTAATAATGGTTCAGCAGTAATTACAGTTCCAGCAGGAGCAACAACAAGTACGGGACGTATAATGGTGCGTGGAGCTGGAAATATTTTCTATGCTTTAAATGCAGCGCTAATCAATATACAATCTTCTGAATTCGTAATGAATTTCAGTACGAGCAGCCAAGACCTTTGCTTACCTAATGATGCAGTTTACAATTTCAACTACCAAACATTTTTATCGTTCAGTGATACAACTACATTTTCAGTAAACGGATTACCAAGTGGAGCAACGGCAACATTTAATCCTGCTACTGCTGTCAACGACGGTACACCAATAACGTTAAC
>CANGJU010000105.1 GCA_947453935.1 Bacteroidota bacterium | reverse complement strand
TTTTTTCTCCTCTCCTTTGGAGAGGCTGGGAGAGGTTTTGAATAATTAAATAAAAATAAAATTATTCCGTAGCTTCGTCCAACCAATAAATACCCCATGCGCATCTTAAAAATTATCGGACTATCACTGGCAGCAATCGTATTGCTAATTGCAATCGTTGGATTATTCCTTCCTTCAACCGTTTCGTTAGAACGTTCAATTGTGATTAATGCTTCTGCAGAAAAAACATTCGAGCAGGTAAACACATTAAAAAATTGGGAACAATGGAATCCGTTTTTAAAGATGGATCCTCAATCGAAAATTACTTATAACGATATTCCTGCAGGACCAGGCGCTACTTATACATGGGCAAGTGAAAAGACAGGCGAAGGCACAATGACCATTCTAAATTCAACCCCATTTTCTTCTATTAAATTTCAATTGGAGTTTAAAGGTCAAGGGTTATCGCAATCAGAATTTCGCTTTTATCCCGAAGGAACTAAGGCCACTAAAGTAACATGGTCGTTTACGAGTGATATTGGAAATAATCCCTTCTCACGCGTGTTTTGGACATTCGGCACTGCTATGATGAAAGATGCTTTTGATGGTGGTTTGAAGGACTTAAAAACGCAATCAGAGAAATAGTTTACACCAATTAATACCAATGAAAAAGGGCCTGATGTTTATCAAGCCCTTTTTTATGTAATCGGAAAAATTAGTTTCCGCCTTCGATTTCTTTTTTCTCGTCTTCTTTTTTCTCGTCGCCTTTTGAAGCGTCTTTGAATTCTTTAATTCCTTTTCCTAATCCTCGTGCTAACTCAGGTAGTTTCTTACCTCCGAAAAACAGTAGCAATGCAACTATAATAAGGGTAACCTCTTGTCCACCCAACCCTAAGAGACCTAATGTGATAAATAATGTCATAATGTTTGTTTTTTTCGACAGGTCAAAGGTATAAAAATAAAATTTAGAAAGTAGAACTTCTTGTTAAACTAAACTAAAATCAGCGCGCTATCCACGATTGAGGATTCAGCTTTTCGCTATTTCGCCAGATTTCGAGGTGAATCTCGCCTTTGCCCGGACTCTCCTGCGAGGAAGCGACCATACCAATACTTTGTTTGGTACTTAAATTTTGTCCTGTACTTACCGATACACTCTCTAAATTCGAATACACCGTAAAGAAATCGCCATGGCGAACAATAACCGCCCTACCTGCTCCTGGAAGTGTAATGATTCCACTTACTACGCCGTTAAACAATACTCTCGCAGAGGCATTCTGACGCGTTAAGATATCGACTCCGTTGTTATTAATAATAACCCCTTTCAAATCTTTATGCTCATGCTGTCCGAAGGAAGAGCTAATAGCTCCAGATTCAACTGGCCATGGTAACGAACCTTTATTGCTGATAAAGCTATTTGATAATTTTTCTGCTTCAGGAGTTAAAGAGATTTCTACCCTCTTAGGAGCAGTTGTTTTAGAACCACTTTTTGGAGTGGTGGTTTTGGCTGCTGTTGTGGTTGTAGTTTTCTTTCTCGCCTTCTCAATTTCTTTAGCAATCAATCGTTCAATAGCACGATCTAAATTTTGTTTTGTTTTTTGTTTTTGTGCTAAAGCCTTTTTTAGTGCTTTTTCTTTTAAGCTCAGTTGTGCTAATAATTCCGCCTGATTAACTTTCTCTTTTTCAAGTTGTGTTTTATTCGAAACTTCTGATTGCTTTAACTGCGTCTTCTCATCTACCTGTTGCTGTAACTCTGTCTTCTTTCCGTTGAGTTGGTTTTTTGTGCTGATAATTTCTTCCGCTTGCGTACGACGATATTCAGCAAACTCCTGAATTATTTTCATGCGTTGATAAGCCTGGTTAAAATCGTTGGCAGCAAATACAAACATCAAACGCTGATACACATTTTTATTTTTATCTGCATATAAAATCAACTTGGTATAGTCGGCTTTTAATTGCTCAAGCTTCGTCTCTAAATTTGTAATCTCGTTGCTGGTATTGGTAATCTCATTTCCAATTTCATTAATCTCACTGTTGATGGTTGTTATCAACGATTGACGCAATGCTATTTTCTTTTTTAAAGCAGTAATCTGTTCTTTCGTTGCATTTTTATTTTTTGATACTTGCTGCAACTGGTTGTTGGTTTGTTCTATCTCTTTCTGGATCTTCGCTTTCTTCGCTTCTAATTCTTTTTTCGATTGCGCCCATGCAGCATTGCAGGATAAAATCCCGATTAAAAAAACGAATGCAAGCTTAACGAATCCTTTCATAATTGTTCGGAATGTTAAACGGAAAATCTAATGATTCAGCTTTCGCTACTTTTCCGTATTCAATTCTGATTTCAATGTTTTTATCGGCAGTGATATTGGTCTTCGATTTAAATGGAAACAATCCTCCATCAGTTAAACGAAAATCGCTATACTCAGTATTCAATATTTTATTGATACGCTGATCTTCAACCTGCACGCGATTTATTCTATACGTAGTATCGTTCACATACACATCTTGTATCACAGGTTTATTCAAATCTTTTTCTTCTAACGAACGCTTTAGTTTTTTCTTGTTCAGTGAACTCAAAATATAAAACTGCGAACCTAAGCTGTCTTCTAAGTAAACAGAGTTAAAACGATTTTCATTTTTCTTGTACGCAAAAAAGTTTCCGTAAAGTAATGCTTGTACAATTTCAAAATTGACTTTCATCTGTAACATCTTATTGATCGATTCAAAAGAAGTCACTTCATATTTGTTATTTATTTTGTCGAGAATTTTAACAGAATCTTCTGTAATCATTAATCGCGCAACTTCAATTCCTAAAAGCGGAGAAACAGAAATCCAGATGACACTATCTTTTTTACTTCGGTAGCTAATGTTAAAATTCATTTCGTTACCCTCTCTAACGACCGTCACACTTGCTTTGGCTGTTACTAATGCAGAATTGAATGAGCAAGAATCTAATTTGTCCTGTAAATCCTGCACAGACTTATTCACCATAGGTTTAATATCAGCCGCAACAGGAGCAACTACCTTTTTTTGTGTCCTGCAACTACTCACCGTCACTAATAAGCAAAGGGCAAAAGCAAATCGAACAAAATAATTATTCATAATAACTGCGATCATTTATTTTGCGGTCAATTTGTTCGGTATGATCTCCTGTAGCTTTTGCTTTTTTCCAAAGCTCAACCGCCTCATTCACATTGCCTAATTTAAATTCAATATCACCTGCATGTTCAATGATGGTTCCATTGGTTGCACCTCCATCGTGAATAGCTTTGTTAATCCATTCTTTTGCTTCGCGATATTCTCCCTTCACAAATAAGATCCACGCATAAGTATCTTCGTATGATGGGTTGCCAGGACTTAATACATTTGCTTTGTCCGACATGTAAGCAGCTTTCGCAAGATTCTCTTTTCGCAACGATAAAAAGTAAGACCAATTATTTAAAACCATAATATTAGCAGAATCTAACTGGTAGGCCTTACCGAAATATTTATCCGATTCTTCAAACTTTTTCAGGGTATTGTAAACGTCGCCAAGATTCGTATAAAATTCAATCAACTGATCGTTATTGTCTACTACCATTTTACTTCCTGTAACGAAAGTCTTAGCAGCCTCTTCATATTTTTTATTCTGCGATTTAGCAATTCCGTTTAGTAAATACAAAAAGCTTTGATCAGAGAACAATGATTTTGCTTCTTCTGATTCTGATTCCAACGCGGTATAGTCTTTCAGATCGATTTCTAAAAACAATAATTGCTGCCATGCCTGTAAATTATTTTTATCAAGCTTTACTGCTTTGCGATATTGTTCTCTAGCCTCGGTTTGTTTATTGTTCATTCCTAAGAAATCACCATACACCGCTTGTGCATTCGATTCTTCTGGTGCTGTCTCGCTAAGCAATCGACTTAATTCAAATGCCTGCGACATCATATCAGGATTGTCTTTCACTAAAGGAAGATAACTTGTAAGAATACTGATTTTAATTCCTGAAGCAAGCTTCGTCGATTGAAACGCTTTTTTTAATTGTTCAAACGATTCCTGTGTTTTGCCTTCGCTTCGTAACTGCTCTGCTAAGCTAAGCGCTACATTCGGATTTTCCGGATCTATCTTTTGCATTCTTGCAATGGTCTGTTGCATTTCTGCTTTCATTCCGTTAGCAGAATACAAATCAACTAGAATGGAATAGTACTCGATATTATCTGGATCTGTTTTGATTAACTTTTCAATTTCGCCTGCAGCTCCTTTCACATCACCCAGCTTTAAATAAAGTTTTTCTTTTTGCTGAATCAATTCAGGAGTGACACCCATTATATTCTCGATCTGATCATATAAACGAATCGCATCCGACAACTTATTTTGCATCAAGAGTAAATCAGACTCTTCAAATAAATACTCTGCATTAGTAGGATATTGTTTTGCCAGTTTATGATATACTGCCGCCGATTCTACAATTTTACCGTTGTTACGATAGCAATCGGCAAGCATTAATTGATACCATGGGTTTTCAGGTTTTAACGTAGCCGCCTGCTTTGCAAAAAATAAGGCATCACCGTATTTCTTATTTTCATTAAAGATTTCTGCAAGATGATACATCGCTGCATCATTTTTTGAATCGTCGCGCAAAGTTTGTGAAAATAACTCAGCCGCCTTTTCAGGATTGCCGGTCATTTTTTCCTTCATAGCATTGAAGAAAGCATAGGTTGCAGTAATCTGTACTTTCTCTTCTTGAGCAGATAACGGCGTTGCATTACCGTTACCAGCATTTTTTGTGGAGCTACAAGCTGTTAGAAAAAGACTTCCAACAAAAAGAATCAATACCAGTTGTTTTTTTATCATGCGGTGGTAGAATAATCGCCCAGGCTTAAATCGTTGAGTTTATGTTTATATGTAACGTGATTACCAACCAGCGAATTATCCATTGTCGCATCCTGCAATAAACATCCGTTTCTGATAATACTGTTTTTAATAACGCTGTTTTGAATGTTTGTATTATCTCCTACAGAAACATGCGGCCCAACTACTGAGTTTTCAATCACTACGTTTTCTCCAATAAAGCACGGTGCAATCACAACCGAGTTGTTTATCGAAGCCGTAGCAGCAATATGATTAGTACTGTGTTTGATTTCTAAAACACGCTTGTTGGTGTAAACTGTTGCGTCTTTATTTCCGCAATCTAACCATTCATCCACAGTGCCCGCTTTAAGCTTCATTCCTTTAAGCTTCATGTTTTCTAGAGCATTTGTTAACTGATATTCTCCTTTCTCACGGATGTTGTTATCAATCAAATATTGCAATTCGCTTTTAAGATTATCACCGTCTTTGATATAGTAAATACCAATGATTGCTAAATCACTCACAAATGTTTGAGGCTTCTCCACAAAATCAGTGATGGTATTATCAGCTTCTGTTTTTACCACACCAAACTGACGAGGGTCGTCAATTTTCTTTACCCATATTACACCATCGCAATTCGGGTCCATGGAGAAATCAGCACTGAATAAAGTATCTGCAAAAGCAATTACAACAGGACCTGTTAATGCACTTGATGCACATAAAATAGCATGCGCAGTTCCAAGCGGTTCGTCTTGGTAATGGATGCTTCCTTTTGCACCTAAACTTTCGGCAATAGCAATTAAATTATCTTCTGCTTCTTTTCCGAATTGTCCTACTACATATGCAATCTCCTCTACTTTCTGATTGCACATGCGGGTAATATCTTCTACCAGGTGTTGCACAATTGCTTTTCCTGCAACAGGCACTAATGGTTTTGGCGTTGTTAAAGTATGAGGGCGCATACGCTTACCCATTCCTGCCATTGGTACAATAATTCTCATAATTTATTTTTTTCCTGTCGAACCAAATCCGCCAGCACCGCGTTCGGTTTCTTCTAATTCGTTAACACTGTTCCACTCAATTCGGGCATGCGCTGCAATTACCATCTGGGCAATTCTTTCCCCGTCTTTAATTTCAAAATCTTCAGCACCATGATTAATCAACAATACTTTTACTTCTCCTCTGTAATCGGCATCAATTGTTCCTGGACTATT
>CANGJU010000104.1 GCA_947453935.1 Bacteroidota bacterium | reverse complement strand
CAAACCCGACTCGTCAACCGTAATCGGATCGATGTATGGCTCATATTCCCCATCATTCCATGATAAATCAATTTTCTGATTTTCTTTTGGCGTAACACTCACCGTTAATTCTCCAATTATATCAGAGGCACTAATTGTAACAGCAGGTCGCAAATAACTCTTTGCAAAGTTCACATTCCAGTTTTTTAATAGCGACTGATGCTGAATAACATTTTTTTCGAAGCGTGGATAATTACGCGTTAATGAATCAGACCAAAGCACTTCACTTAATGCTTCCAAACGTGGGAACAGCATATATTCAACTTGCTTCGTATCGTACATGTATTCTGTCCACAGATTTGCTTGAGCTCCTAAAATATAGTTGCGTTGATCTCCTTTCAATGTATCTGGTATCGGTTGATAAGCATACACTTTTTCAAGTGGCGTAAATCCTCCGATAGCCAATGGTTCTAAATTTTTCTCTCCTTGGTAATGATCGAAATAACAATGAGAACCAGGCGTCATGATAGCATAATGATTAGATGTTGCAGCAGCTATACCTCCTTCTATTCCCTGCCAGCTCATGACCGTTGCATTTTGTGCAAGTCCTCCTTCTAAAATCTCATCCCAGCCAATTAATTTTTTTCCTTTCGATTCAAGAATCTTTTCTACACGCTGAATGAAATAACTTTGTAATTCAAATTCATCTTTCAGATTATTTTTCTTTTTTGTTTCTTGGCATACAGGACATTCTTTCCAACGAGATTTTGGACATTCATCACCTCCGATATGGATATATTCAGAAGGAAAAAGATGAGCGACTTCATCCAGTACATCATCGATGAATTTAAAAGTCGATTCTTTAGTACAGAACACATCATCAAATCCACCCCAACCAGTTGAAACCTGAAACGTACCGCCTTTACAAGAGAATTCCGGATAAGCAGCCAGTGCAGCCATTGAGTGTCCTGGCATTTCAATTTCAGGAATGATAGTTATACCTCGAGCAGCAGCATACTTGATTACCTCTTTAATTTCCTTTTGTGTGTAAAAACCACCATACGGAATTGAATCGATTTTATGATCGCGATAAGGACCTACCATACTTCCTGAACGGTATGCACCAACAGAAGTCAGTAATGGATATTTTTTAATTTCAATTCTCCAGCCTTGATCATCGACTAAATGCCAATGAAACGTATTCATTTTATAAAGCGCGATTAGATCGATGTATTTTTTAATAAACGTAACATCAAAAAAATGTCGCGATACATCGAGATGCACACCACGATATCCAAATTGTGGGTGATCGTTAATTGTTAAACAAGGAACCTGATTATTATGCTCAGAAGCATACCATGCTAATTGCGTAACGGTAGATAATCCACGAATCAATCCTTTTTTACCAGCAACTAGTTCAATTTTTTCAGATGTAACGGTAAGTCTATACGCTTCTGAAGTAGTATGCTTATCTATTTTTAAAATTATGTTCTTCCCCTTTTTTGAAGCATGCGATGCACGAGTAAAATTCAAGTTTGCACTTTCAGATATCCATTGTTGGGCTACAGCATAATCTGATTTTGAAGCAACAATCTTGACATCATTCGTAAAGCTAAAATTACCAGTACTAAAAATGATAGTATCTGGTTTCGGGATAAGTGGTAATTCTATTTGAGAATAAGAGGCATGACTCACGCTTACAATTAGAATTATAAGCGTAAGTTTAAATTTATGAAGCATATGATTTATTAAATCAGATTAGTGAGCGGCAGTAGATTTTTGATCATAGTCGATGCCTTGAGCTGCAAGGATTGATTTAGCTTTCCATCCGTAGTAAGCAAGGTATAAGAAACATGCAACACCAACAAAGTAACTATAGCGGATTCCTAATAAATGTTCTCCTGCTAAGTATCCTTGTAAAAGACTAACGAATCCTCCACCCATAATCATCATGATTAAAAATCCTGAGCCTTCGTTTGTTTTCTTTCCTAAGCCAGCAATCGCTAATGTAAAGATACAAGGCCACAAAGTAGAGCAGAATAATCCAACAGAAATAAATGCATAAACACTAGTCATACCTGAAGTTAACATACCCGTTAACAAGGCAATTATTCCGAATGACGAAAATATCAACAACTGTTTCGCAGGATTTCCGCTGCTTAAGTAATCTGCGAGAATCAAAATAACAATTACTCCAGCATAAGCGAAGAAGATGCTGATATCATGATTTGCGATTGCATTTACCGACAAGAAAATTCCAAATGCTGCATACGGCAATAACCATTTCAAAATATTTTTTAGTCCGGATTTAACATCCATTGCTCCCACCGCACCTGTCCAGCGACCAATCATCAAACTAGCCCAGAAGAGCGAAACATAAGGTGCAATTTCATTCGTAGGCGTATTTAAATAAACCTTCATGTATTCGGGTAAATTAGAAGCAGTAGAAACTTCAACACCTACGTATAAAAAGATTGCAATCATACCCATCCACAATTGAGGATATGACAATACTGATTTATCATTTGAATTGTCTTTTACATCTTCTTTTGCATCTTCATAATGAATCTGATTGGGAAGACTTGAAAATTTAAATAAAACAGCTACGATTAAAAACGCTGCTCCTAAAATCAAGTAAGGAACTTTTACAGCTGATAATGAATCCAGCTTTGCGCCTTCTTTTAGTGCGCCAAAAATGGCAAAAGAAACAATGATTGGTCC
Source organism: Bacteroidota bacterium (assembly GCA_947453935.1). Taxonomy (GTDB): domain Bacteria; phylum Bacteroidota; class Bacteroidia; order AKYH767-A; family OLB10; genus CAINEC01. The sequence goes on along the minus strand of CANGJU010000104.1, from coordinate 3,391 downwards.
GATGGTAGTTCCAACATTGTTGATACCACCAGCAAGGCTTAAACGTTGTGCACCTTTTTTAGGATCACCGATGGTTATGGCAAGCGGATTAGCAGCAGTTTGTTGCAGTGAGAAGCCGAGTGCTACAATGAACAATCCGGAAATCATTAATCCGAAAGAAGCTTGTTCAGCTGCCGGATAAAAAAGAAGAGAGCCTACTGCGGATATTGTTAATCCGAGAGCAATTCCGTTTTTATAACCGAGACGATTTAATAAGTCGCCACCGGTAGCTTTAGAAATAAAATAGTAGATCAGTGACCCAACTGTATAAGCGACATAAAAGGCGAAAGAAATCATCTGACTTTGCCACTGTTCAAGATTAAGTTTTTCCTTAAATACGGGAATTAGAATATCATTACTTGCGGCTACGAATCCCCAGAAAAAAAATACCGATATAAGGATTAAGAATGCATTACTCGAATTTTGTTGTTTGATTTCCATTTTTTTAGTGATTTGGTTGCTGAAAATACAAAAAAAACGGAAGGATGCTGAACCTGTCAGAATTAGTTTCGAACTTCTTTCTTCAAATAGCTTGAAATGATTACTATCTGATAGATTCTGATGATAAACAGGACAGAAATTACAGAAACTAAAAAATAGATTGCATTGCCGCTAGGAAAACCTAATGACAAAATAATCGAAAGAAATATGGTTGCTGATAATATTGAATCAATAAACTTAAAAATCCTGACTTTATTTGAATCGGATTCATGATTTGTTGGTTCATCAACGGAATTCAATAGCTTTTTAAATTTGAACCCAAAGTAAATCCAACAGCCCCCTGCTAACAGAAACACTGGAATAGAAAAATAGTGTACCATCTCACCACTACTTAAATAAATTAAAAAAGCAGAGACGATTAATAAAGCAAATCCGTTTTGGATTGATTTTTTAACAAAATACTCAGTAAAATGAAACATAGCCAAAGAAAAGTTTAGACAAATATATATTTTTTTTTGATATCTTCAATTAGACCTTTAATTGTTCAGCATCAATTTTTACCCATTCAGCATACAATATGACCGACATGTTTTTGAAACGAAAGAAGCCGAATGTCTTTGCAGAACTTTCCCCTAAAAAAGGGGGTAAAATCAGAATTTTAAATAATCAACAATCACTACTTAATAAAATATCTTGAAATAATCTGATGATTCTAGTTTTTAGTTAACTTCGTGGGTAAATAAATCTAATAACTAAAACAAGAATGAAAAAAAATCTACTATTTCTTTTTGCTTGTGCAATGGGGTTGATGGCTAATGGACAGTCATCTGAGACCAAAACAACTGGCACTAAAACGAAAGCGGTTTCTACAGGAGCTCACCGTTCATTTGTTAACCACACAAATGCAAAAGGTCCTGGTGTACCAAGTAATGCAGCAATTATCTACTCTCAGGATTTCGCTGGTGGTATTCCTGCAACATGGACAATCACTGACAACGCAGGTTTAGGTGAAGTGTTTACTTACACATTAACAGGTTCAACAACAACTCCTGATTCATTATTATCAGCTGGTACTACTGCTGCTAATGGTTATGTAATTTTTGATAGTGACAACGGTTTAACTAATGGTCCAGAAGATTGTGACATGGTTACTGATGCAATCAACTGCTCTGGTAAGTCAACTGTATTCTTATCAATGAATGAGTATTTCTTACAATATGCTGCTTCTACAGGAACAGTATCAGTAAGTACTGATGGTATTAACTTTACTGATGTTTACAGTGCAGAAACAGGATTAACTCAAAACCAATCTTCAGGAAATCCTCACTATGTACAAGCGGACATTTCTTCAATTGCTGCTAACCAAGCAACTGTTTACTTACGTTTCAAGTGGACAGGTGACTATGACTGGTGGTGGATGTTTGATGATGTAACATTATTTGAACCGGCTGCAGTTGATGCTGGTGTTACAGCTTCTACATTATCTTCTGGATGTTCATTATCATCTACAACTCCTGTTACAATCACAATCAACAACTACGGTGGATCTGCAATCTCTAACATCCCTGTATCTTTCTCAGTAAATGGTGGAGCTGCAGTTAACGAAGTTGCTCCAGGACCGATTGCACCAAACAGCAGTGCAGACTATACATTCACAGCTACAGCAAATCTTTCTACAGGTGCTAGCTCAACAGTAGTATTCGCTACAGCGGTATCTGGCGATGCTAACACAGCAAACGATTCTTATTCAGTAACAGTTGACAATTTCTCTCCAGTGAACTTATCTTCTGCTTATGTAATGGATTTTGAAGCTGGTGATGATTTATCAGCTTGGGCTGTTTATGATGGAAATGGTGACGGTGTATCTTGGGCTCCAGTTGCTACATTAGCATACTCAGGAACACAATGTGTTCGTAAGGCAGGTAGTGGATCTGCTGATGACGATTGGATGTGGTCAGGATGTTTCGATATGTCAGCTGGTACAACATACCAATTAGACTACTGGTACCGTCAATTTGACTTACAAGCTCCATGTGATTTAGAAGTTTTCTTAGCAACTTCACAAGATGTGGCTACTTCAACTCAATTAATCGCAAGTGAAGTAATCGATTCAATTTACCACTTATCTAGCAATACATTCACTGTACCTACAAATGGAAATTACTACATCGCATGGCATGCATTCAGTGCTGCTGGATCTAGCTCAATCCGAGTTGACTTAGTTAACTTAAGTGGTACTACAGGAATTAACGAAACTGCTAATACTGGTGGAGTTAAATTATTCCCTAATCCAGCAGAAAGCGTTTTAGCTATTCAAGTTAAGAAATACGACAATGCAATGGTTCGTATTTTTGATGTAACTGGAAATGAAATTTACAATGCTGCATTAAACGAAATGAATACTACGGTTGACGTTTCTAACTATGCATCAGGTTTATATTTAGTGAAAGTAGAAGGTCAAGACTTCTCTTACAGCGAAAAATTAACTGTGAAATAATTTCACAAATGATTACAAAAAAGGGCTGAAGAAATTCAGCCCTTTTTTATTCCCTTTATTTTTTATTGCACTACAACTTTAAGCGCTTGTCCGCTGTACGTATTTTTAAAACGTAAATAATAAATCCCCTGCCCTAATTCTGTTTTAACATTTAGCATATTCGCATTCATGATTTTCTCTTCGTAAACCAATTGGCCTAGGGCATTATACAATTGAAGAAAATCATTTTCCATTATATTGTTTAATTTTATTTGAAAGCTTCCGTCATTAGGATTAGGAACTACTTTAATAACGTCGGAAAGTTGATTGTTATTGATGCCGGTAAAATTAAACACCAACGAATCAGAACAATTCACACAACCATTTGCATCTGTTACGCATAATTTATAAGTCCCACTTTGTGTTGCAGTGTAT
>CANGJU010000103.1 GCA_947453935.1 Bacteroidota bacterium | reverse complement strand
GATGCAAAAGCCATCATTGCTATGACGCATAGTGGTATGACAGCTTTTAAAATTTCATCACAGCGACCTAAATCAAATATTTATATTTTTACCGATAATCGCTCATTGCTTAACACCCTAAGTTTGTTATGGGGAGTAAGAGGATTTTACTATGACAAATACGAGAGTACCGACAATACCGTACATGAAATTAAAGAATACTTGAAAGAAAAAAATCTTATTGCAGCTGGCGATTATATCATCAACGTAGCAAGTACACCACTGCATGCACGAGCAACAGCAAACACTATCAAACTAACCTGCATCGATTAATTATGAATATAGAATCACTAAAGAAAATTTGTGAAATCCCTGGTGCACCAGGACATGAACACAGAATTCGCGAACACGTAATTCAAGAGTTAAAAAAATTAAACGTAGAAATTTCCATTGATAAAATGGGCAATGTTACTGCACTTGTAAAAGGTAAAGAACCAAAGCGTGCAATGGCGGCAGCACATATGGATGAAATCGGATTCATCGTAACTCATATTGATGATAAAGGATTTGTTCGTTTTAACACATTGGGTGGCTTCGATCCAAAAACATTAACAGCACAACGTGTAATTGTACACGGCAAAAAAGATATTATTGGTGTGATGGGTTCGAAGCCTATTCACATTATGACACCAGAAGAAAGAACAAAAACAGCACAGCTTACAGATTACTTTATTGACTTAGGATTACCAAAAGAAGAAGTTGAAAAGCATATTAGTATAGGCGATGCCGTTACACGCGAAAGAGAACTAATTGAAATGGGGAATTGCGTGAACTGCAAATCGATTGACAACCGTATTTCTGTTTTTATTTTACTGGAAACATTAAAGCAACTTGACAACACTATTCCTTACGACTTCTATGCAGCTTTTACGGTACAAGAAGAAGTTGGTATTCGCGGAGCATCGGTTGCTGCACATCATATTGAACCTGATTTTGCATTCGGATTAGATACTACGATTGCATTCGACACTCCTGGTGCTCGTCCGCATGAAATGGTAACTGAATTAGGAAAAGGCGCTGCGATTAAAATTATGGACTCAAGTACAATCTGTGATACTCGCATGATTGCTTTCTTGAAAAATACAGCAGATAAACACTCCATAAAATGGCAACCTGAAATTCTTCCTGCAGGAGGAACAGACACAGCAGCCTTACAGCGCAATGGAAAAACCGGTGCTATTGCAGGAGCTATATCAATTCCTACGAGACATATTCATCAAGTAATTGAGATGGCCGATAAAACAGATATTCAAAACTGTATCGACCTACTTACCAAAGCCATTCAGGAGCTCGACAAACACGATTGGGGTTTGGTTGGAAAGATTAATTAGAGTTCTATTTAAAGAATTTGAAGGGGCTGAAGTGTTATACTTCAGCCCCTTTTTTATTATGTGTTAGATCGTATTGCTTCTACCGGATCTAGTCGTGAAGCCTGATAGGCTGGTACTAATCCTGATATAACACCGACTATAACGGATACGGATAACCCCAAAACAATATTACCAGCACTCAATGGTAAATTCAATCCTGCATATTTACCAGCTAATGTTCCAAGATATACCAACAACAAACCTATTAATCCGCCTAATACGCAAAGAAAAACCGACTCCGACAAAAACTGAAACAAGATAAAAAAGTTCTTAGCGCCTAATGATTTTTGAATTCCAATAATGGTTGTTCTTTCTTTTACTGATACGAACATAATATTCGCAATACCGAAACCTCCAACCAGAATACTAAAGCTACCGATAATCCAACCAGCTTTGGTAAGCATCGCAAATAAACTGTTCAGCTGATTAGAAATTAATTTCGTTTCATTCAATGCAAAGTTATCTTCCTCGGCAGGACGTAAACGACGAATAGAACGAAGGTTCCCTTTTATTTCATCCATCAATTGCGCATTCGAAATACCAGGTTTGCCTTTCACCATAATACGCGGCTCTAGTTGATCACTTCTGATATCTAAAAATCGTCTTGCATAATTCACAGGTACCATAACCGACTTATCTTTTGAATCGCCGAGCATGCTCTCCCCTTCCGCAACAAAAACACCTATGACTGTAAACTTTCGACCTTTTAAGGTTATACTTTTTCCAATAGGATCTACGTTGGGAAGTAAAGTAGTTGCTACGCTGGATCCAATTATGGCAACAGGAGTACCGGCAGCAGATTCTGTTTCGGTGAAATAACGACCGTTCGATAAATTGATCGTATAAAGCTCTTCGTAATCGTGAGAAACCATGTTTACGGTTGCACTTTCAACAGAATTCTTTCCTGATTTAACAGTTACATCATTGGCAGTTGCACTGAAAGCAAAACTTTCTCCGAGTGCACTTCGCTGCTTGAGCAACTCCATTTCTTTATAGTTCGCTGTTGGACGCACCCAGTATTTCCACCAAGGGAAATCCTTACCAAACTCCCATGGCCATTTCTCAATAAACACTACATTACTTCCCAATTCATTTACGCTGCTTCGGATTTTATTCTCGAGTCCATCAACGGCAGTAAACACAGCAATGATGGCAAAGATCCCGATGGTAACACCTAAGAGCGAAAGAATAGTGCGCAGCTTATTCACCACCAATGCATGAATGGCCATCAGCACGCTCTCGCGTAAAAGTCGCAGGTAAATTTTCATTGGGTCAAAGGTACGATAGTTTAATCACCTATTGCATGCGCTTATCAATAAAAAAATTGACAATTGCGAAGTAAACATTTTTATAACCAAATGGATAATGCAATATATTTGTTGAAACCATAATAACTCAACTGCAATCTATACCTACAAGATTTAAATAAACAATCAGCCAATATTTTTTATTTATCACAAACTTTTGAAGCTAAAAAATGAATCAAACTATATACAAGGACGAAGAAAAAAATGCAATTCGATTTTCAGACTTTAAAAAGTTAGAAACCGATTGTCCGTTCGCTGGTTTAGGAGTAAAATATGTTGCTTCTGGTGAAGAAATTTATTATGCCAACAACAAAAAATACAATGTAAAAGTTGGGGAATACATTATCGGAAATGAGTTTACTAAATCACTTGTACAAATTAATAGCAAAGAATCGGTTCAAGGACTTTGTATCGATATTTCATCTGAAATAATATCAGAAGTAGCGGAATTCCACGACCTTAATGGTTCGGAGCTGAAAGAATTCTTGCTCTCGGATCAGTTTTTCGTAAATCGTTATAATGTAAAAAATACGAGTTTGGGTTACACTCTAAACGATATTAATCAAAAAATCAAATCGGGAACATTTACAAATGATTTACATCAAAACGAATTGTTTTATAGCCTTGCTGAATCCATCATAACAGACCAACGTTTTGTGTTTGACCATTTGACTAATCTTGATTTTAAAAAGGACTTAACTAATGAAGAAGTTTTCAGATCAGTGTTAAATGCAAAATCATTTATTGATGAAAATTTAACTGCCAATCTTTCTTTAGAAAGTATTGCAATCCAAACAGGAATTTCAAAGTACCACTTCATTCGTGTTTTTAAATCAGCCTTTGGGATTTCACCTTATCAATATCAAAAACGTAAACGACTAGAGTTAGCAAAATTAGACCTGATAAAAGGCAATGATATTTTTTTCACCGCAATTTTATATGGATTTCCCGATGTACCGACTTTTTCAAAAGCATTCAAACAGCAATTTGGACAAACACCAGGATCAATAAGAAAAAGCAATTTTTGACAAAGGGAATTCGGCATGATGTATTTTCTTTGAAACAAATATTTCTTATGTTTCAAAAACTATCTCTACTTGTCCTAATACTTATTTCTTTTAATGTTAATGCTCAGTTACAGCGCAAATCTCTTTGGGGCGCACGAATGGAATACGTTTCCGAGAATGGTAATTCTGGATGTAAAATTTTGAAAGTATCAAGAGGAACAAGCGTTGCATTGAAGCTTCAAGAAAACGACGTTATCCTCAAAATTGGCAATAAAGCATTTCAATCAACAAATGAGTTCATTGATCATTTTTTAAACTACGAGCCAGGACAGAAAATTCAACTTTCTATTCTTCGTGATAAAAAGATAATAGAACTAAAAGCAAAAGCAGTATCACGTCCTTTTGAAATAGATGATAATGCAACAGTTATTTACGATGAGGCTCCTTATAAGGGTGGGCAATTACGTGTAATCATCAACAAGCCCTTTAAAGAAAATAAAATGCCTGCAATGTTATTCATCCCAGGATATACGTGCAGCAGTATCGATGATTTACCAAACAACCATCCCTACAAACGTATTGTTGATGCCTATGTAGATGCAGGGTATGTTACATTGCGTATTGAAAAAAGCGGATTAGGTGATAGTAAAAATACACCACCCTGTGAGTCGTGTGATTTACTGGATGAAATTGAGAATTTTGAAGTCGGTTTAAAAAAATTGAAGTCGCTACAATATGTGGATACCAATCAAATAATTATTGTTGGACACTCAATGGGAGGAATTATTGCACCTGCAATTAGTTCAAAAAATAAGGTGGCGGGTGTTGTTGTGTATGGCACAACTGCTAAATCCTGGTTTGAATATCAAATTGAAATGTATCGTGTGCAAAACGCATTAGCAGGAATGAACCCTATTGAAGTGGAACAATCAGTAATTGAACAGTATGATTTAAACTATCGCTACTTTGTGAAGAAAGAGAAACTAGAAGACATAGCTAAAGATTCGAACGCAGATAGTGTTTTGAGAACAAGTTGGGAGTACGATGGTAAAGGAAAAATTTATTCTCGAAACGCAGAATACTGGAGACAAATTCAAGATTATCCGCATTTAGAAAACTGGAAAAACACGACTGCAAAAGTATTGGTACAATTTGGCGAATCCGATTTTCAAGCATTTTCAAAAAATGATCATCAGCAAATTGTGAATACCGTGAATTATTTCCATCCTGGTAACGCTACACTAATGACTTATCCATCTACTGATCATTATTTCGCAAAATCAGGAACTATGCAAGAGGCATTTGACAAGTTTACGAATGGTAAAATTCAACAGTTATTCAATGAGTACAATAATGAAGTAGGATTATCTGCTGTAAGATGGAGCAATGAAATTTTATCAAAAAAGGATGACGTTAAACTATCAGAAAAGGGTTGGAAAAAATTAAATACTGAAAGCTATCCGGGAAAGCAAGATGATATCACATTCATAAATAAAATGGAAGGATGGTATGTGAACGGTTATGGTAGTATTTATCATACAAAAAATGGTGGAACAAACTGGGAAAAACAATTAGAAATGAAAGGAACTTTCTTTCGCTGTATAGCCTTTCTAGATAGTTTATGTGGCTTTGCGGGGACTGTTGGCACAGATTATTTCCCTAATGTAACGGACACTATTCCGCTATATAGAACCATTGATGGTGGAAAAACTTGGAGCCCTGTTTCATATACCGGCCCCTATGTAAAAGGACTTTGTGCATTAGAAATCGTTAAAGAGCAATTTATCAATCAAGGTAAAACAGATTATAAATTTCATATTTACGGTGTTGGTCGCGTTGGCAGTCCAGCAAATATGATGGTGTCGCACGATGGTGGTTTGACTTGGTCATCAAACAGTATGAATAAAGATTGTAAAATGCTTTTTGATATAAAAATGTTAGATAAGAATAATGGATTTGTTTGTGCTGCTTCTGATGAAGATATTGAGAAATCAAATGCACTTATTTTAAAAACCATCGATGGAGGAAAAACCTGGAAAAAAGTTTATCAATCCAATAGACCATATGAAACAACTTGGAAGACTTCATTCCCATCTGACAAAGTTGGTTATGTAACTATTCAATCATACAATCCAGATTCGTTAGCAAAACAACAACGCGTTGCTAAAACAATTGATGGAGGTGAAACGTGGAATGAAATCAACTTGGTTGAAGATGCTAATGCGCGCGAATTTGGTATTGGCTTCATTGATGATAAACATGGCTTTATTGGTACTATGAATAGCGGTTATGAAACTAATGATGGTGGCTCAACATGGACACCAATTAATCTAGGAAAGGCCTGTAATAAAATCAGAATTTACAAAGATGGAAATGGAAAAATTTATGGTTATGCTATTGGTGTCGATGTTATGAAAGGTGAATTTTGATTTTCACTAATTTTG
>CANGJU010000102.1 GCA_947453935.1 Bacteroidota bacterium | reverse complement strand
TTCATTACCATTCAAATAATCTTGAACAATAATCATTTTTTCATCGTCCGATAGATACAACCCATTGTTGAACCATCGTCCTAATTTTGGTTTACTTTGCTTTTCCATTCGCTCTTGTTTTGTGTAAACCTATTTTAGGACAAGACAAACAGTAAAAAAACTATTGGTAAGTGTATTAAATAGAAATATGAACTAGATTAGTTTTTCACTTCCCAGCCTTCTTTTTCTTCTCCTGATTCTTAAAGTACTTTTTGAAAAATATATTTCCTTGAAGCGCTTTCATGTTTTCGTCTAAATGATACGTACTTTCTTTTAAATTAAACATCATTGATTTCATATCATTAGCCATCACTGTATCACGAGCTAATACTCCTAACGACCCTGGGGTCATGTTTAAGTCTTTCATGAATTCATGCATATGATGTAGTGCTAATTTTGCTGTATCTGAAGCATCATTCAACTTACTTAATAATCCTTCCATTTCATTTGCTATAGAATCCTGTACTAATAGTTTACCAGCACTTCCTTTTCCTGCTTTAATGTCTCGTACAATTTGCTCTGCATCCGACGATAAACGATTAGCATTATTGGCTGTACTTTCCAGTTTATCGATTGTAGCAAGCATTTGATTAGCCGCTCCAGTATCAGATAATAATGACCATAGTGCATTACTTTCATTAATACGCTTAGTGATGTTTTTTAAATCGTTTGTGATATCCAAAACATTATCATTCGTATTATTTAAAGTGCGAATCATTTGATCGCTTGCAATCGGCGTGATAGACTGAATCGTATCATTGTTTTCAATAGGAGGGGCAGCTACTTTATTAGGATTAATATTCACCAATTTATTACCCATCAAACCATCAGAGCCAACATCAGCAATGGCATTTTTACAAATAAATCGTTTAGAGTCTTCTTCAATTTGAATTGAGACGATTACTGTTGAATCGTTAATGATTTTTACTGCACTAACATTACCAATATCAATTCCTGCAAAGCGAACATTGTTTCCAGCTCGTAAACCATCAATACTATGAAACACAGCATAAATGGTAGTAGTCTTAGAAAACATATGCTTTTTATTGCCAATGTAATAGAGTGATACAATCAGTAATACTAAACTAACAGTAACGAATATACCTAATTTAAAATTCGAATATTTACTTTTCATAATGCGGCGAAGAATGGTTTTAATTGAGGGTCATCAGACTTCATTAACTCATCAAAAGTCCCCATCGCATAGCGTTCCCCGTTAATTAAAATAATTACGCGGTTGGCAACAGTTCGGGCACAATCCATATCATGAGTAATAATGATAGATGATGTTTTATAATTGTTTTGTACGTCTAATATTAATTCACTTATTTCTCTACTTGTTACAGGATCCAAACCAGTTGTAGGTTCATCATAGAGCATGATTTCTGGCTTCAGAATTAATGTTCTTGCAAGTCCTATACGTTTTCTCATCCCTCCAGATAATTCAGAAGGCATTAAATCAACGGCACGCTCCAGACCAACATTTGCTAATGCTTCCATCACTAAGTCGTCAACTTCTTTCTGATTTAATTTCGGATGATGACGTTTTAATGGGAACTCTAAATTTTCTCTAACAGTCATTGAATCATATAAAGCACTGCTCTGAAATAAGAACCCGATTCGTGTTCTTATTTCATCCAATTCGCTAACGGATAAATCAGCTACTTCTTGTCCGAATACCTTCACACTTCCGTTATCAGGATATAATAAACCAACCATGCATTTAATCAACACCGATTTACCTGAACCCGATTTTCCCAAAACAACCAAGTTCTCACCTTTGTGTAATTCCATGTTAAAACCTTTCAGGACATGGTTATTCCCAAATGATTTAACGAGGTTCTGTGTGACAACTACTTTATCTTCTGACATGATTATGTATATCCTAACATATCTGCAATTTGCACTGCAATTAAATCCATAATAAATACCACCAACGACGATACAACCACTGCTGAGTTGGCAGCAATTCCAACTCCCTCTGTTCCTTTATTCGAATAATATCCTTTGTAACATCCAATAATGCCTATTGCCAATCCGAAGAAGTACGTTTTAATGTAAGCAGGTAAAATATCAGAAAACGATAACGACTCAAATACTTGATGATAATACAAGTTCCATGTCAATACTCCTTTAAGATTAACGCCTAAATAAGAAGCATATAATGAGATACCATCAGCAACTACAACTAATACAGGTAACATAAAAATACAAGCTGCGACTCTTGTTACAACCAGATATCTAAACGGATTAGTTCCCGACACTTCCATAGCATCAATCTGTTCTGTAACACGCATTGATCCTAATTCGGCTCCAATACTTGACCCAATTTTACCAGCGCAAATTAGGGCCGTCACAACAGGTCCGATTTCTCTTACCACTGATAAAGCAACCATGGCCGGTAAGTAACTAACCGCACCAAACTCTTCGAGTGTAGGCCTTGACTGAACAGTTAAAACCAATCCCATAATGAAAGCTGTAATACCCACTAATGGCATGGACTGATAACCGATAATATAACACTGACGGATAATTTCTTTCCATTCTTGTTTACGATTGAAAAAGGCTTTTATAAATTTCCATGTGAAAGCAGAAATATTTCCTACTTCTTCAATAAAAACTTTATATCCTGATTGGTTATTGTCCATCATTAATTTATATCAATTGCTTCCGCAATCATTTCTGCGATATCCTTTACCTGGACATCGTTTTCTTTATTGAAATTTTTAACTCCATCTGAAAGCATGGTCATACAAAACGGACAACCAACAGCAATTATTTCAGGATTTAATGCTAATGCTTCTTCTGCACGTTCTATGTTAATGTCTTTGTTACCATTCTCCGGTTCCTTAAACATTTGCGCACCTCCAGCGCCACAACATAATCCGTTTGCACGGCTGCGTTTCATTTCAGTAAAATAAATATCTAGTTTCTGAATAACGGAACGCGGAGCTTCGTACTCTCCATTGGCACGACCTAGATAACATGGGTCATGAAATGTTATTTTCTTTCCTTTGAAACTACCACCTTCAACTTTCAACCTTCCACTATCTATTAACTGTTGTAGTAATTGTGAGTGATGAACAACTTCATAATTTCCTCCCAGGGCAGGATATTCGTTTTTAAACGTATTAAAGCAATGTGGACAAGCAGTAACAATCTTCGTTACTTCGTATCCGTTAAGCACCATTACATTGCTCATGGCCTGCATCTGAAATAAAAACTCATGTCCGGCACGTTTTGCAGGATCACCGGTACAGCTTTCTTCCATACCCAAAACAGCGAAACTTACTCCTGTATGCTGTAAAATTTTAGCAACTGCCTTAGTTACTTTTTTTGCACGGTCATCAAAACTTCCTGCGCAACCCACCCAAAATAAAACTTCTGGTTTTTCTCCTTTGGCCATCATATCGGCCATTGTTGGTACAACTAATTTTTCCATTTTCTTATTCGCAGTAGTTAATTAATTTTCATCTTTTGTCCAGTTCATTCGATCAGATGCCGGAAACTGCCAAGGCGCACCGTTGTTTTCAATCTTTGAAAACATTCCTTGTAATTCTGCTGGTGCTGTTGATTGTTCCATCACTAAATATCGTCTCATATCAATGATAATAGATAATGGATCAATATTCACCGGACAAGCTTCTGTACATGCGTTACAACTGGTGCAAGCCCATAATTCTTCTTCTGAAATATAATTTCCAAGAAGTGATTTCTCATCTTTATAATCCGCACCATGCTGATCCATATTCTTTCCAACTTCCTCCAAACGGTCACGGGTATCCATCATAATTTTACGAGGAGAAAGAAGCTTTCCTGTAATGTTTGCAGGACAAGCCGATGTACAACGACCACATTCTGTACATGAGTACGAATCCATCAATTGTTTCCATGTTAAATCCTGCACATCCTTAGCACCGAAACGGGCAGGAGGAGTATCAGTAGGAGGAGGAGCAGCACTTGGATCAAGCATTAACTTTACTTCATTCGTTACACTCTCCATATTGGTAAATTGTCCCTTTGGAGTTAACTTACTGTAATACGTATTTGGGAAAGCTAACATAATATGAAAATGCTTAGAGTAAGGAACATAATTTAAGAATGCTAAAATTCCGATGATGTGAAACCACCAGCAAAAACGCTCAATAAATTCAAGTATTGAAACATCAGAAGGTAAAAAAGAGATAAGCTGAGTAGAAATAGGAAATGCTCCAACTATTTCACCTTTGAAATAATGTCCTACTTGCATTGTTTGAAGTTGATAATCGCAGGCATTCATAATTAGGAATGCAGACATTAAGAATATTTCAGTAATCAAAATAATATTTGCATCCGACTTAGGCCACTTCGTCATTTCCTTCATGTGAAAACGCTTTATCTTCAGAATATTTCTTCTTGAAAGAAAAACAAAGCAGGCAATTAAAACTAAGAATGCTAGATATTCAAAAGAGCCTATCAGAAAATTATAGAAACTACCTAAAAAGGATAATACTCTGTGCGTACCAAAAACACCATCAATTATAATTTCGATGACTTCAATGTTGATAATGATAAAGCCTACATATAAAATCACGTGAAAAAAAGCAGCAACAGGACGACTTCCCATTTTCGACTGACCAAGTGCCACGCGAATCATTGTTTGTAAACGTTCCATCGGACGGTCGCGTAAGTCTACATCCTGACCTAATTTAATATTTCGAATAACCGACCTGATTTTTTTTGTAAACAATCCAACACCGGCAATCAGCAATAAAACAAACAGAATATTAGCTATCATAATCAATAAATTTCAACACTTGCAAAGTAAGAATATTCAAGCAAACAAATTTTGATTTTTAAAGTTATTTTTAAGCAAAAAAATGTTGATTAAATGCGTGGTATTAAAGTTCTAAAAAAACAGATAATAATTACTTTTTATTCTCAACTTCAGAGCACTTCACTTTGATTAGATGGTCGTAGGCAGTTAAAAAGGCATCTTCGAAACCTGCCAATTTCAATTTTTCAAGGCGAACTTTTGCGTCGGCAATAGTTGAAAAACGTCCAACAAAATAGCGGGTATAGCCATCCTCGAAAGTAATATTGAAAACAGTTTTTAACTCTTTAACCTTCGGAGAAATTGCACCACCTTCTTTAACAGCACCCACCTGAACTGTTATGAAAGCCTGATTCGAATAATCAACATCTGTTTTTGTTGTATTTCCAGTGGAAGGCTGAATTACTTTACTAGCATCGTTAGGTGATTTTGAACTGGTATTTTCTTTTTTCTCAGTCTTAGCTGTTTTTGTAGTATCAACTACTTTTATAGGAGTGTTATCTTCAATTACTTTTTTATCAGCTTTCTGCTCTTTAAATGCGTTATCTGTTGTTACTTTATTATCCCTTTTATTGGTGTCAGCTTTTTCTTCAACTACATTATCTTGATCTTCTATTTTATCATTGCTAACAATACCAGTTTCTAATTCTGATTTGTAAGATTTGAAAGCTCTGTAAATTGAAGAGGCCATACTTGCCTGACCAGCATCACTACTTAAAAATCGTTGATCATTTTCATTTGTTAAAAAACCATTTTCAATAAGTACTGATGGCATTGCCGTTTTATACAACACTAAAAATCCTGCTTGTTTTACTCCACGCGTATATCGCTTTGAATTTTCTTTAAATTGCTTCTGAATTTTAGCAGCAAAACTTAAACTTTGTTGCATAAACTGATTTTGATACAGCGAAAAGATAATATTAGCTTCGGGAGAATTAGGGTCGAAACCATCATAATTCTTTTCGTAATTATCCTCTAATAAAATTGCTGAGTTTTCTCTCTTTGCCACACTTAAATTATCATCTGTTTTGTGCAATCCCATAACAAATGTTTCAGCTCCATAAGCAGCCTTAGGTCCTGAATTCAAATGAATACAAATAAACAAATCTGCTTTTGCTCTATTCGCAATGTTGGCCCTTTCTATCAAAGGAATAAATACATCCGTCTTGCGTGTGTAAACTACTCTAACATCAGGACAATTGGTTTCGATCAGTTTGCCCAACTTTAAAGCAATTCTAAGAGCGACTTCCTTTTCTCTGGAATCAGAACCTAAACAACCAGTATCATGTCCGCCATGACCAGCATCAATAACTATTGTTCTGATTCTAAATCCTGTTTTCTTTCTGGGTGCGTCTGAAAAACATGAAAAAATAGAAAAATAAAAAGTAAATAAAAGAGTAAATATCCGTTTCACCATGGAATGAGTAACTTTGCA
>CANGJU010000101.1 GCA_947453935.1 Bacteroidota bacterium | reverse complement strand
CTTTGGGTAGACGATGCAGAAAAGTCATATTACGAAACAATGTCGCGCGGTGCTAAATCACATACAGAGCCTCATACAATTTCTGATGATAATGGTGAAGTAAAGATTTCTGCTATTCATACTTACGGCGATACAATTCACAAATTTGTTGAGCGTAAAAATTACAACGGACCATTCCTTCCGGGATATAAAGTTGCCAAGTCGAACCTTAAAGTAAAGCCAGTAGGGTTTGAAGTAGTTGATCATTGTGTAGGAAATGTGGAGTTAGGTAAAATGGACGAGTGGGTGAAGTTTTACGAAGATGTAATGGGATTCAAAATGATCATCACTTTCGATGATAAGGATATTTCAACTGAATACTCTGCATTAATGAGTAAAGTGGTTTCTAACGGCAATGGATATGTGAAATTTCCAATCAACGAACCTGCTGAAGGAAAGAAAAAATCACAGATTGATGAATACCTTGAATTTTATCATGGAGCAGGAGTGCAGCACATGGCAATTTTAACGAATGATATTATTGATACAGTAACAGAGCTGAAAGAAAGAGGAGTTGAGTTTTTAACTGTACCTAGTACATATTATTCTGACTTGCTTGATCGCGTAGGTAAGATTGATGAAGATCTTGAAATGTTATCTAAATTAGGAATCCTTGTTGATCGTGATGATGAAGGATATTTACTTCAATTGTTTACAAAGCCAGTGGAGGACAGGCCAACCGTATTCTTTGAAATTATTCAACGTAAAGGTGCGAAGTCATTTGGAAAAGGAAATTTCAAGGCGCTTTTTGAAGCAATTGAAAGAGAGCAAGCGCTTCGAGGGAATCTATAATTGATTAAAAATTAATGGAAAGGCCAGTCATTTTAGACTGGCCTTTTTTTATTTAAACCAATTGAAACATAATAGCGAGATGATAGTATAAGGGCGAAGCATTTTTATAAAAATTTAATGGTATTATGAGTCGCTCAATGAAAATTCGCCAACAGCTAAAGCAAAAGACAAGCTTAAAAATGGCTATCGTGGCTGCATCAGCTTCAATCACGGGATTAGTAGTATTGCTGATTGTAGTCTTTAACATGTCGCAAAATGAAGAAGGTCATGCAGCACAATCAGCTATGACGTTCAAGAACGCTGAAACCTTTCAGGAGACAAGTTCTATTTTACGCGGCAGTTCAAATCAAAAAGTAATTAAGGTAGTTGTTGAAACAGTAGGTTCGGGGAAGTCTGTTAAAATGGCTTCGATGAAATTCTCTACTAAGGGAACATCAATTCCTGTTGAACAAAATATCGAAAATGCAAGATTATGGTTTACAGGAAACGATCCTAATTTTATTCCTTCGCAACAAGTGGGATTAACTATTTCTAAATTATCAGATCGTCCTTTTGATATTATTACGAATCAGGATTTACTTACAGGTAAAAATTATTTCTGGTTAACGGTAGATGTAAAACCAGATGCAAATTATTCATCAGCGGCAATTGATGCTACTTGTGAAGACTTTAGAATAGGTGCTATTGCTTATCAGCCATTGATAAGCGATCCATTGGGAAAAAGATTTATCGAAGCAAACATTCCATATTATTCTACAGGTAATTATTCTGTAAATAATATTAATGCATGGAATAGTCGTCGTGATGGAAAAGGTGTTGCACCAAAGCAATTGCACGCTTCAAGAAACAGTTATTTTATTCAAGCTGGCCATCGTATGATTTCAAGCACTGGTACATCATTACAAACGTTAGTTGTTGAACGAGGTGGCGACTTACGCATTACAGCTCCGTTGCGTTTGAACAATATGAGTGTTGCTTATGGTGGTGTATTAGAAAATGATATGCAGGAAACAGGAATACATTGCTTCAATTTTTTTAATATGGAAAATGGAAGTAGTTATATTCATAATACAACAGGTGACATTCCTGGTGCTACATGTATTTTCGAACCTAAATCAAATCAAACATTCTTTCAATTAGGTAATCTTAATATTGAAAAGTCAATTGAGTGGGGTAATGTTAGTCTTGATTTGCAAAACGATGGACCAACAAATATCAAAGGAGTTTTTAATCATGTTTTAGGAAACTTAGAGATTAGAAGAACAGGATCAACAAGTGGTTTCTGCTCTGTAGAAGGAACTGATAAAATGGATATTGATGGGTCATTAATAATTACTGGTGGAGAATTTAAAGGGGTGAAATCTGCATCAAAAGATAAATTGAATATTAGTATCGGAAAAAATCTGGTAATAAATGGAGGTTATTTTTCAGATGCCGATGTGTTGAATAATGCAGGTAGCACAATTATGAGTGTTGCAGGTGATGTGATGATGTTGGCAGGAACATTTAACATGACGAGAGGAAGTGAATCTGTACTGAAGTTTGATAAAGGTGCTTCGTCTAAGTGGGTTCAAAAGTCTGAAACGAATGTTGTCTTAGGAGATATCCTTGTTGCTAAAAATCATGAGCTTCAAATTAAGTCGGAAACGATGGGAGATATTACTGCGGGACATAAATTAACAGTTGAACCAAATGCATCAATCATGTGTGGAAATGCAGTTATATATGGTGAAGGTGAATTTCATCTGTCAGATCAAAGTATAATTGGTATTGGTCATCCGCAAGGACTTGCATCAAAAGGTCAAAAAGGAAATATACGTACAGCAGAACGCTACTACAGCTCTGGGGCCACTTATGTTTATTATACACAATCGCAACCACAAGAAACAGGAGTGTTTTCAACTACTCCAAATGATAAAACAATTCGTTGCCTTGTTTTAAACAAAGAAAAAACCGGATTGGCATTAACCCTTTCATCTGATTTAGTAATCTCAGATAAAATTCAAATTCAAAAAGGCGATTTAAAAGAAGGAGATTACGACTTACAACTACCAGCAGTATCAGCAAAAAACTAACTTATGAACTATCTAATGTAGATGCCCTTTCTAAACGAGAGGGCATTTTTATTTGAATTAACACGCTCCCGTTAATAAGACCTTTAATTGAGCAAATTTATGCTTGTTCAATATTATTACTTTGCAGTGAAATTGTATTAGTGGCTAATTGAGAAATTTTATGACGGTAAAGAATAAGTTGAAGTCCAAACAGCAGCAAATGCTGGAGCTTTTAGATCAGATTGCGGATACTGGAAAGTCACTCGGGATCATTCTTCAAAATACAGAAGATACGGAGATGGATGGTAGGACAGTTATTGTAAATGGAAAGCGCATGGTTAATTATACCTCATGTAGCTATTTAGGATTGGAATTAGATAAACGATTGATAAAAGGTTCTGTTGATGCAACTACTCGTTACGGAACTCAATTCGCTTCATCTCGTTCATATCTTTCAATGACATTATACAGCGATGTTGAAAGAATGCTCTCTGAAATTTTTAAAATGCCGGTTGCGCTTTCTCAAACAACATCACTCGGACATATTTCAAATATTCCAATTCTGGTAGGCGATAATGATGCAGTAGTTATGGATATTAGTGTGCACGCTACAGTACAGGAAGCTGTGATGTTGTTGCATGAACGCAAAGTGACTATTGATCGTGTTCGTCATAATAGAATGGATTTATTAGAAGAGAAGATTATTGAGCTCTCCAAAACGCATGAAAAAATCTGGTATATGGCAGATGGTGTTTATTCCATGTTTGGTGATGCGGCTCCGTTAGATGAACTGAAGAATCTATTGGATAAGTATGATCAGTTTTACTTATACATTGATGATGCACATGGTATGAGCTGGTCGGGAGAAAATGGAGCAGGTTATGTGTTTTCCAAATTGAGCTACCACCCTAAAATGTATTTCACTACGTCGTTAGCAAAAGGATTTGGTGCTTCTGGTGGGGTGCTTGCTTTTCCTGAGAAAACAAACTATCATCGTGTTCATGATTATGGTCGCACGTTTATTTTTTCTACTCAACTAGCACCGCCAATTCTTGGTGCTATCAAAGCTTCAGCAGAATTACATTTATCAAACGATATTGTAAAAATGCAAGACGAGTTGAAAGAAAAAATCGACTACTTTAACGAAACTGCAAAAGCACTCAATGTGCCGTTGCATTCTGAAACTGCTACCCCTGTTCGTTTCATTGCATTAGGCAAACCACAAGTGGGTTATAATTTAGTAACGCGATTAATGAATAGCGGCTTGTATACAAGTCTTTGTGTTTATCCGAGTGTGTCATATAACAACACAGGAATACGTATCGCGATCACTCGCCATTTAACAAAAGAGGATATTTACAATTTATTAAATACCATCTCTCAACTTTTACCTGAAGTGCTTGCAGAGTGTGGTTCCAGCTTTAAAGAAATCAATCGCTATTTTAAACTAACCGAAAATTAATTAGCAGAAGCTGGGAACTCACAAAGCTTCCAATATTCAGTGATTAATCTAAATGTTCCTTCAAATTCAGATAAGTCAACAGGCTTGAGAATATACCCCGCAACATTGTGCTCGTAAGAATCTTTTATATCCGATTCGTCGCTTGAGGTAGTTACCATAAAAACCGATAAGTGTTTAAGGTCGGGATTATTTCTGATCTCTTTTAAAAACTCAATGCCGTTCATTTTAGGCATATTGATATCCAACAATACTATCTGAGGAAAGGGTTGCAAACGATCTTCCCCATTGCTTCCTATAAGCTTATTCAAGGCATCTTCTCCATCAAAGGCATGATGCAATGAACCTACAATATCGGTCTTCTTTAGAACACGCTCAACAACCATTTTATCAACTGAATCATCCTCGATGTGTAGTAAATGGAATTTTTTATCCGCCATAATATTGTTTTTTTCAAAAGTAACATATTACTTTCACAATCGTAAAACGCAAACTTTAGAAGTTATCAGCTATCTAAAGTTAAAAATGTTAAGGTAATTATGAATCTACAAAACCTTGTACAAGATAGGTTTTATCGCGCAATTCCTGAAGATCAGCTCATCAAGAAGCAGCGATATAATTTGTTTAGGGCGACTTCTATAGTTGGGGCTATTTCCTGCTTTATTTTCATTCTTCAGAGTTTGACGGTGTATTCATTAGCCCATCCTGTTGTTTATTTAACGCTATTAATGGGCCTTGTTTTCATCTCAAATATGGTGCTTTTGCCTTTTCATAAAAGGGCAAAAATTGCCTATCTGGTATTAAGTATTACTTCAACATTTATTATTCACATTAATATGTACGTTGCTGGTGGAATAAGAGCTTCAGCGGCCTTATATTATGCGCCGATCATACTTATGGTTTTTATGCTTTTGGGTAATAAATTCGGAAGAATATTTTTTGCTATTGTCGTATTAAATGCGATCTATTTTTATTTTATATCTGAATATACAAGCATTACCTCTTTTGATCTTATTGGCGATTCTCCTCATTACATAAATATTGACTTCATAGTGACAAGTATTTTTGCCTTTTTAATTCTGGGTGTGCAAATGAGTTATCTAGAGTCGGGAAAGAATGAAGTAATTGAGCGTATAACCCAACAAACAGAAGAACTTAAATTGAAAAACAAGGAGCTTAATAAGCTTTCCATTGTTGCAAGTAAAGCTGATAATAGTATCATCATTACAGATGAGAATGGAAATATTACATGGGTGAATGATGGTTTTATTCGTTTGTCGAATTTTAATCTAGAGGAAGCTACAGGGAATAATGTACTGCTGTTTTTTTCTGGAAAAAATACAGATGCGAATACACTAAAAGAAATTAATGCAGCAATTCAAGATTCTGTTTCTTTTTCAGGCGAACTTTTACGTTATAAAAAGAATGGTAAATCGTTTTGGTCGCAGATAACAATGACTCCTATAGATGAAGATGAAACAAATGCCAAGCAGTTTATTTTTATCGAGAGTGATATAACACCTCGAAAAATTGCTGAAGAAAAAATGATTCAATACAATAACAGTCTTGAAAAATCCATTAAAGAACTTGATAAGTTTGCCTACGTAGTTTCACATGATTTAAAAGCTCCCTTGCGTGCTATTGGAAATCTCACTGGATGGATTGAAGAAGATATGGGTGATAATATACCAGATACTATCAAGCCCCATTTTGAGGTAATCAAAGGTCGAGTAGTTAGAATGGAAGGGCTAATTGATGGTATTTTAGAATACACCAAACTAACAAAGAAAGAAGGTGAATTGTCGATAGTAGATACCAATTTGTTAATTAAAGAATCATTCGATTTATTGGGTGTTTCTGAAAATAGCATTCTTCATATCAACGATAATTTCCCACTTCTAAAAACAGAAAAAATAAAACTCGAACAAGTCTTCATGAATTTG
>CANGJU010000100.1 GCA_947453935.1 Bacteroidota bacterium | reverse complement strand
TATAACATTATCTTTTTTATAGTTCGCATAGCTATTTAAAAATCCATTGATGGCTACGGAATTTTCTCCTCCGGCAGCCCAGTTTGAAAAACTTACCTGATTAATATTAGCCGATACAAACAATCCTTTTTTCCAGATAGTATCGTTAGTAGTTTGAGAAATACCTGATAGAGCAGAAAGCACGAAAAAGGTAAGTAGTGTGAAGTATTTATTCATGTTATTTGTTTTTTAGTAAATCTCTTATTTCTTCTAATAGTATTTCCTGATTAGGTTTTACAATCACAGTTTCTTCTTCTGCTTTCTTACGTAGTTTATTCATTGCTTTCACAACAAAAAACATCACAAGGGCAACCATGAAAAAATCGATGACTGCACTCATAAATTCACCGTAGCGAATATAAACTTCCGGAACTGCTTTCGTGATAATATTTCCTGAAGCATCCAAAACGTCTTTCGAGCCATCTTGAATTTTATATTTCAGCTCAGAAAAATCTTGGCCTCCAACAATCTTCCCAATCAAAGGCATTACTATTCCATCAATAAATGTTGACGTGATTTTCGTAAACCCTCCGCCAACAACCACACCCACTGCAAAATCAATCAGATTTCCTTTTAAAGCAAAAGCTTTGAATTCGTCTATTATAGCCATAGTTCTAGTATTATCTTATAAAAGTAAAAAATCCCTTGGATATTACTCAAGGGATTGATAAATTATGATGATAAATCTAATTAATTTGAACTGGAGCTGTTTTGTTGTAATACTCCTGGCTTTATTCGGATAGCAATTACGGGCAACCAAATTGATTTGCTCGTATTGTTATTTAACCCGATACGATAATAATTTACTCCGGGATTTGGATTAGAGTCAATAAGCGAATAGGTCTTCAATCCAATCGAAATTCCTGCTGCTTTGATTCTTCCTACTTCTTGATATTCTTTCGTATCGAAGCTACGTTCAATTTTAAAATAATCGGTTCCGTTTTCTTTGGCTGTGAACCACTGTATTGCGACTTCCTTTCCTTTCAAATCTGCCGTAAATCCTAGTAAGTCCATTGGCGAAAAATTCGACTTGCCTGTTTTCTTGATGATAATATTATTAATTACAGGTTTATCTGTTTTATTACCATTGATGTTACTTCCGATTACGAGATTACTTTTACCATTCCACGTTAAGCGACAATTGGGAGCTGCCTGATTAGACCAAATCAATATTTTATTAATAAATACTTCTCCTTTTCCTGTTTGTGGGGTGTATAAAAAGCGACAATTATAAATTGTGTTTTCTGTTAGTTCATAAGCAATAGCTTCTTTAACTGCATAGCTTTTTCCATTAGGACCAGTAAGTGTATAATTAATGTTGATACCATTCTTATCAAATCCAAATTCAAATTCTTTTCCGCGACTAAAAAATTGTCCGTCTGTTTCAAGCTTATTAAAGTCGATGGAGAAATCAAGTCCATCAGCATTCAATAATTCATTTTCTTTTATAACAATAGAAATGTCGTTTCCATTTTTACCTGCCGCTAATCCGCTAAAACTATTTGATGCTGCAACGTAATGTGCATCCTTCGAAATACTTTGAATATCCTCAAATGAAATTGATTTATTTTCATTGCTATCTTCCCATTTGAAGTTGGTAATTACCTCGCCATTATTAATGATGTCGTTTTCGATAATCGTTGGATTCTTACCATGCGAGTTTTCCGTTGATAAAAAGTAATTGGTCGCCATTACGATTATTCGCAATATTCCCAATGCTAATGTGAAATAGGAGATATAGCGAACAATTTGCCTCGTTCGTAAATTCTGTCGTTGCCTATTTCTTAGTTTCATATTAAGCGCTTACAAAGGTTAAGTCTTCTACTGAGATAATATCATTTTCAGCCATCAACGCTGCTCTTTCAATGACTGCTTTCAATTCACGAATATTCCCTGGCCAATCATAATCCAACATAAAACTACAAGCGTCTTTTGATAATGTTACTTGCGGCATTCTGTTTTCTTTACAGAAATCGTTTAAGAAACTTTTACCTAATAGAATAATATCATCGCCTCGCTCTTTTAATGGCGGAAGGTGAATTAAAAATCCTTGTAGTCGGTAAAACAAATCTTCTCTGAATCTTCCTTCTTTCACTTCGTGCAACATGTTTTTATTCGTTGCAGCAATTAAGCGGAAATCCAGTTTCATAATTTTATTACTACCAATACGCGTAACTTCTTTTTCTTGAAGTACACGAAGTAATTTTGTTTGAAGACTTAAATCCATTTCTCCAATCTCATCTAAGAAGATAGTGCCGCCATCAGCTTCTTCAAATTTACCAATACGTTTTTCACGTGCATCGGTGAAGGCGCCTTTTTCATGACCGAATAATTCACTCTCTACAAGATCGGTAGGAATAGCTCCCATGTTTACAATTACAAAAGGCTTACGAGAACGATTTGAATTGTAGTGAAGGGCTTTTGCAACAAGTTCTTTTCCAGTTCCACTCTGACCAGTAACTAATACGGTCATGTTATTCTTCTCTACTTTTTGAATGAGACGAAGAACTTTTAAAACTTCTTTACTGTTGCCAATGATATTTGAATATTTATTACGATCGATAATCTGATCTTTTAATAGTTCTACTTCTTTACGTAATGTTGAATTTTCAGCTAACGTGTTTACACTTTTTCTGATGTATTCAATCATCATTTCATCTTTAAATACATATCCGTTAGCTCCGTTATTCAAACACTTTAAAACAACATCTGCCTTTTCTTGTCCTGAGCAAATGATAACCTGAATTGTTTGTGAATAGGATTTAATTTTTGCCATTACAGAAAATCCATCCTCGTCCGGTAGATTATAATCGAGTATTACAATATCAGGATTTAGATGTAAATTATTTAACGAATCTTGTGCATTGTCAAATGTGAAAATCTCACAATTAGAATTGACAATTAAAGATTGTCTGATGACAGATGTAACAATAGGGTCGTCTTCAATGATAAAAACTTTCGTATTCATTTTAATGGATAATGGTGTTTAATTCTGATTCTAATTCTTTAATGGCAAAAACCATTACTTCTTCTATACGAGTAATCATCGCAGGAATATTCTCCGGATTTTTTTCTTTGGCCTGACTCTCAATTTTAGCTGCTAATGCATTTAATTCTTTTAGTCCAACATAGTTAAATGAAGGCTTTACTTTATGAGCTGCCAACTTCAAATTCTCCCAGTCGTTGGTAACAAACGCATTTTTGATAGCATTAATTGCGATAGGGGTGTTCGTTAAGAACATAATAAGGAAGTCTTTGTAAAATTGATCGTTATTATCTGATAGCTCTTTCAGAAAGTGCATGTCAGTAAAACGATTGCTTGTAGTACTTTGCATTGATTGACCCTCCTTTAAATTTGATTCGTAAGTGACTTCTACGATGAGTTTTTGAATAAGTTGTTGTAATTCGGCAGTTTTAAACGGTTTTGAGATATAATCATTCATACCCGAAGCAATGCATTTTTCTCTTTCACCATTCATTGCATGACCAGTAATAGCTATAATAGGTGTAATCGAATTAATGCCATTTGAATTTCTAATTAATGACGTTGCTTTGTAACCATCAATATCTGGCATCTCAATATCCATTAATATCAAATCATATTTTTTCTTGCCCGCATACGCAACCGCATCTTCTCCGTTCATCGCAAAATCGTATTCGTAATTCCAATCCTTCAATATTTTTTCAATAATAAATCGGTTGATATCATGGTCCTCTGCAACTAACACTTTTATTTTCACTGGAACACCATCATTCGCTTTACTATCATTTATAACTTGAGTTGATGTGATTTCAGAAATTTTATAAGGAATTTTAATCGTAAATAAGGTTCCTTTATCAAGAGCAGAATCTACATAGATGCTACCGTTTTGTTTTTCTACAAGTTGCTTTGTGATATTTAAACCAAGACCTGTTCCACCGTATTTACGAGTGATATCAAGGCTTGCCTGACTGAAGGTGTTGAAGATTGTTTTTATTTTATGTGCTGGAATACCAATGCCAGTGTCTTTAATTCTTATTTCGAGCATGACATATTTACTGCTGCGATTATAACAATCTACAGAGATGTCAATTCCGCCAAGGTTGGTAAACTTAACCGCATTACCTAAAATGTTATTTACTATTTGGGTCAAACGTACAGGATCACCCTTTATACACTCAGGTACATTGTTGTTGATTGTTGTTTTAATATAAATACCTTTCTCGTTAGATTTAGGAATAAAGGCCGCAATACTTGATTGAATGATATCTCTACTGTTAAAGTCGATATCTTCAAATGTCATATGCCCTGCATCTATTTTCGATAGGTCTAGAATATCATTTACAATCACCAATAATGTATTGGCAGATTTTCGAATTAATTCTAAGTATTTATTTTGTTCGTTGTTTAAAGCAGTACTATTTAAGAATTGTGATAAACTTATTATTCCATGTATTGGTGTTCTGATTTCATGACTGATATTCGCAAGGAATTCTTCTTTGCTTTTTGCCGATTGTCCGGTTTTAAGAATTTTATTTTTTAATTCTTCTTCGCTGTTTTTGTAATCCGTCACATCGATGGCAACCCCCATCATATTAATAATGGATTTGTCGTCGTTATAAACAGGAATATAGGTTACATCAAAATAGCTGTTTTCAACTTCAACTGTAAATTGAAAGTTTGTTCCTGCAAATGCTTCTTGATAATCTTTTTCTTTTATTGGAGTAGCATCTGTAACCTGATCGAGCTTTCTTCCAATTACACTATCATTTTTAATTTTTAATCGTTCAATTCCTTTTCCCTTAAATAAAGTAATTACTTTATTGTTGTTGATGTTGAATAGAATGATAGGCGATTTACTGATGATATTATTTAATCTTAGCTCTGATTCAATTAATGACTTTTCTGTTATGGCAGAAAACGTTTGAATCTTATTTAATTTAACGATATAGTTTAACGTATTTTCAATTGTAGCTTTTGTCACTTTCGACTTATTGATAAAGTCACAAGCACCCAGTTTCATACATTCCACAGCCAGTTCAACTGACTCTTCTGATGAAACAACTACAATGTTTGCCTTTCCTCTTTTTAATGCATGGGCAGTTAAGAAATCATGCCCGTTTAAGTGTGGTAGGTTGTAATCAAGAAATATACAATCGAAATTATGATTATTGCATAAACCAATCGCTTCTGCAATTGTATTTGCTATAATTACATGCGTAGGTAAATTAGTAGATGTAATTACCTTTTGCAAGAAAAGACAATCTTGTTGATTATCGTCTACTATTAAAATGTCAAGTGTTTTCTGTTCCATAATTACATCATTAGCATTGGCTGCTCGCATAGTTTCCAATAGCTATTTAGTACAGCTACAGCATTAACAAATTTTTCAAACGATAAGGGTTTTAAAATATACCCTGCAACGTTTAAGTTGTAAGCTTCAATTTTATCCTGGTCATCATTGCTTGTAGTCATAACAAAGACACTTACACTTTTAAGGTCTTCATCATTTCGAAGTTCTCTTAAAAATTCAAGTCCGTTCATTTTAGGCATGTTAATGTCAAGTAAAATAATTCGTGGCGATGGATTAAGTTTGGGCTTACCATTGCTACCACGTAACATGTTTAATGCTTCAACTCCATTAAAAGCAATGTGCAGTGGATTTGTAATATTGTTTTTTACAAATGCTCTTTGAACATTCATCACATCCACGCTGTCATCTTCTACGAGTAAGATGTTTAATAATTTTTCTTCTATTGGACTCATGCTAAAATTGATTTTTTAATAATAACTTTTGATGGCCATGAGAAATTGAATCGGGTGAATTTGTTTTTCTCTGATTCAATCCATATTTTTCCGCCTTGTTCTTCAACAATTTTTTTAACAATGGATAATCCTATTCCAGTACTTTCAAATTCATCTCTTGCCGATAATGTTTGGAAAATCATGAATACACGACTGTGATATTCTTTTTCAATTCCAGGTCCGTTATCTTCAATAGAAAATTGACAAACACCTTCTTTTTCGTAGAAGGATACTTTTACATTACCTACTACTTTATCGTTGTATTTGATAGCATTACTGATTAGATTACTAAAAACCTGAAACAATTTTGTTTGTTCTGTTTCAATGAATGGCAAGTTCTCTTGTACATGTATTTGAAAGAAGCTCGGTGGATTTAGGCTATCAATAATTTCATTCAGTAAATAATTTAGATCAATAACTTTTGATTCGCATTTAATCTTTCCGGCTTTCGCATACGATAGAATTCCATGAAT
>CANGJU010000099.1 GCA_947453935.1 Bacteroidota bacterium | reverse complement strand
TTCTTAAATTAAATTTTTAGAATCTGCGAATTGTGTAACACTTGTTTGTTTTATTGTAACGTGTTTAAGGTTGGGGTTGCTCACTTTTGGAATATCATAATTAACGAATTATCGCCCCCGGTCTTTTTTATTTTGTTGTCGTTTGCAATTCAGCCAGACTGATAATTCGTTGATATGTAATTTATATATTCTCATTTTAAGGGTGAGAGTTTTCTCACCCTTTTTTTAAAAACTATTTGTTATGGATAATTCAGAAGTTGAAAAATCGAAAGCCTTAATTACCGTCGAACTTATTGAGTATATCCCGAATTCAGTGGTGATAAAAACTATTCTAAAAAAAACAACAGGGTCTGTAACTGTTATGTCGGTTGATGATGGCGAAGGGTTGTCTGAAAGAACAAGTGCATTTGATACTTATGCTCAAATTATTGATGGCCAGGCTGAGCTAATAATAGGAGGTAAGAAGTTTGTATTGTTTACAGGAGAGTCTATCGTTATTCCTGCGCATGTTTCGAGTTTTGTAAGTCCTAATCACCGCTTTAAAATGATATTAACCGTCATAAAAAGTGGATATGAAATGTAAATCTAATTCTAAACTTAATTCCTTTTCTTATGAATGTATCAGCTATTTTCAACCATACATTGCATGTCGCAGCAATTAAAACGTGTAATGTGATCGGCCACTCATGGCGCTATAAAGATTATTCTAATTTTATTAAACCTGATGGTAGTCAGTATGATTTTTCAATGGCTCGCTGGTGCTGGCGCTGTCATCAACGTGCTTATTACAAAAACAATTGGGTTTATAGTGAAAAAAGCAAACTCGATTTTATAAGTGATGCTTTTAGCGTACGGATGATAAAGCTGTAAGCAAATTAATTTCTAATATTTATGATATAATTCATGATTTGTAAAGAAATATATTTGGTTAATGGTTATGCATTCCGTTTGCCGATGTGCTAATATCGCATAAGTAATAAGTGCAATATTTATTTCAATATTATTTGGACTCTTAATTTTCATTATATGAAGTTGTATATAAAACATATGGTTAGTATTCGCTGTACGATGTTCGTTAGGAGCGAATTAGAAAAAATGGGTTATACCGATTGTAATGTAAAGTTGGGCGAAGTGGTTTGTTTGGATAATTTAACAACAAATCAACTAAATCATTTAAAAGAAGTACTTCATGATGCTGGACTTGATGTTTTAGATGATAAAAAATCGATTTTAATTGAGCGCATAAAAAATGTTGTAGTTGAGATGGTGCATTATCTGGATGAATTTCCTAAGACAAAATTTTCCTATTATTTATCAGAAAAATTAAATTACGATTATACCTATTTATCAAATCTTTTTTCAGAAACAGAAGGACGCACACTCGAGCATTTTGTTTTACAACATAAGATAGAAAAGATAAAAGAGTTAATCATGTATGACGAGTTAAATCTAACAGAGATTGCTTTTAGAATGCATTATAGTAGTGTAGCGCACTTGTCAAATCAGTTTAAGAAAATTACAGGACAATCACCCAGTGCATTTAAAGCAATGCATAATCGTTCACGTTTAAATTTAGAGGATGTGTGAATCGTATAAATCAGATTTTCTTTTATATAATGTATTTGCATCTGATTCTGCCCACCTTTGATTAGTAATAGTTTTTATTACTATGTACCCGCAGATATCGGGTTAAATCTTAAGACCATGGATGAATTAATTGACAGTCCTATTGCGACAAGAGCAAAATGGACAGAGCTTAAAGCTAAGCTTAAAAGAAAATTCCCTGCTTTAACAGATACTGATCTTCAGTATGAAGAAGGGAAACAGAATGTAATGTTTGATAAACTCCAAGTCAAATTGGGGAAAACAAAAACAGAGCTCGACTCTATTTTGAAAACATTATAGTTTTTTGCTTAAAGAGCCGCAAATTGCGGCTCTTTTTTTATGCTGTTACTTTATTCTTAATTGACTCTTTTATATTGGCTACAAAATCGTCGAATAAATATTCTGAGTCATGCGGACCAGGAGCAGCTTCAGGATGATACTGAACAGAAAAAGCAGCTTTATCTTTCACTCTGATTCCTTCAATGCTATTGTCATTTAAATTGACATGCGTTATTTCAACAATGTCTGATTTTTCTACGTCTTCCGGCATCACTGCAAATCCATGATTTTGTGAAGTAATTTCACAACGACCTGTAATGATATTTTTAACTGGGTGATTAATTCCTCTATGACCATGATGCATTTTAAAGGTTCTGATACCACAAGCTTCTGCTAATAACTGGTGACCTAGGCAAATACCAAAAACAGGTAAATTAGTAGCTAGCATCGCTTTTACTTTTCCAACGGTATCAGGCATAGCACCAGGATCTCCTGGACCATTACTTAACATAAAACCATCAGGTTCCCATTGCATGATTTCATCAAACGTAGTAGGGTAAGGGAATACGCGCACATGACAACCTCTATCCGCTAATAATCGAACAATATTTAATTTAACTCCCGCATCAAGTAAGGCTACTTTATAATCGCCACCCGCATTGTAATCAACTATTTTTTGAGTTGATACTTTAGATGATAATTCCAGTCCTTCCATCGGTGGAACATCTTTCAGCATTTGTGTTAATTCGTCAATGTTTTGAGTAGCGGTGCTGATAATTGCGTTCATTGCACCCTTTTCGCGTATGTGTTTTACAATTGCGCGGGTATCCACATCCGTTATAACAACTAAATTTTTGGTCGCTAAAAATTCTTGTATCGATTGGTCAGCTTCTTTTCTTGAAGGTATCTGACTTAAGTTTCTGCAGATTAGGCCGGCGATTTTAATTCCGTCTGATTCTGACTCGCTATTTTTTATTCCGTAATTACCGATATGGACACTGGCCATCACCATTATTTGTCCTGTGTAAGAAGGGTCAGTAAAAATTTCCTGATAGCCCGTCATTCCGGTATTAAAACATAGCTCTCCAGTTGCTACTCCAACAGCCCCGGCGGCCATACCTTTAAAAACAGTTCCATCAGCTAAAACTAAAACAGCAGGTAATTTGGGAGCGTATTTCATAGAGTTCAGATTTGGACAAAATTAACGATTCAAGCTCAAATATTAAATTGCTTTTATAAACAATGTTTGAAATAATCTGAATATTTTTCAGAGAGAAAAACGTAAACTGCAATAATTAATTATTAACAAAGTAGTTAGTAGCGTGACCTAAATTAATCTTTATCAGAATAAAAATTGTGATTTACTTTCGTCCAAAATCTGCGGGATTTTCACCCCAGATTTCAGTCTCCCATTTGTGAATTGGATTTTTATAGGTATTGTTTTGCAGCCATGTTTCAGCTCTGTCAATCAATTCAAAGAGTATAGCATTTTTCGAGGTCTCGACTAGTTTGGTTCCGCACTTTTTCTTTTTTACCCAACCAATGGCAATCTTACTATCGCTATAAATAGTTTTATTGGGCAACTCGCATTTTTTCAGATATGCTAATGCATGCACAAGGGCTAGAAATTCCCCTATGTTATTCGTCCCATCGGCATAAGGACCCATTAAAAACAATTCAGTTTTCGTAGTTGTATCAACACCTTTGTATTCCATTTTACCTGGATTACCACTGCAGGCTGCATCTACCGAAATGCTATCTCGAATAGGGTTGTGCGTTGGTGGATGAGATATTTTTAAAGTCTTTTTTGTCCCCTTTGAAAAGGCTGAAATATGGTTTGAATAATGGCTCTTAAATGCGGCATCAGCTTCTGCTTTGCTAGTAAATGACTTGTATTTGGCTGCAGCAAACCCTTCAATATTTTTTTTACAGGTATCCCAGCTGCTATAAACACCGGGAGTTCTTCCTTCCCAAACAACGTAAAATTTCTTCTTCGTAGCCATTGGCGCAAACTTACTGCTTTTTGATTAATAAGTCGGTTGATTACTTGTTTCGTAATTATGAAAATAGAACTTTTTTTAAAGTTAAATTTGTTATTAAATCAATCAAAATGTACGCAAGTATAACTTCTGAAATACTTCAATCGCTCACGGATATATGTGGGATAGAATATGTTTTTACGGATGCTGAGCAACTTCAAAATTATTCTCACGACGAAACGGAAGATCTTAAATTTTTACCTGCTGTTGTTGTCAAGCCTACAACGGTAAATCAGATCGCTGAGATAATGCGCATTGCCAATGCAGAGCAGATTCCTGTTACTCCTCGAGGTGCTGGAACAGGATTAAGTGGTGGTGCATTACCAGTGCATGGCGGTATTCTTTTGTCGATGGAAAAGTTCAATATGATTCTTGAAATTGATGAACGGAATTTACAGGCTACCGTCGAGCCTGGTGTGATTAATCAGGTTTTCAGAGATGCAGTAGAAGCAAAAGGATTATTTTATCCGCCTGATCCTGCTTCACGCGGTAGTTGTTTTTTAGGAGGTAATTTAGCAGAGAATGCTGGTGGCCCGAGAGCGGTAAAATATGGTACTACCAAAGATTATATTTTGAATTGTGAAGTCGTTTTACCGAATGGAGAAATAATCTGGACAGGAGCTAATGTGTTAAAGAATTCCACAGGATATAATTTAACGCAGCTGATGATTGGAAGTGAAGGTACATTAGGTATTGTTACTAAGATTGTTTTTCGTTTGATTCCATTGCCAACGCAAAACTTATTGATGCTCGTTCCTTTTTATTCACCGGAAAAAGCATGCGAAGCGGTGAGTGCAGTTTTTAGAGCAGGTTTTATTCCTTCTGCTATGGAGTTTATGGAGCGAGATGCGATTGATTATGTGATGCAGTTTGTAGATGTGAAAATTCCTGTGAAAGATGAACATAAAGCACATCTGCTGATTGAAGTAGATGGTAAAGATGTGGATGTTTTATTTAACGAATGTGAGCAGATAACGGAGTTAATGTATCAATTCGAATGTGATGAAGTTTTGTTTGCTGATACAGCAGCACAAAAAAATGAACTTTGGAAAATGCGTCGCGCAGCAGGAGAAGCAGTAAAATCACATTCTGTTTACAAAGAAGAAGATACAGTTGTGCCTCGCGCAGAATTACCTAAACTTTTATCAGGAGTAAAGGCTATTGGTAAAAAATATGGCTTTCGTTCGGTTTGCTACGGACATGCAGGTGATGGAAATTTGCACGTGAATATTTTAAAGGATGAGATGAGTGATGATGACTGGCATAATAAAGTCCCACATGGTATACGTGAGATATTTAAGTTGTGTGTAGAACTCAAAGGAACCATCAGC
Organism: Bacteroidota bacterium; assembly: GCA_947453935.1. Lineage (GTDB taxonomy): Bacteria > Bacteroidota > Bacteroidia > AKYH767-A > OLB10 > CAINEC01. Next base: position 1,163 of record CANGJU010000099.1, on the reverse strand, counting down.
GGAGAGCATGGAATTGGCTACGTTCAGAAGGGATATATGGATATAGCATTTAACTCAACGCAGATTGAAATTCAGAAGGGAATCAAACGATTATTTGACCCCAATAATATTCTGAATCCAGGTAAAATGTTTGTCTGATTATTCGGAACTTTTTAGCTCTTAAATCGTTAAAGCAATATTCTCTTTTTTGGGGAGTTATAGCTTTTAATGAATACCAGAGTTGAAATAAAAAAAATGTCCTTTTATTCTAAGGCAATTCGTAAGATTGTTTTAGCGATGTTTTTGTGTTTTTGTTCTACTTTACAAGCACAAGAGTTATGGGGCAGTGCGAATAGTAATTATGCTGGCCAAATGGGCTTAACAATGAACCCCGCCTCTGTTGTAGGTGAGCCATTTAATTGGGAGTTACATTTGTTTTCGTTTGATGCGAATGCCGCCAACAATTATATTTATTTGAAAAAAGGTAAAGGTGCATTACCATTGAGTAAATCGGATGGAGAACCTACAGCCGACCGATATACCACATCTGATAAATGGTCGTTTGGTTCTACTTTTTTCAAGGCACCAGCTTTTTTGTATTCACAAAAAAAATATGGAATTGCTTTTTCAACTTCTTTGAGAGGAGGATATAGTATAGTAGATGTCCCCTGGCATCTTGCAAAGTTTGCCAACGAAGGATTTGAATATGATCCGCTACAAACCTATTTTTTCGAAGGGGGTAATGTAAAGTTAGGTATGATCTCGTGGCAGGAAACTGCAATTACTGTTGGCGCATTGGCTGTTGATGATGGGACTAATTATCTAACCTTCGGACTAACGGGTAAGAATAACCGTGGATTTGAAGCGGGTTATGTAAATCTGAATGCAGTAACTTATAATTCCGCTGCCGATTCATTGCTGATTGTGCAAAATATCAATATGGATTACGGACATTCAGTACCCGAGGAGAATGAATTTCAATTATCAAGTATTCTTTCAAAAAGAGGTAAAGGGTGGGGGATAAATGCAGGATTACAATACATCAGAAATCGCAACTCGAATTTTTATAAGCCATGCGCCAATAATGAAGAAAAGCCGTATGATTTTAAATTCGGAGTATCAATTATTGATTTGGGCTATATGACCTTTAATAGGGATGCAAGAACATATCAGTTTGATAATTT
>CANGJU010000098.1 GCA_947453935.1 Bacteroidota bacterium | reverse complement strand
CCTTGCAAAGTCGGCGAATAGAATTATCATCATCAGTTTTATTATATCACTTGTTTATAATTTTTTAGGCTTATGGTTCGCTGTACAAGGCACGCTTTCTCCTGTAATTGCAGCGATCTTAATGCCTATTAGCACAAGTAGTCTTGTTATATATACAGTGCTAGCAAGTTCATTTAAAGCAAGTCAATTAGGGTTGTCAAAATAGGTTGACAATTATCATGATTGACGCTAATGGCAGTCATTTAAATGTATCTCGTTGCGAAATAGATTTGCTCTCGTTATGAAAGTAATCATTCTTTTAATCATTGCCAGTTTAACCGTTGCTATCGGATTTCTGATTGCATTTTTCTGGTCGGTAAAAACAGGACAGTTTGATGATGATACTTCTCCCGCTGTACGAATATTAATGGACAATGAAATAACATCAAACGAAAAATCAAAAAACAATCATTATGATAATTGAGAAGTATAATTACGACAATCGCATTGTTAGAAATTTTGCAATTGCTACCATCATTTGGGGAATTGTAGGAATGTTAGTTGGATTAATTGCAGCGCTGCAAATTCCATTTCCTGGTTTAAATGCCGTCGAGTATGTAACATTTGGTCGCATACGACCTATTCATACCAATGCTATCATTTTTGCCTTTGTAGGTAATGGAATTTTTATGGGATTGTATTATTCATTACAACGTTTAACAAAGGCGAGATTATTCAGCGATCTGTTAGGAAAAATGCATTTCTGGATGTGGCAATCCATTATTGTTCTTGCTGCGTTAACATTAATTACAGGACATACCACAGGTAAAGAATATGCTGAATTAGAATGGCCAATTGATATTTTAATCACACTTACATGGGTGGTGTTTGCAATAAATATGTTTGGTACTATTATCAAACGTCGCGAACGACATTTATATGTTGCTATCTGGTTTTACATTGCGACTGTTGTTACCGTTGCAGTTTTACATATTGTAAACAGTATTGAAATTCCAGTTAGTATTTTAAAGAGTTACCCAGTATATGCAGGTGTGCAAGATGCATTGGTGCAATGGTGGTACGGACATAATGCAGTGGCTTTTTTCTTAACTACGCCATATTTAGGTTTGATGTATTATTTCGTTCCGAAAGCTGCTAATCGTCCTGTTTATTCTTATCGTTTATCCATCATTCACTTCTGGGCCTTAATCTTTATTTATATCTGGGCTGGTCCACATCACTTATTATATACTGCATTACCTGATTGGGCACAATCATTAGGAACTGTTTTCTCTATCATGTTAATTGCTCCAAGCTGGGGTGGTATGATTAACGGTTTACTTACATTACGTGGTGCATGGGATCGTGTTCGTGAGAGTGTTGTGTTGAAATTTATGGTAGTTGCAATTACTGCTTACGGTATGGCAACATTCGAAGGTCCGATGTTATCGTTAAAATCAGTGAATGCAATTTCACACTTTACAGATTGGACCATTGCGCACGTTCACATTGGTGGATTAGGCTGGAATGGTATGTTAACCTTCGGGATTTTGTATTGGTTAATACCACGCATCTATCAAACAAATTTATACTCGAATAAATTAGCAAGCTACCATTTCTGGTTAGCAACATTAGGAATATTATTCTATGCTATTCCGATGTATTGGGCAGGCTTTGAACAATACATGATGTGGCAACAATTTACAGAAGATGGTTTATTAAAATATCCGAACTTCTTAGAAACAGTAACGAAGTTAATACCGATGTATAAGCTGCGCGCTGTTGGTGGTACCTTGTATTTAGCTGGTGCATTAACGATGGTTTATAACTTAGTTATGACAATGAAGACAGGAACTTTATTAGCTGATGAACCAGCAGAAGCTCCTGCATTAGAAAGTGTTCCTCTTCCTGCAAGCGGTCATTGGCATCGTTGGATTGAAAGAAGACCGATTCAGATGATGTTGTTTGCAACGGTGTTGATTTTAATTGGTGGATTAGTAGAGATGATTCCAACATTCATGATTAAAGAAAATATTCCAACTATCGCTTCTGTAAAACCTTATACGCCGCTTGAATTACAAGGTCGTGATATTTATATCCGCGAAGGATGTTACACCTGTCATTCTCAAATGGTGCGTCCGTTCCGACATGAAACAGAACGTTACGGTGAATATGCAAAAGCTGGTGAGTTTGTTTATGATCATCCTTTCCAATGGGGATCAAAACGTACAGGTCCAGATTTACTACGCGTAGGAGGAAAATATTTGAATGTATGGCACTATCATCACATGATTGATCCACGCACAATGTCGCCAGGTTCTATTATGCCACCATATGCATTTCTTGCAGAAAATAATTTAGATACAGCATCAACTCCTGCTAAAATAAGAGCGATGATTACACTCGGTGTTCCTTATGCAAAAGGATACGATCAACAAGCAAATGCCGATTTGATGAAGCAAGCAAATGCAATAGCTGCTGATCTAAATAAGAGCGGTGCTCCTATCGACGCGAATAAAGAGCTGGTTGCTATGATTGCTTACTTACAGCGATTAGGCGTAGATATTAAAGCCAATAAAGTTTCAGAAAATTCAACTACTAAATAAGCAAGGTTATGTTTAAACAATATTTAGAACAAATTAAAGATGTGGGTTTCTACCCAATGTTTTCGCTACTTGTATTCTTCGTGTTTTTTACTGCATTGATTGTTTATGTAGTGAAAGCAAATAAAGAAGAGTTAAACGAAATAAGTAAGTTGCCTTTAAGCAATGACGAAATCACAAACGCCTAATTCGAATATCATGAAGAAAAATATTATCTCAATTGGATTTATAGCAGGTATGCTGTTTATGTCAACAGCAGTTAATGCGCAAGCGGTAACGGATAGTGTTAGTGTTGCTGCCAATGGTACCATTTTTAAAAGTGTGGATCCTATCTTCTATCAGCCAACATTTTATTATATCGCTGTTTTTCTGATTATTCTTTTAATTGCCATTTTCGTTATGGCACGTACGTTATTAGTTATTGCACGAGGAATGGTGCCTCAAAAAGTACAGGTTAAAACAGAAGCTGTTAAGCCTGTACAGACAGAATCATTCTGGTCGCGCTTCGACAGAACCGTTTTAACACAAGCAGTGCCTGTTGAAAAGGAAGTTGACATTATGCTAAATCATAGCTATGATGGTATTCGTGAATTAGATAATAATTTACCCCCTTGGTGGAAATGGGGATTTTATTTTACAATCGCTTGGGGTCTTATTTATTTAGTCCATTTCCATGTTTTAAAAACGGGCGATAGTCAAGAACAGGAATATATTGCTTCTGTAAAAGCTGCTGATGAAGCGCAGAAAATAAGAATGGAAAGCATGGCGGATATGATTACACCTGAAAATGTAAAACAGCTAGCGGATGCATCTACATTAAGCGATGGGAAAGATATTTTCAATAAAAACTGTACTGCTTGTCACGGACAAAATTTAGAAGGTGGTGTTGGTCCTAACTTAACAGATGCTAACTGGATTCATGGTGGTGGAATAAAAAATGTTTTTAAAACTATCACCAACGGAGTTCCATTAAAAGGAATGATTAGCTGGAAAACTCAATTATCACCTAAGACTATTCAAGCTGTTGCAAGTTATATTTTGTCTATGCAAAATACTAATCCTGCAAATGCAAAACCTGCGCAAGGTGATGTATGGGTTGATGAGTCTGCACCAGTAGTTAATGATTCTGCAACGGTAGTTTCTGCAACTGCTGAAACTTTAAAATAATTAAGTATATAAATCTTTTCATCATGGATCATGATATTTACGACGAAGCTGATAGTTTTAGAGATAGTATTTCTACTATTTCCAAAGATGGTAACCGTAATTGGATTTTTCCTAAGCAACCAAAAGGTCGTTATTATAATAGAAGGACTTTACTAAGCTACTTGTTATTAGCTATTATGTTTGTGGGGCCGTTTATAAAATTAAACGGACATCCCTTCATGCTGTTGAATGTTGTTGAACGAAAATTTATTTTATTCGGAATAGCCTTCTGGCCACAGGATTTTTATTTGTTTGTGTTGGCCATGCTCACGTTTGTTGTTTTTATTATTGTTTTTACCGCATTGTTTGGAAGGCTTTGGTGTGGATGGGCTTGTCCTCAGACAATTTTTATGGAAATGGTTTTTCGTAAAATTGAATATTGGATTGAAGGCGATGCTGTACAACAAAAAGCATTGAAGAATGCACCTCCATCAGCAGCTAAATTCAGAAAGCGGTTTTTAAAAGCAAGTATCTTTTTTCTGATTTCATTTATCATAGCGAATACGTTTCTTGCTTACATCATAGGCATTGATCAATTAAAACATATTGTGTTTGATAATCCTTCTAATCATTTAGGTGGACTATTTACAATTCTTGCATTCACGTTTGTGTTTTTTGCTGTTTATATGCGATTCAGAGAGCAAGCTTGTTTAATTGTTTGTCCTTATGGACGCTTACAAGGTGTATTGCTTGATAAGAATTCTGTTGTGATTGCTTACGATTACAAACGTGGTGAACCAAGAGGGAAATTATCAAAGACAGGCGAATCAAAATTTGGTGACTGCATCGATTGTCACCAATGTGTGAATGTTTGTCCTACCGGTATCGATATCCGTAACGGTACGCAGTTAGAATGTGTGAACTGTACCGCTTGTATTGATGCCTGTGATACAATCATGGATAAAATAAATAAGCCAAAAGGGTTAGTGCGTTATACGAGTGAAAACGCAATTGCCGATGGAACTAAGTTTAAAATAACGGGAAGGATAAAAGCCTATTCGTTTGTATTATTTCTTTTGTTAACAACACTTATTTCTTTATTGATTATGCGCTCTGATGTTGAATCAACAATCCTGCGTACTCCTGGTATGATTTATCAGCAGCAGAATGATTCTGTTTATTCAAATTTATATACGGTGAATTTGATTAATAAAACATTTGATAAAATGCCTGTTGAAATAAGAATGGTTTCTCCAAAAGGAAGTGTTAAATGGATTGGCAATGGAATTACAAAGTTAGATGAACAAGGAAGTGCTGATGGGGAGTTTTTTATTATGATAAATCAAAAAGAAATTGTTACTGCACGTATGCCTATCGTGCTTGAATTACGATCAGGCAATAAAGTCTTAGAGAAAATTAAAACCAATTTTATTGGACCTGTTAAAATTAAAAAACCTTAAAACCTACTTTTATGAACTGGGGATATAAAATACTAATTGTTTACCTGCTATTTGTAGTAGGTATGCTAACGCTGGTGTATAAGTGCACGCAGCAAAATACAGAACTGGTAGCCGATGATTATTACGACCAGGAAGTGAAATATGAGAATCAATTTGTTAAAATGCAAAATGCTTCAAGTGCATTAGTTGCATGTACTCCTATTCATTCTAATGCTGTTGATTTGATGTTTCCATCGGACTTTGCTAATCGTGCTATTAAAGGTCAATTGACATTTTATCGTCCCGATAACAAACAAAAAGATTTTACCATACAGCTTAAAAATGAGAATGGTAAAATGCAGGTTTCGTCCGATAAATTATCAAGTGGATACTGGCGTTTAACTATTGCATGGAGTTGCGATGGGAAAGAGTATTTACAAGAAGAAAAATTAATGATGCCTTAACATGAATTATTATCTGATTAGTGCTTTATCATTAGGATTCCTAGGTAGTTTTCATTGCCTGGGTATGTGCGGCCCCATTGCTTTATCATTGCCGATTGTTGATGGTGATGCAAAGCATTTTTACCTCGGCAGATTGATGTATCAATTAGGTCGTGTTCTTATGTATATGTTGTTGGGTGTGGTTGCGGGGTTAATCGGAATCAGTTTTCAGTTAAAAGGTTTGCAGAGCGATGTAAGTATTCTATCGGGTATATTGATCATATTGGTTGTGTTATTTCTGAATGATAAATTGCTAAGCAAAGTGAATGGCCGTTTAGTGAAAATGTCGTTTAAGATAAAATCGGTTATTGGAAATTACATCCAGAAGAAATCGTATACAGCTATGTTTGTAGTTGGAATGGCAAACGGGATTTTACCTTGCGGATTTGTTTATTTAGCAATGGCGGGTGCTATCAGTTATGGCGGTATTCAGAATGCTGCGTTGTACATGCTGATGTTTGGATTAGGAACCCTGCCTTTGATGTATATTGTGGCTGTATCGCAAAATTTATTTGGTGCTAAATGGAAATTATCCATCAATAAACTTTCTCCGGTTATTGCCATTGCGCTTGCTTTGTTTTTAATTCACCGAGGCAGTGTGATGAAAAATGGTGAGGCTGATTGCTGTAAGCATGAACGAGTGAATACGCATCAGACTTGTAAGTAGTTTTTTTACAACTGATGCTTTTTATTCATCATCAGATTTTTAATATCCCATTTTACCGTTTGAAGATGTTCTGCTTTTCGGAAGGCGCATTGTTCTACGCTGCAAAGGTTGCAAGGGAAT
>CANGJU010000097.1 GCA_947453935.1 Bacteroidota bacterium | reverse complement strand
CGCGAAGCACTGGTTGAATTACAAAAGAATCCGAATATGACACAGCTTGTTTTCGATTTGCGTGGTAACGGTGGAGGATTGCTCGAAGAATCAGTTCGTATATTGAATTTGTTTACAGAAAGAGGTCAATTACTTGTAACACAAAAAGGACGAATTGCAGGGTCTAATAATGTTTATAAAGGGGAGTCAGATCCAATAGCACCGAAAACACGTGTGGCTGTTTTGATTGATAAATCATCGGCATCAGCGAGTGAAATCACCGCAGGTAATTTTCAGGATGTAGATCGTGGAGTTGTAGTTGGTCAGCGTAGTTATGGTAAAGGACTCGTACAGCAAACACGTCCGCTTACTTATAATTGTCAGATGAAATTAACAGTGGCGAAGTATTATACCGCAAGTGGTCGTTGTGTGCAAACAAAAATTTATACGCATACATCCTCCGAAACATCCGCTTTCGAGGAAGTAGCTGATTCGTTAATTAAACCATTCAAAACTAAAAACGGTCGAACTGTTTTCGATGGTAGTGCCGTGTATCCCGATGTTTTTGTGAAGTTGAAAGATACCAGCAATATTGCAAGAAGCCTTTATAATAAAATGGTCATCTTCGATTATGCATCGTACTATCGCACTAAACATGCATCAATTGATTCGCTTGGTGATTTTAAATTATCGGATGCAGAGTATAACGACTTTATGAATTTTGTGATTATAAAAAATGTTGATTATAGTACGCAAACGGAATTGGCATTTAATGATTTATTAGAAACAAGTAAACGCGATAAATATTACGCAAGTGCTAATAAAGAAATTGATTTTTTAGGAAGTAAATTAAAGCATGATCGTAAGGCAGATTTGATCGCTGCAAAAGAAGAAATTAAAGCCCTGCTCGAAAAAGAAATTGTAGGTCGCTATTATTTTCAAAGTGGAAAGAATCGTTTTATGATGAAAAATGATCCGGTTTTACTTCAAGCGCTGAATACAATTTCGAATGCTACACTTTACAATAGCATTCTAAAAGGCGAAGGCGATTATAAAGTAATTGGCAAGAAAAAATAATTGCTTAACGCAATTCGAAATTTTGTCCTAGGTAAACTCTTCGTACCGTTTCGTCTTCTGCTAATTCACGAGCAGTACCCTCTTTCAATATTTTTCCTTCAAATAGTAAATACGACCTATCTGTAATTGTTAACGTTTCATGCACGTTATGATCGGTAATTAAAATACCAATATTTTTTTCTTTAAGCTTGTAAACAATTCCTTGAATATCTTCAACAGCAATAGGATCTACGCCAGCAAAGGGCTCATCTAATAAAATGAATTTTGGATCAACGGCTAAAGCTCTTGCAATTTCTGTTCTTCTTCTTTCTCCTCCTGATAAAACTTCTCCACGACTTTTTCTGATTTTTTGTAAGCTGAATTCATTCAAAAGAACTTCCAGCTTTTCTTGCTGTTCTTCCTGACTTTTTTTTGTCATTTCTAAAACAGCTTTGATGTTATCTTCAACACTAAGCTTTCTAAAAACAGAAGCTTCCTGCGCTAAATAACCAATCCCCATTTGCGCCCTCTTATACATAGGTTCGTCGGTAATTTCTGTATCCTCCAGAAATATTTTTCCTTCGTTAGGCTTGATTAATCCAACAGTCATATAAAAAGTAGTCGTTTTACCAGCACCATTCGGTCCTAATAATCCAACTATTTCGCCTTGTCTTACCTTAATAGAAACATTGTTTACAACGGTTCTTCCTTTATATCTTTTGATTAAATTATCTGTGCGCAGTGTTAGCATAAAGGCGAAGTTAAAAAGTTAATTGTAAACTTGCTCGAATTCCGTATTTCGAAATATTCTGATTTTCTAAATAAGCAAGTCGCCAGATAAAATCAACTCGTAAAATTTTGAATATATTCTCTACTCCGGCGCCTACCTCAACATAAGGTTTTGATCGTAGTGTAGTGAATGCATTTTTATTTTCAAGTATATCAAGATTTCTTTTGTTAATTCCTCCCCATACTGCTTTTACTTGTGCAATCTCTCTCCATTGTAACTTACGCATCAGCGGAATTTTATTAAAAAAGAAACCGTCAAAATGTTGTACAGCAGTTCCTGTCAAATAGTAATCACTAACAAATTCAAAATAATTCATAAGGTTAAATGCTGCGTAATCGTAAAAGTATGTTTCATTGCCTGGGTGCATTTCTAAAAGTGGATAAGGAACTTTGCCCCAAACACGTCCCGCTGATATCGCCCAATAGGCATAACCAAACGGAGCTAATCTTAATATATCATCAACTTTTGCATTTATTTTCTGATAATTGAAAAAACCATTTTCTACTCCTTTTAGTCCTTGGGTATAATTGATTTGCAAGATCGGATAGTCTGAACCTAAACTTACTCTATCGATTTTTCCAGCTACAAATTTCTCGCGATAAGCAAATCGGAAATAAAGATTTAGTTCGGTCGATTCATAACTGTTACGAATATCCGTCGTATCGTCATTGTAATAATAATTGATTTTTAAGTCGCCCAACGGATTAAACTTAGAATGTTGATACGTGATTCTGTTTGATAAACCAGGAAACCATTCTACTTCATACCAGGCTTTATAATATTCAATATTGTTTAAGCGGTTTGCTGGATTTCTTCTAAACAACGATGATAAAACATTATCATCCTGAAATGCATTATCACTTTGTCCTAATTGCTGCACATCGTTTTTATAATTCACGCCAATAAACTGTCTAGGCTTATCGCTGAGTTTGTATTTTATACCACCACCATATTTAAATCGTTCATCTTTTAATCCATAAGCCACATAGCCATCTATCTGGATTTTGGTGCTAAAGTCATCGCTTGTACGAGCACCAATTCTAAAACGATTCCCTTCAATTTTATTAAAACTGTAAAACGTATAATAAGGGCCTAATTCAATTTTGCCAATGTCTTTGTAGCCTGTAAAAAATAAAGTAATTAAATCAACGTATGTTTGAAAAGCAGGTAGTGTTTTTATAGTATCTACCATGTGATAAATCTGCAACTCACGGTTCGATAAACTATCATGTCTGCTATTATCCCAGAACTCCGTCGATTTATCAGCGGCATCTGTTTTCACAATAATATTTTCACCACCTTTAAATATCGTATCAATAGGTTGTTCGTTAATGTGAAAATCTCTGTATGAAGTTGTTTTTCTTCCAATAAATCCAGTGCCTTCATCTTTTGCTGCAAAGTCTACTACTAGTTTATCTTTCGATAACATCCATTGCTGATTATTGAAGTACGTATATTCCTGAACTATAGCCATGTCCTCAACCCAATTGATATTAGCCTTGGCAGAAATACGCATATCAATTTTTTTAATAGCCCAGGTAGTATCATTCACCCAAAGCTCTCCCAGAAAAGTCAAATCTTCTGGTCTGCGTGGCCTAAACTTAATTTTGTAACACCATTTACTATCGATAAAAGTGCTGTCTAATAAATAATATTTGTAATAGAGCGTTCCAATGTTTGATGTAGGACTAACAAAGCTTTTTCCGAATAGATCAATGAAGTTTCCATAGATATCAACCTTCTGATACATATCGCCTAAAAACTGCGTTACAGTTGCATTTTCTAATCCTGATATTTTACTTGCTTTGATAATTTCTCTTTTATCTTTCGGATTACTCTTGAAATAAATATCCGACAATGATTCAGAAATAAAGAAGGGTAAAAAGGGCTTGCTGTTCGTTTCGCTACTATCAATATTATCCCAAATGAATTTAAAGGGTTTTAGTAGTTTGTTGTTTTTTAGTTTGTCGTTGATATTCGTGATATCAAACTCTAATTTATTATAGACTTCAAATTGATAGGATGATAATTTCGCTGGATCATTATCGGGTTTATGCTCAATGATGTTTTTTATAATCTGCAAAGCAGGATTCTCTCCTGGTCTTATAATTACTTCTTGAAACTCGATTTGATTAGTTGAAAGTACAATATTGATAACTTGCGATTCACCTTTTTTTACTCGCATTATAACAGGCTTATAACCGATGAGCGTGCATAGTATAGAGTCGGTAGGAGTGGAGCTACTTAATCTGAAATTGCCTTCGAAATTAGTATTAGTTCCTGTATTGCTACCCTTGAAAATAATGGTTGCAAACGGAATTGCTTCATTCGTTAATGCATCAGTAACTTTGCCTGTAATAGTGGTTGATTGTGCGTGAATGATGCATGGCATCAATGCCATTAAAGCAAAAAGAAATAGAAATGTATTCTTAAATTTTGAATTAAATTTCATTCGATAAACTTTCCCAATATTCTAATGCTCTTCTTGTGTGAGGTATTACAATGGTGCCGCCAACTAAGTTCGCCACTGTAAATATTTCAAATAATTCTTCCGTAGTTAATCCTTCTTCTTTACATTTCCCTAAATGATATTTTATGCAATCATCGCAACGCAATACCATCGATGAAACTAATCCAAGCATTTCTTTTGTCTTCACTGATAACGCCCCATCTTGATATGTTGATGAATCCAACGCATATAAACGCTTCATGTTTGTATCACCTTGCGCTAAAATTTTCTCGTTCATTTTAGCTCTGTAATCGTTAAAATCTTTTACTGAACTCATGCTATTGATTCTTTGTTTTTGTTTCTTTCAACTGCTGCAGAAACGAAAATGCTGATTTCATACAGAAGGAATAATGGAATAGCTACTAACATCTGACTTGTTACGTCAGGTGATGGTGTAATAACGGCTGCAATAATCAAATTCACGATCATGGCATGCTTACGATATTTGCGCATAAACACAGGCGTCATAAACCCGATCTTACTTAAAAAATAAACAACCATTGGTAATTCGAAAACGAAACCAGAAGACAAGGTCATTACAGTAACAATGTTAATGTACGAATCCATGCTGATTTGATTTCTGATTTCCTCGCTGACTTTATAACTGCCTAGAAAATTAATTGATAATGGAGAAATGATGTAGTATCCAAAAAGAATTCCCATCAAAAATAAAAGTGAAGTAAAAAAAACAATACCTCTTGAGTATTTTATTTCTCTTTCTGATAATGCTGGTTTTATAAATCGCCATAACTCCCATACTAAATATGGAAATCCTAAAACACAACCTGTCACAAATGCCACCCACATATGCGTAGTGAATTGTCCGCTGATATCTAAATTGATAACAGAAAAATCAATCTGTGTGATACACATATCAATGTTTAATTTCTGTCCTAATAAACACATCATACGATACGTCCAGAAATCGGTATTCTTTGGAGCTAAGATGATACCATCAAAAATTAATTCTTTATTAAAAAAAGCAACAAGTCCTAAGGTGCAAATAACAAGCACCGAACGAACTACATGCCATCGTAACGCCTCGAGGTGATCAAGGAAGGACATATCATAATTAGGGTCTCTTTTTCTAAACAGCATAATTAAATAATCCCCTCTCTAAGTAAATCGTGTAAATGAATAAAGCCAACAAACTTTTTCTTTTCCGTAACTACTAGTTGTGTAATATTAAATGACTTCATCATGTCTAATGCTTCAATTGCCATGGTGTCACTTTCAATGTGCTTAGGCTTTTTATTCATGATATCTTTTGCTTTCAACAAATCGAACTTGATTTTTTGTTGCATCGTTCTTCTCAAATCTCCATCGGTAATAATTCCAACTAACTTATTCTTTTCTACAACTGCGGTACACCCTAACCGTTTGGATGTTATTTCTAAAATAACGTCTGTAATCGGCGTATCAGGACTAACAATAGGCTTCGGGTTATTTTCCCAAAGGTCTGCTACTTTTAAATAAAGCTTTTTACCTAATGCTCCACCTGGATGATATTTTGCAAAATCTTTACTTGAAAATCCTCTTGCCTCAACTAAGCAAACTGCAAGTGCATCGCCCATTGCTAGTTGCACAGTAGTAGAACTTGTAGGTGCGAGGTTATGCGGACAAGCTTCTTGCTTTACAGCTGTATTAAGGATAAAGTCTGCATGACGTCCTAAGTCTGAATTTTTCTTACCCACCATTGCCACGAGAATATTTCCACCATTTTTAATAAGTGGTGCAAGGACTTTTATTTCAGGTGTAGTGCCGCTATTCGAAATTAAAATAACAACATCATTTTTTTGAATCATGCCAAGATCGCCATGAATAGCATCAGCAGCATGCATAAAAAGAGAAGGCGTTCCTGTTGAGTTAAATGTTGCAACCATTTTGTTAGCAATGATTGCACTTTTACCAATTCCGCTTATAACAACTCTTCCTTTGCACGAAATAATTTTTTTAACTACTTCTAAAAAATCCGTATCAAGTTGTTTTTTTAAATCAGCAACTGCTTTCGATTCAATATCGATGGTCTTGCGTGCTGAAGCTAAAATTTTTTGGTCGGATATCATAGTTGCTTAATCAGTTATTTCTGCAAAAGTATTTTATTATTTAATCGGAACTTTATTTGCTTTTATTTGTTTTTGACTGTATCTTCACACAGCGAGAAGTGATTGTTTATAATTTGTGTATTG
>CANGJU010000096.1 GCA_947453935.1 Bacteroidota bacterium | reverse complement strand
TTCATCTCTTCTAAAATCGATTCCGCCAATGCACCACCTAACGAAGGATCAGTACCTGTACCAAACTCATCAATTAAAAATAAAGTATAAGGATTCGATTGTTGCAAGAATACTTTCATATGCTGCAATCGAGAACTATAAGTACTTAACTCAAACTCGAGCGACTGTGAATCACCAATATCAACTAATATCTTTCTGAAAAAGCCAAAGCGACTATTACCATCACAGGTGGTTAAAAATCCTGCTTGCAATAAAAGCTGAAGCAGTCCCACCGTTTTCATACAAACCGTTTTCCCTCCTGCATTTGGTCCGCTGATAACCAATATACGTTGCTCTTGATTAAGCTTTAAACTGAATGCAATCGTTAGCTTTTTATTCGCCTTGTTCATGGCATAAAGCAAGGGATGACGAGCATCTTTTAAATCGACAGCAGGCTTATTTTCAATATACGGAAGATGAGCATCAAGGTGAATTGCTAAACGTGACTTTGCTGCAATCATGTCAAACACTACCATACAGTTCAGATAATGTTTCATAACGGTATGGTATTTACGCAAAACCTCTGTAAGTTCTTTCAGAATTTTACGTATCTCTTCCTGCTCTTCTTGTTCGAGTTGAATCAACATGGCATTAATGGCCAATGTTTCTTCGGGTTCAATAAAACAGGTTTTACCAGTTGCACTAATATCATGTACAATACCTTTGGCTGTTCGCTTTTGTTCTGCAACAATCGACACTACCCTTCTACCATTTCTCCAACTCTCCTCAGCATCATTCGTTAGCCAGCCGCTTTTGCGATACTTCGCAATTACACTCATATAAATCTGATTCGCCTCGATTCTCTTTCTTCCAAGTAACTTACGAATACGTGCTAACTCAGGCGATGCAGAACTACGAATAGAGCCTGTTTCATCCATCACTTCTTCAATAGATGTGATAATTATTTTTTCAAAAGGGATATCTTTTAAAACAGCAGTTAGTAATGGAAAACGTATAGTTCGTTCCTTGAAAAAATCATACATAGCACGCGCATGATTCATCACCTTATAAATTAATACCAGCTGACTTAATGCAAGGACAGAATTGCGAATGCTTAGTAATTTTAAGTCCGAACTTATATCAGGATACGCATCAAACGGGAATGGCTCTCCGTTAGAAATAATTTTCCGAAACTCTTCGGTCTGCTCTAATCGGGTAACAACCTCTGTGAAATTATCAGAAGGAGTTATTTCAGCAACTAATTTACGTCCTAAACTACCCGCACAATATTCGGCCGTCATCTGCTTGATGCGGTCAAATTCTTCAACTAAAAGAGAATGGTCGGGAAATAATTTCATCGAATAAATTTACAATATACTTTCGTCACAATTTATCACAACACTTTTACCTCGAATTTGTTTCTGCTCATCCAGCTCTTGATGATATGGTCAGCATCAGGATGATAAACACGCTCGTGACAGACCTCTAGAATAGATTCTTTATCAGAATACATTTCATCTTTCGACAAATACCCATAACCAGCATAACGGTTGTTCAAAATCAACACGAACGAATTTTCATCAGCATTACGACCTTTTCCTAGAATCATAAAATCGGTTCGATCATAGGTAAACTGCTGTACTATTTTTTTTGCCCTGAAATTATAATCATCAACAGCTTCTTCACCGGCACAAATACCATTGCATTTTTTTATCTGATGATTAAAACAAACAGCATCTTCCGATGTCAACGAACAATAACGAAGACATAAACTATGTTCATCCAACAAATAATCTAATTTCTCACGTGCTGCTCCTGCCGAAGTAAAACTCAACAATGGTTGCTGGGCTTCATCATGAGGAACAATCTTGAAAGTGATTATGAAATCGTCATTCAAAAAATAATCGATCGCATGTGTAAATATATCTGCCTTCTGACGGGTATTAAATTGTGGCTTATGCGTTTTGATTTCTTTGTTTTCATGCAAGAGTGCAATTAATTCGCTCCCCGTTTCAACAAAATCGACATTGTATAATTCATTCAATAATTTCTTGCCTTTATTTTCTGCAGGATTAAAATGATTGATTGCACGGTTATACATATTCGTACTCTTCCCAATGTATAAAATCTCTTGTTTATTATTCAGAAAATAATAAACTCCTGTACTCTCAGGAATTTTATTGAGTATATACTGTTTGATTTTATCAATCCTACGCACCATTAAAGCTTCTGCTCCCTGATTTTTATAAACGGGATGTGTCGACTTTACCTCTAACAAAATATCAAACAACTTCGCTGTTGCTTCTGCATCACCTAATGCACGATGACGATTTTTCACTTCTATGCCGAGCGAATTGCAAAGCTTTCCAAGACTATACGAATCTTTACCAGGTAAAAACTTCCGACTTAAACGCACAGTGCAAATTGTATCACGACGGAATTTATATCCTAATGAAGCAAACTCGTCACGTACAAACGAGTAATCGAAATTGACATTATGTGCCACAAAAACACATCCTTCTGTATACTCCAATATATCTTTTGCTACTTCGTGAAACTTGGGTGCATCGGCAACCATTTCATTGGTAATTCCAGATATACGAGTAAAATTAGGAGCAATATAGCATTCGGGATTAACTAAGGAAGAAAATGATTTTACAACTGACAATCCATCGTGCACCACTATCGCAATCTCAATGATACGCCCTTTCTGATACTCGAATTTACCTCCGCATGTCTCTATATCTACAATTGCAAACATGTGGCAAATATCGGAAATAGAATCCCCTTTCCAATCAAGCAGCAAAATCCATCTTAATTTATTTTATTCACAAAATGCATTTTGGTGTTCATAAGTGAAATTCACTCTGATAACATCTATTATTTTTGCCCTCGTAAATAATACTTATGGATACTGTTTCGAAAATTAAAAATATGGTTCCGCAGGTGCGTCGCGATATCGTGCGCATGGTACACGCGGTACAAAGTGGTCACCCGGGTGGCTCACTCGGATGTACAGAGTTTTTATGCACGCTTTATGGGGGCATAATGAAGCATCATCCAGAAAAATGGGACATGGATGGAAAAGATCAGGATGTGTTCTTCTTATCTAACGGACACATCTCTCCTGTTTTTTATAGCGTATTAGCACGCTCAGGATATTTTCCAGTGTCTGAATTAGCAACCTTTCGAAAGTTGAATACCCGTTTACAAGGTCACCCTACTACACATGAAGGTCTTGAAGGTATACGAATGGCATCTGGTTCATTAGGACAAGGATTATCTGTTTCAATTGGAGTAGCATTAGCGAAAAAACTGAACAATGATAATCGCCATGTTTACGTTCTTATGGGAGATGGTGAAATTCAGGAAGGACAAGTATGGGAAGCTGCCATGTTTGCAGCAGCGAAGAAAGTTGATAATATCATCGCAACAATAGATGTTAACGGGCAACAAATAGATGGTAGCACGGCGCAGGTATTAAACAGCGGCGACTGGGGTTCTAAATGGGAAGCATTCGGTTGGATTGTTTTAACGATGAACGGTAATGATGTGGATGATATCCTAAAAACAATGCAGGAAGCAAAGGAAAAATCTGGTCAAGGAAAACCAGTTGTTATCTTGATGAAAACAGAAATGGGTAACGGTGTTGACTTTATGATGCACTCGCATAAATGGCACGGTGTAGCTCCGAATGATGAGCAACTTGCAACCGCACTTGCTCAGAACGAAGCAACCTTAGGTGATTATTAAAACTCCATCAACTTGAAAAAATATAAAAGCTATCCTTCTTTTTTTCTTAGCGTTTTCCTAACGGGATGCATGCTTTTATTTTCATTCAAAAGCAAGGCTCAATTCCCAAAAGATCAGCCGACGAGAATTTTATTCTTGTTTGATGCCTCGCAAAGTATGATCGCTAAATGGGAGTCAAACACAAAGTTTGAAGTAGCTCGGCGCTTATTGGGCAACATGGTTGATTCACTTCAACGATTAGATAATTTAGAATTAGCACTTCGTGTTTACGGACATACGAAACATTATCCTCCACAAGACTGTGATGATACACGTTTGGAAGTACCTTTCGGAAAAAAGAATGGAGAGCAAATAAAAAAACGCATGGATGCGATTAGTCCCAACGGTACTACCCCTATTGCAATGTCGTTAGAAAAATGTGGTGGCGATTTCCCATCTGATCCTTCAAGAAATATAATCATCTTAATTACTGATGGAATTGAAGAATGTGGTGGCGACCCTTGTGCTGTTTCGGCTATCCTTCAACGTAAGGGAGTTATCTTAAAACCATTTGTTATTGGATTAGGTGGTAACAAAGATTTCTTAAAGCAATTTGAATGTGTAGGAAATTATTTTGATGCTGCTAACGAAGAACAATTTGAGTCGGCTTTAAACATTATTATTTCGCAAGCACTTAATAACACAACTGTTCAGGTTAACCTGATTGATGCTTTTGGGAAAGCGACAGAAACGAATGTTCCAATGACGTTCTATGACCGCTTCTCAGGCGATGTTCGATACAACATCATGCATACGATGAATGTAAAAGGGAATCCGGACACGATTAATATTGATCCGTTAGGTTCTTATAATATCGTTGTGCATACTGTACCTCCCGTTGGAAAAGATTCTATTGTATTAGTTCCAGGAACGCATAATATCATTGGTATCGATGCTCCTCAAGGCGATTTGATTTTGAAGATTGATGGTAAGAATGATTACCGCGAATTAAAAGCGATTGTAAGGAAGTCGGGTGAAATGAAAACAACGCTTGCGCAAGATTTCAATACATCACAACGATATATTGTTGGCGAGTACGATCTAGAAATTCTTTCTACACCTCGTATCTACGCGAGCAATGTTCACATCGATCAAAGCAAAACAACAACAATACAAATTCCGAGTCCAGGCATTGTTAACTTTCAATACAACAATCCAGGTTACGGATACATTGTACAGGAAGTAAATAACAAACTGAACTTAGTACATACTTTATCTAATCAAGCAACACGTGAGTCAGTGGTATTACAGCCAGGCAACTATCGTGTTGTTTACCGTCCGAAGAATTCACAATCTTCGCAATACACTATCGAAAAATCATTTAAAATAACCTCAGGCACAAGCGTAAGTGTCGTGATAAATTAATTACCCCATGAAAAAATATACCTACACTGAAAAGAAAGATACACGCTCTGGATTCGGAGCAGGATTAAGTCAGCTGGGAAAAGAAAATGAAAATGTTGTAGCGCTTTGTGCTGACTTAACAGGATCATTAAAGATGGATGCGTTTGCAAAAGATCACCCTGAACGTTTTATTCAGGTTGGAATTGCAGAAGCAAATATGATGGGGATTGCTGCGGGATTAACTATCGGAGGTAAAATTCCTTTTACAGGGACTTTTGCAAATTTCAGTACAGGACGTGTATACGATCAAATCCGTCAGTCGATTGCTTACAGCGACAAGAATGTAAAAATTTGTGCATCGCATGCGGGCTTAACATTAGGTGAAGATGGCGCTACGCATCAGATTTTAGAAGACATTGGCTTGATGCGTATGTTACCTGGAATGGTAGTAATTAATCCTTGTGATTTCAATCAAACGAAAGCAGCTACATTAGCTATTGCTAAACATCACGGTCCCGTTTATTTACGCTTTGGTCGTCCTTCGGTACCTAACTTCACTCCTGCTGACCAACAATTTGAAATTGGAAAAGCGGTGATGTTAAACGAAGGAACAGATGTAACCATTATTGCTACGGGACATTTAGTTTGGAAAGCAATTGAAGCAGGAGAACAATTATCTGCGAAAGGAATTTCAGCTGAGATTATCAATATACATACGATAAAACCTATTGATGAAGAAGCTATTTTAAAATCGGTAGCAAAAACAAAATGTGTTGTTACTTGTGAAGAACATAATCGCTTTGGAGGATTAGGTGATGCAGTGGCGCAGGTAATTATCAAGAGTAATCCTGTTCCACAAGAATACGTAGCAGTTAATGATAGCTTTGGAGAAAGCGGAACGCCGGATCAATTAATGACTAAATACGGACTAGACACGATTAACATCGTTGAAGCTGCAGAGAAGGTTTTGAAGAGAAAATAATCAGTTATTGACTAAAATAATTTTTTTAGTCACTGTTTGAATTGCATTTCCTAGTCGAAGTAAATAAACACCTGGTTTCAAATTACCCATTGAAAGTTGTATCGTATTTGAATTAAACAAATTGACTTGATGTAGTATCAATTTATTCTCAGTCGAAATTAATTCCATCCAATCAAAAGGTTCTAACGACTCAACTGTGATTTCTTCCCCAACTAACGGATTCGGATATACCCTCACCTGATTTTCAATAGTTAAATCCTCAAACCCACTAATTGCAGGAGAAAGTCCACAGATCCATACGTCGCCCATTCCGAGCGAGTCTTGTGTTTTATATCCGCCTGTACTGCACGAAGAATTAACTGCACCGATGTATGTACCTGGGTTCATTTCTACTACCAGACCATCTTCATCGTGACCAGGAGAGAAAAAGGTTTTATCAAACAATTTGTTTCCTCCGGTATCTGCAATAACAAGCCAGATTTGTTCAACGCCGAGATTGCTTTCTGTTTTGTCATTATTAACTAGCGAATAAGAACTTCCTCCTAA
>CANGJU010000095.1 GCA_947453935.1 Bacteroidota bacterium | reverse complement strand
ACGAAAGCAATTGTCCCTGTGCATTTATTCGGACAATGTGCCGATATGCAACGTGTGATGGAAATTGCAAAGAAGCATAACTTGTTTGTGATTGAAGATACAGCTCAGGCAATTGGAGCCGATTATACGATGGCTGATGGAAGCGTGCACAAAGCAGGTACAATCGGAACAATCGGAACTACGTCTTTCTTTCCTTCGAAAAACTTAGGTTGCATGGGAGATGGTGGTGCTATCTTCACAAACGATGATCAATTAGCAGCTCGATTACGCATGATTGCCAACCATGGTCAATCGGTGCAATATGTACACGACGATATTGGTGTTAACTCACGACTTGACAGTATGCAGGCAGCGATCTTACGCGTGAAACTTCCTCACTTAAACGAATATTGCGCTGCACGTCAGAAAGCCGCAGCATTTTACGATAATGCATTTGCAAATCATCCTAAAGTAAAAACACCTGCTCGTCAGAAAAATTCAACGCATGTGTTTCATCAATATACCTTGGTGCTTAACGGAGTTGACAGATCTGAATTAAGAAGCTTTCTCGAGACAAAAGGAATTCCAAGTATGATTTACTACCCTATTCCTCTTCATATGCAAAAAGCGTATACGGATCCACGTTATAAGCAAGGCGACTTCCCTGTAACGGAGCATTTGTGCGCTAATGTAATCTCATTGCCAATGCATACGGAATTATCGAATGACGACTTACAGTACATTGCAGATGCAGTACTTGAGTTTTTAAACAAATAGTATTGAATTAAATTGAAACAATAACTGAATAAGTCAGTAAAAAAGCGACTTTTTAAAAACAAATCAAGAATGAATATAGCAGTTGTAGGAACAGGATATGTAGGATTGGTGACTGGAACTTGTTTCGCAGAAAACGGAAACCATGTTACGTGCGTAGATATCGATGCAAATAAAGTGGAGAAAATGAAAAACGGAATTATTCCGATATACGAACCTCACTTAGATGTTTTATTCGAGCGCAACATCAAACAAAACAGATTAGTATTTACAACTAATCTTGAAGAAGCCATTAAAGATGCAACTATTATCTTCTTAGCATTGCCAACGCCTCCGGGTGAAGATGGCTCAGCAGATTTGTCGTACGTACTTGGTGTTGCAAAGCAACTTGGTAAAATTATTACTGACTATAAAATTATCATTAACAAAAGTACGGTGCCTGTTGGAACAGCAGAGAAAGTTCGTGCTGCTGTTGCTGAAAATGCAACCTGTGAGTTTGATGTAATTTCTAACCCTGAATTTTTACGAGAAGGATTTGCAGTGGATGATTTCATGAAACCAGATCGCGTAGTTATCGGAACGAAAAGCGAGAAGGCTAAAAAAATCATGAGTGATTTATATGCTCCGTTTGTACGTCAGGGAAATCCGATTTACTTTATGGATGAACGTTCATCAGAGTTAACAAAGTATGCAGCGAATGCATTCCTTGCAACTAAAATTACTTTCATGAACGAGATTGCAAACTTATGCGAACGCGTAGGAGCAAATGTAGATTCAGTGCGGATTGGGATTGGTTCTGACGATAGAATTGGAAAACGATTTTTATTTGCAGGAATTGGATATGGCGGAAGCTGTTTTCCGAAAGATGTGCAAGCGTTAGCAAAAACATCAAGCGAGTACAATTACGATTTTCAGATTTTAAATTCGGTAATGACTGTTAACGAAAAACAGAAAACTACAATCGTAGAAAAAATAAAATCTTTTTATAACAATCAGCTAGAAGGGAAGAAATTTGCGTTGTGGGGATTAGCATTCAAGCCTGATACAGACGATATTCGTGAGGCACCAGCATTATACATCATTCGTGAATTATTAGCGGCGGGAGCAACAATTTCAACGTTCGACCCAGAAGCTATGGAGAACGTAAAAAAATTAGTAGGCGATAAAATTGAATTCACCAACGACCAATACGAAACTTTGAATGGTGCTGATGCATTAATCATTGCAACGGAATGGTCGGTATTCAGAACACCAGACTTTGAGAAGATGAATGGACTGATGAAATCGAAAGTGATTTTTGATGGAAGAAATTTATACGACTTACAACGAATGAACGACCTAGGTTACTATTACAACAGCGTTGGTAGAGACGTGGTAAAATCAAACTAATTACAATGGAAAAGAAAAGAGTTTTAATAACGGGCGCTGCAGGATTTTTAGGATCTCATTTGTGTGATCGTTTTATTCGCGAAGGATATGATGTAGTTGGGATGGATAATTTAATTACTGGCGATTTAAAAAATATCGAGCATCTATTCAAGTTAAAAGAGTTTGAATTTTATCATCATGATGTAAGTAAGTTTGTTCATGTGCCTGGACGAATAGATTATATTTTACATTTTGCTTCTCCTGCAAGTCCGATAGATTATTTAAAAATTCCTATTCAGACTTTAAAAGTTGGATCCTTAGGAACACATAACTTACTTGGATTCGCGAAGGTGAAGAAAGCAAGAATCTTAGTTGCATCTACAAGTGAAGTATATGGCGATCCTACAGTGCATCCACAAACAGAAGACTATTGGGGAAATGTAAATCCAATTGGTCCGCGTGGCGTGTATGATGAAGCAAAACGTTTTCAGGAAGCTATTACGATGGCTTACCACACCTACCATAATCTTGAAACAAGAATTGTAAGAATATTTAATACCTATGGTCCGCGTATGCGTCTGAATGACGGACGTGTATTACCTGCATTCATCGGACAAGCATTGCGTGGTGAAGACTTAACTGTTTTTGGAGATGGATCTCAAACACGTTCGTTTTGCTATGTAGATGATTTGATTGAAGGAATTTATCGTTTGTTATTGAGTGATTATGTTTATCCTGTGAACATTGGTAATCCACAAGAAATTACCATTCGTGAATTTGGTGAAGAGATTATCAAACTAACAGGAACAAAACAACAATTAATCACAAAGCCATTGCCTCAGGATGATCCGAAGCAACGCAAACCAGATATATCAAGAGCAATAGAAATTTTAGGTTGGGAACCGAAAGTAAGCCGAGAAGAAGGATTACGAATTACCTACGAATATTTCAAAAATCTCCCTACCGAAGAATTAAATAAAACAGCACATCGTTTCGCATAAAAAATAATAACATGGATTACTCTGTACACCCTTCTGCTATCGTTGATGAAGGATGCAAAATTGGAAAAGGAACAAAAATCTGGCACTTCTCGCATATCATGCCTAACTGTGAAATTGGAGAGAATTGCAATATCGGACAAAACGTAGTTGTATCGCCACAAGTAATATTAGGGAACAATGTAAAAGTTCAGAATAATGTTTCTATCTATACAGGAGTAATTTGCGAAGACGATGTTTTTTTAGGACCAAGCATGGTATTTACAAATGTGATTAATCCGCGCAGTGCTGTTAATCGCCGTGATCAATATTTAAAAACTACTGTTAAGCACGGTGCATCAATTGGCGCTAACGCAACGATTGTATGCGGACATGATATTGGCGCATTTGCATTTATTGGTGCTGGTGCTGTTGTAACGAAGAATGTTCCTGATTACGCATTAGTAATTGGAAACCCTGCTCGTCAGACAGGCTGGATGAGTGAATACGGACATAAATTAAAATTTGATGCAGATGGAATTGCTGTATGTCCAGAGAGTAATGAAAAGTACCAGCTGAAAAATAATTTAGTAACTAAGTTGTAAAATGAGAGATTATCAGAATAGCAAAATAAAATTTGCAGTTATTGGTTGCGGACATATTGGTAAACGTCATGCAGAAATGGTTCGCCGTAATGAGGAAGCTGAATTAGTGGCGATGTGCGATGTGCGAGCAAAAGAAGATTGCGGATTAGAAAGTTTCGAAGGAGTTTCGTTTTATCAGTCAGCTGATGAGATGTTAAAAAACCATCCTGATATTGATGTAGTGAATGTTTGTTCGCCAAATGGTTTACATGCAGAGCACTCTTTAAAAGCATTAGAATTTCAAAAGCATGTTGTATGCGAAAAACCAATGGCTATCAATAAAGCAGATTGCGAAAAAGTAATTTATAAAGCGCTTCAAGTATCAAGAAATGTATTTGGGGTAATGCAGAACCGTTACTCTCCTCCTTCGGCATGGTTAAAAGATGTTATTTCTAATAATCGCTTAGGCGAAATTTACATGGTTCAATTAAATTGCTTCTGGAATCGTGATGAACGTTATTACACAGGTAAAAACTGGAAAGGTTCGAGTGATTTAGATGGTGGTACTTTGTTTACACAGTTTTCTCACTTCATCGATATCATGTATTGGGTATTTGGTGACATCACAGACATCAATGGAGTGTTTGCCGATTTTAATCATGAGCAATCAACATCGTTTGAAGATTCAGGAATTGTGAATTTCAAATTTGTAAATGGCGGAATGGGTTGCATCAATTACTCAACTGCAGTATGGGATAAAAACTTAGAAAGTAGCATCACTGTTATAGGTAGCAATGGAAGTATTAAAGTGGGTGGACAGTATATGAATGAAGTGGAATACTGCCATATCAAAGATTATACAATGCCTGAATTACCTCCTGCAAATCCTGCTAACGATTATGGTCATTATAAAGGATCAGCAGCCAACCATCATTACATTATCGAGAATGTAATCGATACCTTGAAAGAAAGAAATACAATGACAACAAATGCACTTGAAGGTTTGAAAGTTGTAGAAATCATCGAGCGCATTTATGCATTAAGAAAAATTACTAAAAAAGAAATCCGTTTCAATCATGTATAACGAGTTAATCAAAAAAGAAAAAAAGCTTGCAGTAATCGGATTAGGTTATGTAGGTCTACCAATTGCATTAGAGTTTGCAAAGAAAATTTCAGTTATCGGATTTGACATCAATGCACAGCGCGTTGAAATGATGCGTAATAAGATTGACCCAAGTGGCGAATTAGAAAGCAGCGCATTCGATAATTGTGATATTCAATTTACAGATTCGTTAGACGTATTACGCGAAGCGAACTTTTTTATTGTTGCTGTACCTACTCCAATTGATGATCATAACTTACCAGATTTAAAACCATTATTAGGAGCAAGCAAATCGATTGCTGCTGCATTAAAGAAAGGCGATTATGTTGTGTATGAGTCGACCGTTTATCCAGGATGTACAGAAGACGATTGTATTCCAGTTTTAGAGGATATCACCGGATTAAAGTACATTACTGATTTCAAAGTTGGATATTCTCCTGAACGAATTAATCCAGGTGATAAAGAACATACATTAGCAAAAATCACAAAGGTAGTTTCTGGATGCGATGCAGAATCGGTAGAAGAAATTGCAAAGGTTTATGAAATAGTTGTTGAAGCAGGAGTGCATAAAGCAAGTTCTATTAAAGTAGCAGAAGCAGCAAAAATTATTGAGAACACACAGCGCGATGTAAATATTGCTTTGATGAATGAGTTGTCTATCATCTTCAATAAAATGGGAATTAATACTTATGAAGTCTTAGAAGCAGCAGGTACTAAATGGAACTTTTTAAAGTTTATGCCAGGCTTAGTTGGCGGACATTGTATTGGTGTAGATCCGTACTATTTAACTTATAAAGCACAGGAATTAGGTTATCATGCGCAAATAATCACATCTGGAAGATATGTAAATGACTCGATGGGATTTTATGTTGCTAAGCAAACTGTAAAAAAATTAATTGCATTAGGCATAGATATCAATAAGAGCCGTGTGTTAGTAATGGGTGCTACGTTCAAAGAAGATGTTGAAGACATTCGCAACTCGAAAGTAGTAGATGTTATTAATGAGTTTAAATCGTACGGTGTTGCAGTTGATGTTATCGATCCGCGTGCAAGCAGTGAAGAATTAAAACACGAATACGGTTTTGAATTAGTCGCAGAAGCAGGGACAGGATACGATGCAATCATCGTTGCAGTAAATCATAAAGAATACAAAAACTTTACAGAAACTGATTTTAAAAAACTAGGTTCTGAGAAAGCAATCATTGTAGACTTAAAAGGAATTTTAAGAGGCAAGATTAAAGAATTAAACTATTGGAGTTTATAATTAATGAATAATAAGCAACGCATACTTATCACAGGAGGAACTGGTTATATTGGTTCGCATACTGCTGTGGAGTTAATTGAGAAAGGTTATGAGGTGCTTATAATTGATAACCTTTCTAATTCTTACGAAGAAGTGGTTGATTCGATTGAAAAGATTACAGGAACGAAACCTGCATTTTTCAACATCGATTTGAATAACAAAGAAGCTGTTGATTTATTCTTTAAAGAAAATATCATTGATGCAGTAATTCATTTTGCAGCTTATAAATCAGTAGGCGAAAGTGTATCACATCCTTCAATGTATTATCGTAATAACATTAACTCGTTGTTGAATGTTGCGGATGCATGCATTGAAAATAGGATAACAAAATTTGTTTATTCATCATCTTGTTCTGTTTACGGTGAGCCGGACACGTTACCAATTGATGAAAATGCTGTAATCAAACCTGCGGAGAGTCCATATGCCAACACTAAAAAAATTGGCGAAGACATCCTTCGTGATATTTCAAAAAGTGCAGAATTAAGTACAATTGCATTGCGTTATTTTAATCCTGTTGGCGCTCACGAAAGTGCGCTGATTGGAGAGTATCCTGTTGGT
>CANGJU010000094.1 GCA_947453935.1 Bacteroidota bacterium | reverse complement strand
GCATTATTTTAATGATGATGTCTTTATCTTCTAAATCATTAATGATTCTACCAATAAATTCATGCTCACTCGATTCAATTGCAATGAGTACTTCTTCAATTTTATTTTCTTCAATAATTTTTCCGACTTCTTCAATACCTCCTAAATGAGGAAGCTGTTCTTTAAAATATTTTCCATTAGTATTGTCAACATGAACAAATCCGATAAACTTATAACCCTGACTTAATGGCTCAGATTCTAACTCGTTATATAGACTAACAGCTTTCTGAGAACTACCAATGATAATTGTCTTGAATCCGATTTTTCTGCTTTTTATTTTTCTTGCGGTTACGGTAGTAATTATGAAGCGAGAAGTAAAAGTAATTCCAAACTGTAAAAGAAATAATGTTACAAATGAACTGTAATAACTCTTGTAGGAAATGATAGTGTCATCAAGCAATAAAGTGAAGAAAATGATCAAACAGCCAATCAGCGCGATAATAAATGTTTGTCCGAATTCTTTTAAACGCGATTTACGGTAGATGTCATTATATGTTCCCATCAAGGCATACACAACAACCCAAAGTATTGGAAGTAAGGTAATGCCTAAAAAGAAATTATCATCCGGCTGAAAAGGAATATAGCCAAACAAAACCGACTCAATCTGCGCTTTTCTATAAAAGTAAAATATACCCCAGGCAATGGTAGCTGAAATTAAATCAGCCACTACATATTTGACAACCTGTAACGTTTTGTTCATGGGTTAGTTGCTGATGAGTTTTAAATTGTCGAGGTAAACAGTTGCCGCAGCGCCTCCTGGAGGTGTGGTTAAATAAAAGTAAACTTTAAATTTTGGGACGTCGTAATTGCTATTAACAAACTTACTAACGTTTATGTATATTTTTTTCCAGTTAGGAGAAGGATTAAATAACAAAACAGGAATGTTTCTCTTATCATTAGCAAGCATACCTCTTAAACCAACAGTAAATTCATGGTCACATTTATAATTCATTTCAAGGTAAATGTCTTTTCCGCGATAAAGCACATAACCGTCCCCGTTAGTTTCGATATCAGAAACGTAGTTGGTGCCATCAACTTTCATTTTCAAACAACGTACACCTTCAAATACATCTACCGAATCTGTAGCCAGTGGAGCAAGATTGTTGTTGGGTTCTGGTGATAAACTAAATCCTCCACCCACAGCATCCTTTTCAAAGTCTTCATACCACGTATAAATCAACGCAGGAAAATAAGCAACATTAAATGTATCGATGGTTGTTTCCTGACCAGGAATGAAATTGATACTTCGAGTGTCGGATTTGTATAATGGATAAGCACTATGTGTAGCAGATATTCCATTTTCTAAAATCCCCGCTCTTAAAATAACATTCTTTGTTCCTTCTTCTAAAACAGGAATTCGTGCAGGTAGTTGATATGTACCTAAATATTGATTGTCGACATATACCCAAACATCTTTAACATTGCTGCAGTTACTTCCTTGCGTCTGTGGATTAGAAGAAACATTCACGCTATTTATGATTAGATAAGCTGGCTCACGTTCATCAGGATTACAGCTTGTCATGGCAAAGGCCGCCAATAAAATCAAGAAGAGGTAACGATAGTATTTCATGATTATGCGATTGGAGGTATTGCTTTTAACTTATCTGCTATCTGGTGTGCTACTACTAATGCTTCGTATCCATCGTGAATGGATACCATCGGAACTTTGTCGTTATTTATTGCTTCTGCAAATGAGATAAGTTCTTCTTTAATTGCATTCGACTCTTGAATTTTCGGATTCTCAAAATAAATCTGCTTGCTTCCTTTTCCTTCACCTAAGTCAATGGTCATCGCAAATGGATCAGGTGTTCCCTGCACTTCTTTTAACCGAACAATTTCAGACGATTTTTTCAAAAAGTCGACAGAGATATAAGCATCCTTCTGAAAGAAGCGTGTCTTACGCATATTTTTCAATGAAATGCGTGATGCTGTTAAATTCGCAACGCATCCATTATCGAATTCAATTCGTGCGTTAGCAATATCAGGAGTGTCACTTACTACGGCAACACCGCTTGTGCTAATTTTCTTAATAGTCGATTTAACCGTACTTAAAACAATGTCGATATCGTGGATCATTAAGTCTAAAACAACAGACACATCGGTGCCTCGTGGATTAAATTGGGCTAGACGGTGAGTTTCGATAAAAAGTGGTTGTTTGATAAACCCTTGGGCTGCTATGAAAGCGGGATTAAATCGTTCTACATGACCTACCTGAACCTTCACATTCGCTTCTTCGGCAAGTCCCATCATATCTTTCGCCTCTTGAATTGTATTGGCTAATGGTTTTTCAATAAAAATATGCTTCGAGTTGCGAAGGGCTTTTACAGCACATTCATAATGATTAACCGTTGGTGTCACAATGTCTATCACATCGCAAAGTTCCATCAGTTCATCCATCGATGAAAAATACTTCACATCCTTAATTTGATCTGCCTTACTTTGGTCAGGATCGTAAAATCCAACTAATTCAAAAGCACTAATCTCTTTTAGAAGATTTATATGAATCTTTCCCAAATGACCTGCACCTAAAACACCAATCTTTAGCATCGCTCAAATTTTCTGCGAAATTACCATATTTTTTCGGCAATTTTCATTGTTAAAAACTATTGGAAGATATTTTTTTACCCGAGTAATACAAAGCAGATAGCTTCTAATTTTGTAGAGTGAATATGGTTGATTCGTTTAAACATCAGGGACTGCGTAGAAAGCTAGTAGCGCAATTAAAGGAAAAAGGTATTGAAAACAAGACCGTTTTAGAGGCAATTGATAAAATACCTCGACATTTTTTTATGGATAATGCTTTTTTGGAGTTTGCTTATCAGGATGATAAAGCGTTTCCAATTGCATGTGGACAAACAATTTCACAGCCTTATACGGTGGCATTTCAGACGCAATTGCTCGATCCTCAGAAAAATGAAAAAGTACTTGAAATAGGTACAGGTTCGGGATATCAGTCCTGCGTATTAGCAGAAATGGGCGTTAAACTATTCACGATGGAGCGATTTCGTGAATTGCATGACCAGGCTAAAAAGCAATTTGAGCGCTTAGGTTATAAAACAATAAAATCGTTTTTTGGCGACGGATTTAAAGGTCATCCTGCCTTTGCACCATTCGATAAAATTCTGGTTACCTGTGGTGCACCTGTAATTCCACAAGCTTTGGTCGATCAGTTAAAGATTGGTGGTTTAATGGTTATTCCTGTTGGAAGTGGTAACGAGCAAATCATGACGACTGTACTTAAAAAATCAGCTACTGAAACAGAAATTATCGAGCTAACGAAGTTTAAGTTTGTACCGATGTTGGCAGAAAAATCAAGATGAAAAACATTGTATGAAAACTACAAAAAAGAAAGTTGCTCCTGCTAAAACAGCTGTAAAGAAAAGCACTAAACCAATCATTCTTATCACCAACGATGATGGTATAACAGCTCCTGGATTACGAAATCTTGTTGAAGCTATGAAAACGATAGGGGAGGTCATAGTTGTTGCACCCGATAGTCCACAGTCTGGCATGGGGCACGCTATAACCATCAATAAACCGTTACGATTGGATAAGGTGAATGTTTTTAGCGGAGTAGTTTCCTATCAATGTTCTGGTACGCCAGCCGATTGTGTTAAGCTGGCCGTTAATAGAGTACTGCACCGTAAGCCCGACATTTTAGTTTCAGGAATCAACCATGGCTCGAATTCTTCTATCAATGTGATTTATTCTGGAACAATGTCCGCAGCTGTTGAAGGTGCTATTGAAGGTATTCCGTCAATTGGATTTAGTCTATGTGATTTCAATATTGATGCAGATTTCACAGTTGCCAAACATTACGCAAAAATTATTGTCAAGCGAATTTTAAAAATCGGTTTGCAGGAAGGTACTTTGCTGAACGTAAACTTTCCAAAATTACCAATGTCGAAAGTTAAGGGCGTGAAAGTTTGTCGTCAGGCACACGCCAAATATATTGAATCATTCGACGAACGTTTAGATCCCCATAAACGAAAATACTATTGGTTGAAGGGCGAATTTGTTAATCTTGATAAAGGAGATGACACTGACGAATGGGCTTTGAAAAATGGGTATGTTTCGTTGGTACCCGTACAATTTGATTTAACCGCTCATCATGCAATTCAGCATTTGAATTCTGTGAAGTGGCATTGATTAAATAAATATTTTTGAACTATTAATGGTAACCGTAAATCGATCATGAAGTATTACATTATTGCTGGAGAGGCCTCGGGCGATTTACATGGAGCTAATCTGATAAAAGCCATCAAAGAAAAAGATCCGCAAGCCATTTTTCGTTGCTGGGGTGGCGATTTAATGCAAGCACAAGGAGCGGAGGTTGTTAAACATTATCGGGATCTCGCTTTTATGGGGTTTATTGAAGTGGTTAAAAACCTTCCAACTATTACTAAGAATATTAAGTTTTGCAAAAGTGATATTTTGCAGTTTGCTCCGGATGTGGTCATTTTCATCGATTACCCGGGATTCAATTTAAGGATAGCTTCATTTGCTAAGCAGCATAAACTTAAAACGGTTTACTATATCTCTCCACAAATCTGGGCTTGGAAACAATCCCGTGTTCATCAGATAAAACGAGATATTGATAAGATGTTGGTCATTCTGCCATTCGAACAGGAGTTCTATCAGCGCTTTGATTG
Source organism: Bacteroidota bacterium (assembly GCA_947453935.1). Lineage (GTDB taxonomy): Bacteria > Bacteroidota > Bacteroidia > AKYH767-A > OLB10 > CAINEC01. The sequence goes on along the minus strand of CANGJU010000094.1, from coordinate 2,025 downwards.
TCAGGTCGACTTTGTCGGACATCCGCTTTTAGATGCCATCCATAATTTGAACAAAACGGACGACTCATGGCGACAGAAAAACAATCTTTCAGATAAACCCATCATTGCATTATTACCCGGCAGTCGCAAACAGGAAATTAACTCCATGTTGCCGATTATGCTTTCTGTGGCAAACGATTTTAAAGATTACCAATTTGTGGTGGCCGTGGCTCCTGGTCAGGAGTTGAATTTCTATCAGCCATTTACAGAAAAATATCCTGTTAAATTAGTTCAGGGTGCAACATACGCATTATTGCAAAATGCCCATGCGGCCTTGGTTACCAGCGGAACAGCTACTTTAGAAACAGCCTTGTTTAATGTGCCCGAAGTGGTTTGTTATAAGGGAAGTAAAGTTTCCTACGAAATCGCTAAACGGATAATTAAAGTCAAGTATATATCGCTGGTAAATCTGATAATGGATAAAATGGTGGTGAAAGAACTTATTCAAGATGAGTTGAATTCGAAGAATATTACGGCGCAATTGAATGAACTATTAGAACCGAATAAAAGGACACAACTTTTAGCCGATTATCAATTATTAAAAGAAAAGCTGGGTGGTTCCGGAGCGTCTCAAAGAGCAGCGGATAAAATTGTCAGTTTTACAGCCGAAGGAAAATAAAAAAAGCGGTGCCTAACAGATGTTAAACACCGACTTTTTTGCTTTTTGGTAAAAATCAAGGCCTATTTATTAAAAAATGAACTAGCCCGCCAGCCAAAAAGCCTCGCCAAAACCAATCAATCAACCTCGTTTCGAACACCAGAAGCAAACAACATCACTTCATCAACCACAACTTCTGTGATGTAACGTTTGATTCCATTTTTGTCGGTGTAATTACGGTTAACCAATTTTCCTTCAATTACAGCTTTACTACCTGTTTTTGCGTACTTCTCAAAGTATTCAGCCGTTTTTCCCCAGGCAATTAGGTTATGCCATTGGGTCTCTGTTACTTTTTCGCCTTTGTTGTTTTTGTAACTTTCGTTGGTGGCAATGGCAATTTTAGCCAGCTTTTGTCCGCCATCCAGTGTTTTGATTTCTGGGTCAGTGCCCAGATTGCCAATTAAATTGACTCTGTTTTTTAGGTTTTTCATGTTTTTTAAATTTTTATCGGGGTCTCCGGATACCCAGATTATTGAACACCGCAAAGTAAATAGCAGCTGTTCCGATTATTCGGTTATTAAGTACTTATAGTCGTTTACAAACGTTTAACTTGAGTTTTCTATCGCGATAGCGGTAAGTTGCCGCACGATTTAAGAGTGAAAATTGTGTTTTTGGGGATTGATTTAATTTAACAAAAGGCTGTTAATACTAAAATGGCTTGGGGACTTGAATTTTTGTAAGTCGACCATAATTTTGATTTCAACATTTGATTTTGGATGTTTTTGTAATACTTCAAAATCGATGCTTAGTAGTTAAAGCACTTAATTTTAAACCTAATAACTATGATTATTAATTACTGTTTAGAATGCTCCGAACCATTAAGGGGCCGATTTGACAAAAAGTTCTGTGGCGATTCCTGCAGAAATGTTTACAACAACCGCGTAAATGGCAACGTTAACAATTACGTGAGAAACGTCAATAATGTGTTGCGAAAGAATCGCAGGATTCTGGATTCGTTATTTAAAATGGGCGATAAGCAGATCCATAAAGGGATTCTTATTGAAATGGATTTTAACTTTCAATACTTCACCCACAAAAAAGTAAATCGCGAATCAACCACTTATTGCATTTATGATTATGAATACACAACTAAAGATAAGTCGAAGTTTGTGATGATTTCACCAGGTCATGTCGACTTTGAAACGGCTAATCGTAAGCCCAAAGGATTTCGAAATACTGGCCATTATAACGACCTATAATTGTTATATAATTAATATTATGTTAAATAGCAATTACTTCAAAAAGAGGGTTTTAGGCCCTCTTATGAAGTAATTGCTTTATTTCTTAGCTTCCTCGATAGCCTTGTTAATCATGTTCACTTTCTCCTG
>CANGJU010000093.1 GCA_947453935.1 Bacteroidota bacterium | reverse complement strand
GTTAGAAATGAACATGATTGCAGAAGGTTATTATGCCGTTGCCTGTATTCATGAAATCAATAAAACACTAAAAGCGGATATCCCTATCTGTGAGGCAGTTTATAATGTGCTGTATGAAAAAATCAGCGCGCGATTAGAGATGAAATTACTCTCTGAAAAATTAGGTTAATTTATTTTAATACCATTCGTATTCCTGCTTGATAACTTCTACCAGGCATCGGTCGGTATTTTACAATCTGATAGTTTTCATCCGAAATATTTTTACATCCTACATAAAATTGTAAGTCGCTATTTTTAATTTCACATGAATAACTTAACGTTACATCCTGCAATAAAAAAGGATTTGTCCACGATGAATTATCACTCGTAACAAAACTATATCCTGCATAACTTCCGTAATAATTAAATTGAAAATTCTTATACGAATACGTAATCCCCCATTTGTAAATTTCATGTGGCGTATATATTTTATTCCTGAAATCATTGCTTGCTGAAGATTGTTTTACTAGGTAATTTCCGTAGGAAGCATTTATCCAACCTGATAAATTAGAGTTTTCTCTTTTGCGTGTGAGTTGTGCAAATACTCTAACACCTTTCGCTCGACTTTCATTTACATTCTGTGCAAAGTAGAATCCCATTTCACTTGGTGTCCATAAAATCTCGTTCTTCATTAAAGTATAAAACCCAACTGCCTGCAATTGATAATTCCATTTTTCTTTTTTCTCGGATAATTCAAATCCTGCAGAATAATTCCAGCCTTTCTCTGTTTTGATATTCGGATTTCCTCCCGGTTGCCAGTATAAATCGTTGAGTGTAGGATTTCGATAGAGGCGTGAAATATCTAATAATGTTGATAGGTTTTTATAAACCTTCGCTTTCACATCTAAGGATGGAATCAACAAATTATACTCGTGATTATACAAACTACTTCTTTTCGATAACGAGGCATATAATTTCTCTGTTTCATACGCAGTTTTTACAATCAAATTAACCGCTTGTATCGTTTGCTTTTGCTGATAGGCGTCTGTAAAGGCTTCCGTATAATTATAATTCAATCGGTAACTACTCTTCCATTTTTTTCTTGATTGATGTTCGATATAAAAATCACTCTGGATCGAACTCGACCTGCTTTTTTCATCCAAGGGAATTAAGGAATCGATGAATCTAATTTTATCATTCGTATAACCTACATTCCAAATCAGATTGTTTTTTTTCGTTTGTTTGTTCCATGTTAAAGCCGTTCGAATCGCTTCATCATTTTGCTTTTGAGCAGATTTACTCTGTAACAAACTTCCAGGAATCTGATACTCATTTTTCAAGTACCATGTATGAACCGACAAATTATTTTTATCATCTCCAATTTGTATGTCTTGCGAGAATCCCTGCTGATTTAAAGCAGCATTTTGTTGGCGCCTTATTTTCCCGTATAAGTCCTGAAATGGATAATCGTTTTTATTCTGCTGGAAGTAAGCACGTGTAGTAATTTTTATTCCTTCTGTTCCATAATGTGACGCAACACCTAATTGCTGCGAACGAAATGATCCAACTCCCATTACTAACTCTGTGGCATATCCGTCGATGGACTTTGGTTGCGACAACAATTGTATACTTCCTCCCACAGATGCATTCCCTTGCGTTGCTCCATTACCTCCATACTGCACTTGCGCCTGATCAAACAAGAAAGTAGGAATCAAGGAATAATCATACAAACCCAACATCGGATTATTCAAAAGCAATCCGTTCCACAACAAGGATGTTTGCGATGCACTACTTCCACCAATTGAAACGGTTGCTACTCCTCCCGGACTATTTGTTTTTATAAATACATTTCCTTCACGACTTAATTGTTCGGCAAGAGAAGTAGAAAATAATTTTGTGAGCGGGGTTGTATCTAGCTTTTGTGTAATAACACCCGGTTCTGAAGCGGTGGGTTTATATCCGTTAATCTCCACTGGCATTAATTGAAAAATGCTATCACGCATTTGCGCATGCGATTGCAAACAAAAAATTAGGACTACAAATGTCAGCAGTTGTTTTCTCATTGGATACTATCTGTCAGGCACAGCCGTTAAAAGCCAATGAAAGAAACCATGCGATCTAATCGTAGTTTCTTAACATCCTACGCCTTTTCTCCGAAAGCGCCTGAATTTATGCTGTTCTTGGCAGGTCTTCTGACTTACAACTTCTTTTTTCGGCCTTCCCATTTGCACAGTGGCGTGATTGAAAAAAGAATTATTCGTTGTTTACAGCAGCGGGAACTGTTCTGGACTTTCACCAGATTCCCTTTTAACGTAACATAAAGCGTATTTCTAACTTATTAGAATTTCTGTTTTATGCTTTAGACCATGAACGAGTTAAAAATACAACAATCAGATTGATTATTGCTAATTATTCCCAATTACCTATTAATTTAGCGCAAATGAATGCAGCGAACGAACTGAATTTTAAGAATGGCGATAAACGCAGCATTGCGCGCGCTATTACCACAGTTGAAAATCACCTCGAAGGGTATGATTCTTTGTTGTCTTCTATTTCATTAGACGAACAGGTTCCTGTCATCGGAATTACTGGTCCTCCAGGTGCAGGAAAAAGCACGTTGATTAATGCGCTCATAAAAGTTTTATTGCAACGCAACAACTCGAAAGGTGAACCCAATAAGATTGCTGTCTTAGCTGTAGATCCTACGAGTCCGTTCACGCATGGCTCGCTATTAGGTGATCGCTTACGCATGTTCGAGCATTTCAACCATGAGCGTGTATTCATTCGTTCTCTCGCAACTCGTGGTGCTTTAGGCGGATTATCGGCTCGCACACTCGAAGTGTTAGAAGTAATGAAGGCTGCAGGCTTTGATCATATCATCATTGAAACGGTGGGAGTGGGTCAGTCGGAGGTTGAGATTGTTTCAATGGCTAACACAACGATTGTTGTTTTAGTTCCAGAAGCAGGTGATGAAATACAAACGTTGAAGTCGGGCATTATGGAAATCGGCGATTTGTTTGTGGTGAATAAATCCGATCGTGCAGGTGCTGATATTTTTGTAGCTAACATTCACAAAACACTTCACGAACGACCATTAAAAGATGGGTGGCAAATTCCAGTTTTAAAGACCTCTGCTGTGAATAATGAAGGAGTGGAAGAATTAGCAGAGATGATTATTAAACATCAGCAGCAACATCCACCGCAAAAAAACACTCGCTTATTAGCAGAGCAAGCTTACCGATTAATCCAAGCAGCTCGCATGCACGATGTTCGTATAGACGACCTCGTTAGTGCGATTGATGAAAAGATGTTAGATGGTGGGTTTAATTTGTATGAGTTTACGAAGAGGTATTTTTGAGACCTCTCCCTACCTCTCCAAAGGAGAGGAGTTGTTTACGTGTCCAACTTTTAGCACATTGCCTATATAGATAGAGGAGTTTAAAAAAATTTGTTGATACTATTTGTTTTGTAAAACTTCTTTGATTTCGTTGGCAACTTTTTCTGGGTTCATATACACTTCTTCATTATCAAATCGAATTACTTTAAAATTTAATTCATTAAGTCGACTTGATCTTGCTTCATCATAATCCTTTTGAATTAAATGAATCTTCCCATCTATTTCAATCACAACTTTTTTTGATAAGCAAACAAAATCAACTATAAAATTATCAATGATATGTTGTCTTCTGATTTTGAACCCTGTTTTTTTGTTTTTTAAATAAAACCAAATAAGTTCTTCCGCTTTTGTTGGCTTCCTTTTTAATTCATCTCTGATCCCTTTAATAAATAAATAATTTTGGGGATTAGCTGTAATATATCCAGGCTTGTTATTTTCAGAATTATCAGAATTCATAATCAAATATAAAAACTTATCTGACCTCACCTAGCGGAACGGAGAAGTTGAAGTCCCTCCTTTGGAGGGATTTAGGGAGGTCAGAGAGCATGATTAGGTCTTTCAAATTTTCAAATTAGCAAATCAAAAAAACCTTGCATCCCTCCCTCGTATTCCTTACCTTGCATCTCTTGTGAAAAAGGGGATTTTTAAATTACTTTTCTGGAGCGGTTTGATGCTTATCTATTGTCTTCCAACGATGGCGCAGCAGCCCATTAAGTTGATGACTTATAATCTGCTGAATTATCCTAACGGCGGTGCACTTACGTCCGATACAACAATACGGAATGCTGCGTATCGCGTAACGATGCAGGCTGCGCAACCCGATATTTTAGTAGTAGAAGAAATGAATTCACAAATCGGAGTGAATATGATTTTGAATTCAGTGCTGAATGTCAATCAGGTGGCCTACTCCGCAGGAGTGTTTAATGATGGTCCCGATAGCGATAATGCTATATTCTTTAAATCGAATTTGTTTTCATTTGTATCGAATACTCCCATTCGTACTGCCTTACGTGATATTTCTGAATTTAAATTAATCTATCTTCCAACCAACGATACCATTCGAATTTATGCTGCGCACTTTAAAGCAAGTTCCGGTGCAAGCAACGAGGCCCTACGAGCTGCCGAAGTTGATAGTCTTCGTAAATACACCAATGCCCTTCCTGCAAACTCGAAGTTTTGGGTAGTGGGCGACTTTAACTTTTATAGCACCAGTGAAGCGGCTTATCAAAAGTTATTACAAGTGACATCGAACACAGAAGGAGAATTTTATGATCCGATAACAATTACAGGTGTGTTTAATAATCCATCTTTCGCTCAGTATCATACGCAATCGCCGCGTGTACGTGCCTTTGGTGGTGGAGCAATAGGCGGACTAGATGATCGGTTCGATTTTATCTTGTATTCGAAAGCTGTTAAAAATGGTGTTGGTGTATCGTATCAATCTAATTCAACCGTTGCCTATGGAAATGATGGCAACCATTACAACGATTCAATTAATCGAATGCCCAATATAGCGGTATCGCAAGCAGTAGCCAATGCTTTACATGATGGTTCTGATCACTTACCTGTAATGGCAACATTCTTTTTTCCTACCATATCAACCAAAGATATAGGCGTGACTACTTTCATTCCGCCAACAGTTACCAGTTGTTCCAGTACGAATAAATCGCTTGTTGTAAAAGTTAAAAATTTCAATTCATCTGCAATCGATTTTTCGAGTGCTCCTGCTACGATTACACTAAAAGTGACCAACCCATTAAACACTATTCAAACTTATACTGTCAATTTAAATCTAGGTGTATTAAATTCGAATCAGGATACGAGCATATTATTAACGAGTACTTATAATTTTTCTTATTCAGGGACCTATCAATTTTTAGGTTATTCTTCATTATCGGGCGATAACAATTCTTCAAACGATACGATGTCGATTGCAAATATGGCTGTTAACTTAACTCAAAATGTAAGTATTACTCCATCAGGAACGATTTCTATTTGTGAGGGAAGCAATCAGGTTTTACAAGCTTCAGCTGGATCTTCTTATTTATGGTCGACAGGTGCTATAACGGCTAGCCTATCCGTAAATACTGCAGGTGCTTATACAGTAACCGTAACAGATGCAAATGGGTGCAGCGCTATTTCTTCTCCGGTAACTATAAATGTGATTTCTCCTGTTAATACAGGAATAGTATTCCATGAAGATATGGGAAATGTAAGTGCTACAACTTCCATCGCTACACACGAAACAAATAACGGATTTGAATCTGATTCGCTAACAATGTCTGGAACAGGAGATGTGAGAATAACATCTACATCAAACGGATATACAGATGCTAGTGGTGGAGCGAATGTTTTTTTAACGAATACTGTTGGAAGAACATTTCAAATAGCAGGCATTAATACCCTTAATAAATCGAACTTACAACTTTCATTTGGATTGTTCCGAAGTAATACTGCAGTAAATGGAAGCGAACTTCAAGTACGGTACAGTACCGATGGAGTAAATTATACTTCTCTTACCTTGGCTCCTATTACTGGAACAAGCGTTTGGACATACGTCACCGTAACAGGTACAATTCCTCAAACAAGTAACCTGCGTTTGCAATTCCGACAAAACGGAACTGGCGCGCAGTATCGCATCGATGACATCAACCTCAGTTATTCTATAAAACCAACTATCACGACTGCTAATAATGCTACTTCGTTTTGCATGGGCGATTCGTTATTGCTTATCTCTTCCAACGGAAGTCGCTATCAATGGAGCAATGGATCAACAAATGATTCCATTTATGTGAAATCAGCTGGCTATTACTACGTAACTACCGATTGTATTATAAGTGATTCAATCTATATTTCTGCGACTGCTTGTTCTACTTTTCAATTAAATCTTCAATTGTTCGTCGAAGGTTTTTATTTACCAGGTCAAGTGATGCAGCCAATTCTTTATAACAACGGATTATCAACTAATCCCAATGCCTGCGAATCGATTACCTGCGAGTTATATACTAGCAATGGAACCTTCGTTAGTGCTAAAAACGGACTCTTGTTAATTGATGGAAGCTGTTCTCTTTCCTGGCCATCTGCCCTTTTAGGTAATAGCTATTACATCGTAGTTAAATCGCGTAACAGCATCGAAACATGGAGTAAGCAGCCTATCGTGTTTAACAACCCTGTTATTAATTATAGCTTTAAACAATAATTTTCCCTTTGTTAACTTAAAGGAGAGTGTTTATCTTTCGGGAATAAATTAAACACCCTTTATGTTATCTAATCGTTTATTTCGTGCAGCGTTAGTCGTATCGCTTGTTACCCTTCATCTAACATCATTTTCTCAAAAGCTTCCTGCTAATTGGCAAAATCTTGATTTAACAAAAGATTCTGTTTACGGCATCAGC
>CANGJU010000092.1 GCA_947453935.1 Bacteroidota bacterium | reverse complement strand
TAAACCTGCAAAAGATTAGCACCTGCCGCTAATTTATCTTTCGCATCTTGTGCATTAAAAATTCCGCCAACCCCTATAATAACAATTTCTGGTCCTGCTAAATCTCTTAATTTTCTGATAACAGCAGTACTTCTATCGGTAACAGGCTTACCACTTAAACCGCCTTGTTCAGAGGTGATTAAGTCTGGAGATGCAAGTCTATCGCGACTAATAGTAGTATTTGTTGCAATAACACCAGTTAACTTAACGGCCTTAACAATCTCAACAATCTCTGCAATTTGCTCATCTGTTAAATCGGGCGCTATTTTTAAAAGTACTGGTTTGGGAGCAGGTTTGGAATTATTCAACACCATTACTTCTGTTAACAACTTCGTAAGTGGTTCTTTATCTTGCAATGCTCTTAAACCTGGAGTATTCGGAGAACTTACATTCACTACAAAATAATCGACTACTGGAAATAAAGCCTCGAAGCAGTAACGATAGTCAGCATTTGCATCTTCGTTAGCAGTGACCTTATTCTTTCCAATATTACCACCGATAATCAGTTTCGATTTTCTGTTTTTAAGTCGTAAAACAGCTGCATCAACTCCCTGATTATTAAAGCCCATTCGATTAATTAAACCTCTATCAGCAGGCAAACGAAACATACGCGGCTTCGGATTTCCATCTTGTGGTTTAGGTGTTAATGTCCCGACTTCAATAAATCCAAATCCGAATGCCTCCAACTCTTCAAACAAAACAGCATCTTTATCAAATCCCGCTGCTAGTCCAACAGGATTCGGAAATTCTAAGCCCATGCAAACAATTGGCTTACTGGTATTTCCTACAACCAATTTTACGAGACTTTTTACTCCCGAAATTCTGAAGGAACTTTTGATTAAAGAAAAAGTAAAGTGATGGGCCTTTTCAGGATCCATTGTAAATAATAGCGGGCGAATCAGACTGCGATACATGCTGCAAGATTAATCATTTTTTTTATTTGATAATTCGAATACTATTTTTAGATTTGTCTAAACTTATAATTTGAGTTATTAAATAATGTACCAGCCCACTGTAACAGAAGAAAATTACCTGAAAGCCATTTATCACCTTTCGAATACCGGAACAAAGAGTGTAAACACCTCTTCTATTGCTACATCGATGGAAACAACGGCAGCTTCTGTGACAGACATGCTACGTAAGTTATCCGACAAAGAATGGATCAATTACGAAAAATATAAAGGCGTAAAAATTACACGCAAGGGTGAAAAAGTAGCATTAGGAATCATCCGTAAACATCGCTTATGGGAAGTGTTCTTAACAAACATCCTAGAATTTGAATGGGAAGAAGTACATCAAATGGCGGAGGAATTAGAGCATGTAAGCAGTGAAGAACTGATTAAACGTCTTGATAAGTTTCTTGGGCATCCGAAGTTCGATCCGCATGGAGATCCTATTCCTGATCAGACAGGTAAAATGGAGTCGCATGACAAGTTTAATCTTTCAGCTGGAGAGCCAGGAGAAAAATACATCATCACTGGTGTGACAGATCATAGCACATTATTTTTAAAACATCTTCGGAAATATGGATTATTACCAGGTGTAACGGTAAGCATAGCCGAAATAATGGATTATGATAAAAGCATGCTAGTGAAAGTTAGCAAGGATAAATTTCATTTAAGTTTAGAAGTTTCAAAAAACATATTAATCAAGAAATATGTCAGCTCAAAATAAAGCATCGCTATCAGAAGTTCACAGCTCGGTAGACGTAAAATCGGGAATGAGCTTTCGCAAAAAACTTTTCGCGTTTATTGGTCCTGCTTATTTAGTAAGTGTTGGGTATATGGACCCGGGTAATTGGGCCACCGACATTGAAGGTGGAAGCAAGTATGGATATTCGCTCATTTGGGTATTGTTATTATCCAACTTAATGGCCTTACTACTTCAAAGCTTAAGTGTACGATTAGGGGTAGTGCGTGGCCGTGACCTTGCGCAAGCATCGCGTGAATTGTATCCTAAATTCATCAACTATTTTTTATATGCATTGGCTGAAATCGCTATTGCTGCCTGCGATTTAGCAGAGGTATTAGGAATGGCCATCGGACTACAATTATTGTTTCATATTCCTTTGTTCTGGGGAGTTATTATTTGTGCATTTGATACATTTATTCTCTTGCTTCTTTTACATTATGGGATACGCAAAATAGAAGCATTTATTATTACACTTGTCGCAATCATCGGACTTGCATTTTTTGCTCAGGTATTAATTGTCCAACCTTCGATGAGTAATATTGCAGGAGGATTTATTCCAGGTTTTGCGGATGATGGTGCACTTTATATTGCTATTGCGATTATTGGCGCGACCGTTATGCCGCATAATTTATACCTGCACTCCTCTCTTGTACAAACACGAAAGATTGAACGAACTCCAAAAGAAATTAAACGTGCCTTAAAGTTTAATTTTCTTGATAGCACCATTGCTTTAAACATTGCCTTTTTTGTGAATATGTCAATTTTAATTGTAGCGGCTACTGCATTTTTTATGCACGGACAAAAAGATGTGAGTGATATTCGACAAGCGCATTTATTACTAACACCACTATTAGGAAGTACAGTTGCTCCCGTTTTATTTGCCATTGCTTTGATTTGCGCAGGACAAAGCTCAACTATTACGGGCACGCTTGCAGGACAGATTGTAATGGAGGGATATTTAAATTTACGTATTGCGCCGTGGTTGCGAAGAGTAATAACACGACTAATCGCCATTGCACCAGCCTTATTAGTTATTTACATTTCAGGTGAAGATGCTACGGGTCCCCTACTCGTCTTTTCACAAGTAATACTAAGTCTGCAGTTAGGCTTTGCCGTTATACCACTCATTCACTTTGTAAGCGATAAAGAAAAAATGGGCGAATTTGTTATTTCTAAACTTATAAAAACACTTGCGTGGATTTGTGCGTTAGTCATTGTATTGCTCAATTTAAAAATGGTTGGAAATGAATTACAACATTGGGTATTAGAGAATGGTTGGGGCGATATTAAAGTCATCCTTTCCCTAGTGTTTGTTATTATTTCTATTGTGATATTAATCTACATTAGCATTGCTCCATTAATCACAAATAAAATTGACAGAACCGTTAACCTTCCGCATAAAAAAGATTTAGTGATTGATGATAACATCATTATGAATCCTAAGCGGGTAGCCTTAGCGTTAGACTTCACCGATGCCGATTTAAATGTGATACCGCAGGCCTTACGCCAAGGAGGAAAAAATGCTACTTACTATTTAATTCATATCTCTGAGACAGCCAATGCACAGTTGTTAGGAAAAGAAGCAGGCGATTATGAAACAGAAGTTGATCAAGAGAATTTATCTAAATATAAATCTCAGATAGAATCCTGGGGATATACGTGTGAAATTAAAATGGGCTATGGTCGACCGAGAAAAGAAATTTCACGTATTGCGAGAGAGTGCAATGCCGACTTACTAGTAATGGGTGCGCATGGACATAAAGGATTTAAAGATTTGATTTTTGGATCTACCATTGATGCCGTAAGACATAATTTAACTATTCCTATATTGGTAGTTCGCTGATTAACTATCTTTGCACTGTGGCTGTTAAACAAACTATCAATATCGTTAACCGAAGAGCGAGTTTTAACTTTTTCATTTCTGATGAAGTTGAAGCTGGTATTCAGTTGACTGGTACAGAAGTAAAAGCCATTCGTGAAGGCAAGGCTAATTTAAGCGACTCTTTCTGTTATTTTAAGAATGAAGAATTGTGGATTAAAAATCTTCATATTTCTCCTTACGAACATGGATCGTATGCCAATCACGAAGCTAAGCGAGAGCGCAAGCTGCTTTTACACCGACATCAACTAACAAAATTTCAGAGTAAGTTACGAGAGAAAGGTGTTACAATTATCCCGATTAGTATTCAGGAAAATGAACGAGGAATAATCAAATTAAGAATAGGCTTAGCGCGTGGCAAAAAATTATTTGACAAGCGTGAAACATTAAAGAAAGCAGAAGCGAAACGAGAGATGGGTCGCGCGATGAAAAAGTTTAATTAAACTATTCTTTTATTACCCGAATAGATTGTTGATTAGCATCACCGATATTTATTAAATACAATCCCTGTTTCCAATCGGATGCATTGATTACTTTTTTATCTGATTGTATTACCTCTTTCAAAATTAATTTGCCCGAATAATCGTAAACGCTTAATTGATTACCTAAGTACGCCCTTGGCACTTCCAACGTAAATAAACTTTGCATTGGATTCGGATAACATTTTACGATTGATGGATCCGAAGATAAATCGACAGTTGAAGTGATGGTACATAATCCAGGCATATTGCTATCCAACCAATTTAATCTATCTACAATCCACTTTTTCAGTGAATCAAGTTCACCAGCATAGGTTACACCGATATTATTAATTTCAGGTGCAACTGAAGCTTCTCCGAGTACGTGCCATAAATCAAAATGTCGCACTTGCGCATTCTGAACCAACAACGCAACGCTATCAATAATTCCAAAAATATGAGCTGTATCAAAAATAGTCTGACGGTATGACTCATACGTACAGTGCAATTCATTTCTGAAAGTAGAATCTTGTAACAAGCGAACCATCCAACCCGTTGAATTCACATCCTGCCCTTGACAGTCATTCAACTGATACGCCCATCCTGAGCCATCAAGGTTTTCAAAAATTGAACAACCATAAATATTCTTCCAGGCCCAATCAAAATCCCATAGCGGACCAGCTTTTAATTTTCCACCATTCGAGTCTTTATCCTTATGATAGAAAATACTCTTTTTAAAACCATCGGCATTTCGAGCAACTTCGTTCATCAGAAAATAATCAATGTATGATTTTACATCTAAATAATGACGATATCCTAATAAGGTATCTGTAAAATTAGAACTATACAATGCTGTTTCTAAACTATCCATGTAAGCAGCAATATATGCTTTTTGTTGGGGCATAATTGCAGATGCATCGGGATAATTATATAAAAAATGGACATCCATACCGGGATGATCAATTGGAGAATAATTCGATTGAAAACTGTTTGAAGGATCCCAGATATTCTGTTCGAGGATATACCCACCCGTTAGTTCATCGCCTATCGTATCAACAGGATTTAGTTTAGCAATATTAACTCGATTATTATCGCGTTTGATTTTTTCACCAAGCAAATAAATTCCTCGATAACTACTATCCACCATAACCTCACAATAGCGCATTTTCACACTGTAATTTCCCATTTCAGCAAACAATTGATAAGGCAATAAATTACGAAGCATTGAACGGTCTCCATAATGCGACAACAACACCCAATCATTTTCAGCAGGCATTCCTAAAAGAGATACATCATTGTTGTTACCAGCTGAATCACGCGTTTCTAGATTATATGGACGTTGAGGATAATTAGAAGATGTGGCACCACGAACTTCGATTCCAATATTTCCGCTATAGACATTTGAGCTATCGGCTAGATAAGTAATATTACCAGGACCAGCATATTTAATTTCCATGGTACAATCAATTTTTGTATTCGCTACTATTGGTTGACCATTGGTATTAATAAGCACCATTGGCAAATCGGAACTTTGAATAAGCAAATTAATATCGTTCACACAAATATTAAACGTTCCTTGCGCACCACCATAGCCCGTTACTTGAATATACAATTGCTGACCAGGAGTTAGATTCTCTAAAATCAAATACGAATAATAACCAACACCACCATCATCATCGCATGCGATGATATGCAAATTATCACAGGAGTCGCCCACCCAAACACCAACGGAAGAATCGAAAATAGTTCCTGAATCAGTTTCAATAGTTAGATTTCCAGAAGGAGGAACAATTGTAGAAAACCAGATTTCAGAACCAGGATTATAAGTACAATTTAAACCTAATCCACTTTGAGGAAAATTGGAATTATCCGAAAACAAACATTGCCCCACAGCAATAGGAATTGCATTACATGGATGTCCTCCTAAAAGCATAGAGCTATTACAATTCGCCACAGTTGTTAATACAAGTCCTGTTGTAGGATTCGGTCCATTTTGAAATAACGAATTCCATGAAGCATCAAACAGTTTATACGTATTTTCATTCTCGTATGCGCCTGCGTAATAAAAGAGTTTAACAGTATCACCACTATCGACTGCAAAACTTATCGAATTACCATAATTCTGTGCACTAAAAACTCCAATACTCGTATCGTTCACTAATACGTCTAGATAACCACCATTCCATCCATCACCATAACTATCAAACATTGATAAATGATAATTACAAGACTGACTATAACCGAAGGAAAATAAAAAAGAAAAGGCAATCATAGTAATTACCTTTTTAATGAGTTTATTAATTATCATAATGAGATATACTAATGTTTCTTTTTAAAGTCGCTAAGATTACCTGAAATAGTAATATGATTACTTCCTTCATAAGGCATATAAAGTGTTTTAGCGAATGAAATCTGAAGCGCACTTATCTTTAATCCTAGTCCCATTGAAAAACCGGACAATCCTTTTTTCTCTGTTAACGTCAGTTCATTTCTACGAAGGAAATTATAACCTAACCGCAAATTAAAATTTTTAGAAAACAATACTTCAACATTCATAATCACATGACGCATTATTTTATTTCCTGCCGTGATGGATTGCACTTTTTCTTCACCTGTAAGAGGGTCAATTCCGTTTTCATTCGGATTGAGGTAAGATAAATCATATTTCTGTAACTGTTGTCCAATTAACGAAAAACGGAAAGGCGCATTCGTTAGTTTCTTAGATACACCTAATTGAATTTGCAAAGGCAACTTTTCTGATTGTCCACC
>CANGJU010000091.1 GCA_947453935.1 Bacteroidota bacterium | reverse complement strand
TGCGAAAAGTGTTTAATCGTAAACCAGCACCAGAGTTTGAGTTGTGGTTGAAGAAAATGGGAATATTTAATTCTGATGGAGAGTTGTCTTATGCGAATGAAAATGTCAAGAAACTTTTAAATCACCTTTCGTAAATGTCGATTAAAAAAGCAGACTCATTATTACAACGTAATGAACTGAAAAAGTTCACCACGGCACGCGTAGCATTAAAAACAAGTGGAGTATCGCTTAGCACGGAAGAAGTATTAGCATTTAGATTAGCACATGCAAGAGCGGTTGATGCAGTGTGGACAGAATGGAACAGGACAAAAATAAGTGATGAATTGAAATTAGTCGGAATTGAAAGCTTGTTAGTTGATAGCGAAGCAAGCAATCGCATTCACTATGTACAAAACCCACAAAGTGGTTGTATAGTAAATGAACAATCACAAAGTACTATTCAATCATTAAAATATGAAAATGCGATTTCGATAATACTAGCTGATGGCTTATCTCCAATTGCTGTACAAGAACAAGGGAGTAAATTAATTACTTGCTTATTGGAAAATCTTCGTTCATTAGCAATGAATATTAATCCTGTTTTTATTTGCAACAACGGAAGAGTTGCCATTGGTGATTCGATTGGTGAAATAACAAAAAGCAAAATTGCAATTGTAATTATTGGTGAGCGACCAGGACTTACAACACCGCAGAGTTTAGGTATGTACATTACATTGCATCCAACTAGCTTATCGACCAACGCTAACAGAAATTGTATATCCAATATTCATCCTAAAGGGTTGAGCATTGAACAAGCATCGAATGAATGTAAACAGTTAATAGAAAAAATGCTGACCCATAATATCTCAGGCTATCAGCTAAATTCAAAGTAAAGTTTTTTTAGTTCCAGCCGCTGGCTAATACATCTGCAAGATGCGCTACTTTAATTGGCCAGTTATTTTTCTTGATGATGGAATCAAAATGCATTAAACAATCCATATCGGTAGAAATAATCATATCAGCACCGACTGCTATAAAATCCTGAATAATTTTACTTCCAATCTCGACCGACAGTTTTTCGTTATTCCGATCTAATCCACCACTCATCCCACAGCAAGAATAGGTAGAAGGCGTTTCAATCAACGTGAGCTCACGAACTTTACTTAGCAGTAAACGAGGAGCAGATTTTATTTTTAATTCATGTACCGCCTTGCATGCGTCAAACATCACAGCCTTTGCATTATAACGGGCACCTATATCCGAAGCATTCATCACATTGACCAAAAAATCAGAAAGCTCGAACATATGTTTCTGTACCGACTTATACTGATTATGCATGGAAGAATTATGAAACAAAGCTGGATACTGACATTTTACTGTTGCGGTACAGGCAGCTCCAGGACAAACAATATAGCGTTCATGCTGTAACTCCATGATGAGTTTCTCACCTACTTCCTTACAATGATCCCAATACCCATCTTCAAACGCTATACGTCCGCAACAAGTTTGCTCAGCATTGTATTGTACATCACATCCCAAGCGCTCTAACACTTTAATCATGTTATGGGCTATATCAGGATAATACTGATCAATGAGACAAGGAATAAAGATGTCGACTTTTAAATTCATGGAAGGTCAAAAATAAATAATTGATTTGGTAATTTGTTGATTTGATAATTTGAAGATTTGAAAATGGTCTTTCGATTTCACAAATGAATGTATGATTTGATAGTTGTAACATATCGTTCAAAGGCCTTGAGTCCTTTAGCCGTTAACTTACAAGTTGTAACGGGATATTTCCCTTTAAAGCTTTTTTTGATAGAAACATATCCAGCCTTTTGCAATTTGTCGAGTTGCAAACTTAAGTTTCCTGCGGATGTATTCGTCTTTTCTTTCAGATAAACGAACTCTGCTTCTTCTAATCCAACTAATAGAGAAACAATTGAAAGCCGAAGTTGCGAATGTAGAATCGGATCCAGGTCTTTAAACACGAGCAAACATCAATTTAATTCCTGGAATAATACTAGTCATTACACATGCAAGAGATGCAAAAAGACATTGATGAGCGATATCCATTTTTAGAATATATGCACCGATTATCATCCCAATCAACCCCATTATAATTGATAAAGATTCTCTAATTATTCCTCCCGTTACAAATACAGTTAATCCTAACAAAGAGCAAAAAACAGGAATCACAATAGCATTTAATCCGTTAAATTCAGCTGCTAAATAAATGGTGATATACGCGAATGCAAAACCGGAGTAAGCAAATAAATAAATTTTATCGGCTATTGATTTAGCAGTTTCCTTTATATCATCTTGTTTCGAACGAATGCCAGATATTATTCCTCCAATCGGAAATAATACCCAATAATAATGACTGAACTTACTAATTAAAGCATCTGGATTCGTAAGTGAAAAATAATTTACCAAATAATAAAAAGCAAGGATTGTCCCCCATAAAATATCGTAGAAATAAGCTCCGCTTGGCACCTTACGCGCCTCTTGTATAGCCTGCTCGATTGTATTAATCGAATCAGCGATTTCTTGTCTTTCCATGTTTAAATTTTTTACAAATATAAACTAGTTAATATTATTAACCAAAAAAATCATTGATTTGAAAATTAGATGATGTGCTAATTGGCTAATGCTTCACTTAATCAATGATTTTTAACCAACCTATTTGGGTTTGATGAATTGAACTAAATGAAATAGATTGTTATGTTATTTCAATTGCTCCCTTTCCATCTTCACCCAGCTTAGAAGAAATAATCCGACGAAAAATAAACATGATATTACTACAATGGAATTACGCATACTGCCTGTAATGGCATTGATATATCCGAAAATAAAAGTGCCGATAACCGTTCCTGTTTTATCACACACATCATAAAAACTAAAGTACGATGCATGGTCTTTTGTTTCAGGTAAAAGTTTTGAATATGTTGATCGAGACAATGACTGTATTCCTCCCATCACCATCCCTACGCAACCCGCTAAAACAATAAAATACGTCTGCTCATTAAAACCATATTTCTTGTCACAGAAGTAAGCCGCAACGCTTAAAGCTGTCCAGCAAATGATAGAAATTCGAAGTGCGATAATATTCCCGAACTTCTCAGATAATTTACTGAACAAAAATGCGCCTGGAACAGCAACAAATTGAATAATTAAAATCACTGCAATTAATACTTCAGAACTTAGTTTCAATTCGCTTTTTCCAAACAACGTTGCCACATACATGACTGTTTGTGTTGCCATATTATAGAAGAAGAAAGAAAGCAAAAATCGTTTTAATCGCGGAGTATGTTTTAACTCACTCCAAACTTTCTTTAACTCCTTATATCCTTTCGACAATAACTGTTTATCATTCGTATGCGAGGTTGCTAATTCAGGAACATTATTAAATGTAATTTGTGCAAATCCAAACCACCAGATGCCCACTAACAAAAACGATAATCGTGTAGCCATTCCAGCAGAAATATTTCCGTACCACTGTGGAAACATCACCATCGTTAAACAAAAAATCAACAACAAAGAACTACCAAAGTACCCCATTGCAAATCCTTGTGCAGAGACTTTATCCTGATCAACAGGCGCTGCTATTTCAGGTAGGAATGCATTATAGAATACAATACTTCCTGCAAATCCAATCGCAGCAAGCATCGAACAGAAAACTCCAATATAAATCGTATCAACACCCGTAAAAAAGTACATCAACGAACAAGAGATCGCTCCCATCGTACTAAAAAAGAACATGAACTTTTTCTTCTTCCCACTATAATCAGCCATCGATGATAACAATGGCGACAATAAAGTAATCACTAAAAATGCTGCTGAGATTGCATAGGTCTGTAATGAATCACTGTTGAAAGTATGTCCTAAAAACTCAACATCATTATTTCCATCTTCCGTTGCAATCGCGTTGAAATAAATCGGGAATAGGGTACTTGTAATTACCAGCGAATAGGCAGAGTTCGCCCAATCATACATTGCCCACGAGCGTAATACTTTTTTAGGTGCGGTGATTATTGATTGATGATTCATTAGCGTTTTATTGTTGTCGAGCGAATGTAATAAATTATGCTCAAAAAAAAATCCCGACAGAACCTGCCAGGATTTTCTTTTATGAATAGTTAACGCTTATGCGATCTGTGAACGAATAATGTTTAATGCACCACCCGCTTTGAACCACTCAATCTGATTTTCGTTGTATGTATGATTCACGGTGATTTCTTCTGAACTTCCATCGCTGTGATTTAATACTAACGTCAACGGTGTATTCGGAGCGAAGCTTGTCAATCCAACAATGTCAATCATATCGTCTTCACGAATTTTATCATAGTCGGCAGGATTAGCAAAAGTTAATGCTAACATCCCTTGCTTCTTCAAATTTGTTTCGTGAATACGCGCAAATGATTTTACTAATACAGCATTCACACCTAAGAAGCGAGGCTCCATAGCTGCGTGCTCACGACTTGATCCTTCACCGTAGTTTTCATCTCCTACTACGATTGAACCAACACCAGCCGCTTTATATGCACGTTGTACAGCAGGCACTTCACCATACTCACCTGTGATACCATTCTTCACGTTGTTTGATTTCTCATTATAGAAATTGATTGCACCCGTTAACATGTTATTACTAATGTTATCTAAGTGTCCGCGGTATTTTAACCACTTACCAGCAGGAGAAATATGATCAGTTGTACATTTTCCTTTTGCTTTAATCAACAAACGCAATCCTTTATAGTCAGCACCATTCCAAGATGCGAAAGGATCTAACAATTGTAAACGATCGCTGGTTACACTCACTTCTACTTTTACATTTGAACCATCAGCAGCCGGAGCCTGATAGCCTGCATCTTCAACAGCGAATCCTTTTGTCGGTAATTCATCCCCGTTAGGAATATCTAATTTTACCTGAACTCCATCAGCATTGGTTAATGTATCTGTTAAAGGATTAAATCCTAAGTCACCCGCTAATGCCAACGCAGTTGTAATTTCTGGAGATGCAACGAATGCATACGTATTCGGATTACTATCCTGACGAGCTTTAAAATTACGGTTGAACGAGTGGATGATGGTATTCTTCTCTTGCTTCTCTGCACCTACCCTCGCCCACATTCCGATACAAGGACCGCATGCGTTAGAGAACACCTTTGCTCCAATCTTATCGAACGTATTAATAAATCCATCTCTATCGATCGTATAACGTACTAACTCAGATCCTGGCGTAATTGTAAACTCTGCTTTAGGAGTAATTTTCTTGTCAACTGCCTGTTGCGCTAAAGAAGCTGCACGGCTGATATCTTCATAAGAAGAGTTTGTACAAGAACCAATCAAACCAACTTCCACTTTCATTGGCCATCCGTTAGCAGCAGCTGTTTCTTTCATCTTGCTGATTGGAGTAGCTAAATCCGGAGAGAAAGGTCCGTTGATGTATGGTTCTAATTCATCCAAGTTAATCTCAATTACCTGATCGAAATATTTTTCAGGGTTTGCATATACATCTGCGTCACCTGTTAAGTGCTCCCGAATTGCATTGGCTGCTGCTGCAACATCTGCTCTTCCTGTAGCATTTAAATAACGCTCCATACTTTCATCGTATCCGAAAGTAGAAGTAGTTGCTCCAATTTCAGCACCCATGTTACAGATTGTTCCTTTTCCAGTACAGCTCATAGAAGTTGCACCTTCCCCAAAATATTCAACAATAGCCCCAGTACCACCTTTTACAGTTAATATACCTGCTACTTTTAAAATCACATCTTTCGGCGCTGCCCATCCGCTTAATTTACCTGTCAACTTCACGCCAATTAACTTAGGCCATTTTAGCTCCCAAGGTAATCCTGCCATCACATCACAAGCATCAGCACCACCAACACCGATTGCAACCATTCCTAATCCACCAGCATTAACGGTATGACTATCCGTTCCAATCATCATTCCTCCTGGGAATGCATAATTTTCTAATACTACCTGATGAATGATACCAGCACCTGGCTTCCAGAAACCGATTCCGTATTTATTCGAAACAGAAGCAAGGAAATTATAAACCTCTTCACTTTCTTTCACTGCAAACGCTAAATCTTCTTTCGAACTTGTTTTCGCCATGATTAAGTGATCGCAATGCACCGTACTTGGCACAGCCACTTTTGGGCGACCAGCCTGCATGAATTGCAATAAAGCCATCTGAGCCGTTGCATCTTGCATCGC
This sequence comes from Bacteroidota bacterium, assembly GCA_947453935.1. Taxonomy (GTDB): domain Bacteria; phylum Bacteroidota; class Bacteroidia; order AKYH767-A; family OLB10; genus CAINEC01. Next base: position 663 of record CANGJU010000091.1, on the reverse strand, counting down.
TACACGATCAGGATTAAAATCAACATATGAATTCCCACGCTCGTAAGGAGTCGAAGGATTATCACCCGATAAATGGGCATATAAAATTTTCTCAGTTAGTGTAAGAGGGCGTCCTACTAACGCACGCGCTGCTTCTACTTTCGCAGGTAACGAAGCATAAAAGCGCTTAATCATTTCGAGGTCAAATACCATTTTTTTGATTTTTTATTGATTGAAACTTGTTGAATTTTTGGTGGCGCAAAGATATGAATTTGAAAGAAACCATTTTTACCCGTCGCCCATTATTTTTATGATGATTAAGCCAATAATCTAAACAAAGAATTTACCTTTGCTCCGTAAATTGAATGACGCTTTGCAAAAGCACGCCTCCCTCAACAAATTATCCCTCGCCGGACTAATCGTCACCCTAGGAATTATCTATGGCGACATTGGTACTTCACCACTTTATGTAATGAAGGCTATCATCGGGGAGAATTCAGCCATAAACGATATTGTCATTCTGGGAGGTGTCTCTTTGATTTTCTGGACGCTCACATTACAAACTACGATCAAGTATGTAATTATTACCCTCCGTGCCGATAACAAAGGAGAAGGTGGAATTTTCTCATTATATGCGTTGGTTCGTGGAAGTAAAAATCCTTGGTTGGTATTTCCTGCCATGCT
>CANGJU010000090.1 GCA_947453935.1 Bacteroidota bacterium | reverse complement strand
GCAGCGCTATTTGGAAACGACTTAAGTACATTTCCAGATTTCCCAGCTGAAATCAGAGCCCCTCAAGGTACTATTCCAGGAGTATCTGGATTTCAATTACACTTTGGGAGTGTAAATATCTTCTCGCCAGGCGATTTTTGCGATGTGCTTGTGGCAATGAATGCCGCTGCATTAAAGGCTAACTTAAGACATCTTAAAAAAGGTGGGACTATCATTGTAAACACAGATGGTTTTGACCCTAAAAATTTACGTCTAGCCAATTATGCCGATAATGTTAGTCCGTTAACAGACGGCTCACTAGAAGGATACCGTGTTGTATCTATTGATGTTACTAAAATGACCAAAGCCACGTTAGCTGATTCAGGCTTAGGCACCAAGGAGATTGATCGTGCAAAGAACATGTTTGTACTTGGCTTTTTATATTGGATGTACAATCGTGAAATGTCGTTTACGATTAACTTTTTAGAGGAGAAATTCTCGAAAAAACCCGAAATACTTGCTGCCAACTTAAAAGTACTTCATGCAGGATATAACTTCGGAGAAACAAGCGAAACGGCCCCTACCCGATTTACTATCAATCCAGCACCAATGCCTGCTGGAACTTATAGAAACATTATGGGTAATCAGGCAACAGCCATTGGTTTGATTGCAGCTTCTCAAAAGAGTGGTTTAGATTTATTTTTAGGCAGCTACCCTATCACGCCTGCATCAGATATCTTGCATGAGTTAGCGCGTCATAAAAATTTTGGCGTTAGAACTTTTCAGGCTGAAGATGAAATTGCGGCTATTTGCTCAGCAATAGGTGCTTCGTTTGGAGGTAAATTAGGAATTACAACATCATCAGGACCTGGTATTGCTTTAAAGACAGAAGCAATGGGTCTTGCTTTAATGCTTGAATTACCACTATTAATAATAAATGTTCAGCGTGGTGGACCATCAACAGGATTACCTACGAAAACCGAACAAAGTGATTTGTTTCAGGCGGTGTATGGAAGAAACGGAGAATCCCCAATTCCCGTGATTGCTGCTAAATCGGCGGCTGATTGTTTCGAAACAGTTTACGAGGCTTGCAGAATAGCTTTGGAATATATGACTCCAGTGATTTTCTTGAGTGATGGATACATTGCCAACGGATCAGAACCATGGAGATTCCCTAATGCTGATCAATTAAAGCCGATCAAAGTAGAATTCACAACTGAATTAAACGGTGATAAGTTTTTACCTTATAAACGAAATGAAAATTTATCGAGGCCATGGGCTATTCCTGGAACAAAAGGATTAGAGCATAGAATTGGTGGATTAGAGAAGCAACACGAAACAGGTAATATCAGCTACGATCCAGAAAACCACGAATTCATGGTTAAAATGCGAGCTGCGAAAGTGGAGAAAATTGCTGATACAATTCCAGATCAAACCATTGATAACGGAACTGATAAAGGTAAAATATTAGTTTTAGGATGGGGTTCAACTTACGGTGCAATTAAAGGTGCTGTGATAGAAGCAAGAGCAAAAGGTATTGATGTAAGCCATGCACATATCAAACATATTGTTCCATTCCCGAAAAACCTTGGCGAATTATTAAAGAATTATGAAACGGTTTTAATTCCTGAGATGAATACCGGACAATTAAAATCAATTATCAGAGATAAGTTTCTGGTTCCTGCAATTGGTTTAAATAAAATCAAAGGGATGCCATTTGCAACCTCTGAAATATTAGCCAAAATAGAAGAACTAGCTTAGTATACACATTACCGTTATACAACATTTTAATGGAAACAACAAACACAACAACTCCTGCAATGACAAGTAAAGATCTGGTAACAGATCAAGAAGTAAGATGGTGTCCTGGTTGCGGAGATTATTCAATATTAAAGCAAGTTCAAACGGTAGTTCCTGAACTTGGAATACCAAGAGAAAATATTGTTTTTATATCTGGTATCGGCTGCTCATCACGCTTTCCTTATTACATGGAAACATTTGGTATGCATTCAATTCATGGTAGAGCAAGTGCTATTGCCAGTGGACTAAAAGCAACACGTCCAGAATTGAGTGTTTGGATTATCTCAGGTGATGGTGATTCATTATCGATTGGAGGAAATCACTTTATTCATTTACTGAGAAGAAATTTTAATGTGAATTTACTTTTGTTCAACAACCAGATTTATGGCTTAACAAAGGGACAATACTCTCCAACATCTGAAGAAGGAAAAGTAACTAAGTCCACACCGATGGGATCAGTAGATCATCCATTTAATCCTATTGCGTTAGCATTGGGTGCTGAGGGAAGTTTTATCGCACGCTCAATGGATAGAGATCCTGTTCATTTGAAGGAGATGCTTAGAAGATCGAATGCACACATTGGAACATCGTTGTTAGAGATTTATCAGAATTGTAATGTTTTTAATGATGGCACTTTTGAAATTTTCACAGAGAAATCAAGCAAGAAAGAAGAAACTATCTTTTTAGAAAACAATAAGCCTTTAGTTTTTGGTCAGAATTCAGACAAAGGAATTATGCTAGATGGATTTAAGCCTACAATTGTTTCATTGGAAGAAGGAAAGCATAGTGTTAATGACTTATGGCTTCACGATGAAAGTGATTTAACAAAGGCTGGCATTCTTTCAAGATTTTTTGAAAGACCAGTAGAAGGAACAGGACATTTACCAAGACCATTTGGAGTGTTTTACGAGAACAAACGTGCTTGCTACGAAACGGGACTTAACGCTCAAATTGAAATCGCGAAACAAAAGAAAGGCGAAGGAAATTTAGATGCATTGTTGAAAGGTAGAGAAACCTGGGAAATCAAATAATTACTAATCGTATTTTGCTACAATAGGCATTCGTCGCCCGCGACCAAATGACTTAGTAGATACTCTGATTATTGGAGAAAATTGATGACGCTTCCATTCGTTAGCATTCACCATTTTTATCACTTTAGTTACTACATCAGCGCTATTAAATTTCTGAATAATAACATTTACGCTTTTGCTCTTCTCAATATATTCAAACAAAATAGCATCTAATAGATCATATTCAGGCAAGGAGTCTGAATCCTTTTGATTCGGACGTAATTCAGCTGATGGAGCTTTTGTAATAGTGCTTACTGGAATAACTTCGCTTTTACGATTGATATAATTAGCCAGCTCATATACTTCGGTTTTGTATAAATCGCCGATGACCGATAAACCTCCGTTCATGTCGCCATACAAAGTGCCATACCCTACTGCTAATTCACTTTTGTTAGAAGTGTTTAGTAAGATGTATCCGAATTTATTGCTTATGGCCATCAATAAAGTACCACGAATACGCGATTGAATATTTTCTTCCGCTACATTAAACGATGTTCCCTTGAATGGTTCTGCGAGGGCACCTTCATAACGGTGAAATATATCCGCAATTGAAATAATTTCGTGAGAGCAGTTTAATTTCTCTACTAATTGCAATGCATCATCGATAGAATGCTGTGATGAAAATTCAGAGGGCATTAATACAGCATGCACATTTTCGGATCCTAAAGCCTCGGCAGCTAATGACAGGACTACAGCAGAATCAATTCCCCCAGACAAACCAACGATTGCTTTTTTAAAACCCGATTTTCCAAAATAATCTTTTATTCCGAGTATGAGTGCATTGTTGATTTTAGAAATTTTAGAAGGTGTTTCGTAATTGATTTTTTTGTCCGTGATAAATGATTTGGTACTGCTATCAAATTCTACTATTAAAAAATCCTCTTTGAAATAATCAAGTTCTTTAATAATAGTACCATCTGCATTCATTGCTAATGAACCGCCATCAAAAACCACATCGGTATTAGCTCCAATTTGATTTACATATACAAGTGGTAGATTATAATTGGAAACATTCTTCCTTAAAATATTTTTACGTTCTACTTCGTGATTAAAATTGAAAGGAGAAGCTGCGATATTTATCATCAATAATGGCGACTCTTTTACCAATTCATTCATTGGCCAGTTGGTGTATAATGGATCTGCATCCATGTTCCAAAGATCTTCGCAGATTGTTAAAGCAATTTTTACTCCTTTAACATCTACGCAGGCAAATGATTTATTTTGTTCAAACCAGCGATACTCATCAAAAATATCATAGGTAGGCAAGAGTGATTTATTTCTGATGTCTGTTATTTCACCATTCTGAATGAGCACAGCAGAATTAAAAAGATTTTTTCCGTTAATATCCGGATTAACTGTTGGAGCTCCTATTATGACAGAAATATTCTTACAATGCGTTGCTATTTCCTTCAAACCACTGTTACAGTTTTCTATAAAGTGTTCGTAATTGAGTAAATCTAACGGAGGATATCCGCACAAAGCTAACTCTGAAAAAATTAGTAAATCGACATTTTGATTTATCGACTGATTAATTTTATCGAGAATAATTTTCTTATTGAGCGCTAAATTACCAACATGATAATTTAACTGAGCGAGTGCTATGCGCAACATTGAATAATAATAAACCTAATTAGAACATGATTCCGAGATTCAAAGCGAAATAATTCGATATCGCTTTAAATTCTGGATCGGCGTCTTTTGATTTAGCAAGTACATCAACAAATCCATTGTTAAACTCTAACGATGCTAAAAAAGTAGTTGAACCTGAAATGGTGTACTCTGTTCCCACAGCAATCATCATCGACATATTTATATCTGTGATATAAGCTTTCGATTCAATATTTGATTCAGTAATTGACCCCATTTCGGTAGTTGTCTTAGCCGACAAATTCAATCCCGGTACTAAACCAAACTGACCGAAATAGCGATAATGGTTGAACTCGTTTGTTTTCATTTTAATTCCAATTGGAAGTTCAACATATTTTAATGCATAACTTGTTCTTAAATTCAATGAATCTACTTTCAAAATTCCTCCACGGTAAGTAACCTGTAATCCGTATGACAAAGCATAATTAGGCGCAAAATTGCTCTCTCCCATCAAGCCATAGGTAAATCCCAACTTAGATCCATCTTTATTTAACCCCTTTGTATCTGGCTTCATCCAAGCTACGGTAGGCGCAACTTTTAACCCAAAATGAAATTTTTGTTCCTGAGCGTTCGTTATATTCGCAGACAATATTGCTATCACTAAAACTAATAAAAATTTATTCTTCATGATTTTAAGATTTGATGCGTTAAAATTAGGAAAATTTGCAATAGTTATATCTGCAGTTGGGATAATAATTTCGCTATGGGGATGCACTGAAAACAAAAAGAAAAAAAATGCACCACAGCCAGTAGAAATTTCTGATAATAAAATCGTTTTGAATATTAATCGCTTTGAAAAAGATCTATTCTCAATTGAAACATTTGATAGTAGTTCAGTAGTCAATTTGAGAAATAAATACGGAGAATTTTTCGATTTATGGTGTTTGAAATTAGCAGGAATAGTCACAAGACAGATGCTTGTAAAAGTTGACAACAAAGTGTTTTTACCGATAAGCCCTGAATTAATTAGCAACCTACAAGACTACACACATGACAAATACATCAGAGAGGTGTACGATGAATCCAACAAAAACTACAAAAACATTGATGCTTTAAAAGAAGGATTAACAAATGCTTTTACTAGATATCAACTTGCATTTCCGAAGAGAAAGATTCCAACTATCACCACTTATCTATCTCCTTTTTACAGCAACATTTCTGCAACTGAAAATAATTTAGGAATTGGATTGCACGCATATTTAGGTGCAGATTATAAATACTATCCAAGCACAGGACAGCCGATGTATATGATTAAGAAGTTTCGCAAGGAGTATATGGTTACAGATGCTATAAAGGGTTGGTTGGATAGCGATTATATGAATGATAGCACAGAGCAAAACTTCATTAATCAGATTATCTATCAAGGTAAAGTACTTTATGCATTAGAATTATTAATTCCGGAAGCAGACGACAGTATTAAGATTGGCTACTCGGCTAAACAACTTGATTGGGTGTTTGACAACGAACAGAATATTTGGAAGGTGTTAGTAGATAATAATCTATTATTTAGTAACAAGCCTAAATTGTATTTGAAGTTTATTAATGATGGAAATACAACCAGTGGTTTTCCGAAAGAAGCTCCTGCTAAACTAGGTGGCTTTATTGGATGGCAGATTGTACGTTCATATATGAAGAAGCACGAGGGAATGTCGCTGGAAAAACTCTTTCAAATTAGCGACGGCAAACGAATCCTGAATGAATCAGGATACAAACCAAGCAAAGACTAACATGAAAAACATACAGATTTTTACATTTAATCCTACACAAGAAAACACCTACATTATAAGCGATGATACCAAATCGTGTGTAGTAATAGACCCTGGTTGTTATTATCCAGAGGAGAAAAAAGAACTTTTTAATTATATCAATGAAAATGGATTAACGGTTACTCATCTATTGAATACACATTGCCATACCGATCATGTACTTGGTAATGCATTTATAAATGAGTGCTATCAGGTAATTCCTAAAATACATTCCGAAGAAGTAATTGTATTACAACATGCAAAAACAATGGGAGCTTCTTTTGGATTATTCATGGATGAGTCGCCAGAACCTGATGTATGTTTGATAGAAGGAAATAAAATTAGTTTTGGCAATACAACACTTGAAATTATTTTTACTCCTGGACATTCGCCTGGCAGTGTTTGTTTTTACAATGCACAAGAGAAATATATTATTGGTGGCGATGTATTGTTTAAAAATAGTATTGGCAGAACAGATTTACCTGGAGGTGATTTAGACACTTTGTTGAACTCTATCTCTAAAAAATTATTTACTTTAGAAGATGACATCACTGTTTATCCTGGACATGGACCATCAACAACCATCGGATATGAAAAAAAGCATAATCCTTTTTTAAAGAATTTTTAATCAGATGAAGAAACTATACGTACTGCTATTTTTTCTGTTTTTTATCTGCACGACTGTTAACAGTCAAAATGTACAG
>CANGJU010000089.1 GCA_947453935.1 Bacteroidota bacterium | reverse complement strand
TAATAAATCGAGCAAGCCATCACGATTAACATCTACCAATTGCGGAGAAGCATCAGAACCAACATCAATGTTTTGATAATAGCCTTGAGAAAAAATGAAATTAGTATTTGTTGCGCTTCCTATATTCTGAAAATAATTTAGTCTTCCTGTTGCATCGCCAACCAATAAATCCTGATCACCATCATTATTTAAATCGCCGAATGCTAGTCGTGTTCCAATGATATTAAGGCTACGAAAATTCAAAATACTATCTGAAATATTTTGAAATTGATAGTTACTTCCTTGCGAAACATTTTTATACAAGGCAACTTTACTTACATAATTACCGCCTTCGTAATAACCATCATTACTAATCAATAAATCTTTTAACCCATCTCCATCCCAATCAAAAAAAACAGGATGTGATGAAGTGCCAACATCAACCAACTCATCAATCAAAAATCGATTTTTTACATAGGTAAAAACGGGATTGCTTGTAGACCCTGTATTCTCGTAAAAGATGGTATTATTATAATCCTCTCCACTTGAATTAAAATTAGCAACCAGCAAATCTTTATCTCCATCTTTATCGAAATCAAATAAATAAGGAGCAGCAATATCACGCATAGATGCAGGAATTGTATTAGAAGGATACAAAGTGTCTTGTGAACAAGCATAGGCTGAATCGGTGTTGCCGCAATTTTCGACTTTCAACAAATTACGACCAACTTTATCACCACATAAAAAATCTTTGTCGCCATCGCCATCTAAATCTTCCAACCATATTGCAGAACCAGAGTCGAAATTATTTTGCAATCGGAAAGGATGAGCAGGTAACAATGCGCAGGAAGTATTCACAGGAAGAACGGCTTTATTAGCAACCGCTTCTTTATAAAAATAACCCCAGCATCCAGGAACATTATAAAACATGAACTGGTTGTTATTGCCCAATGAATCCATTGATAAATTCTTATCTAAATCAATCCAGCTTCCATTTATTGAAAAAGCAAGAATATCCATATCTCCATCGTTATCGATATCAGTAAATGCAGGAATATCTACTCGTGTAACAAATAAATTCGGATTTGTTCCAGCGTAATTACACGTCAATTGCATAGTCACATTAAAAAACGATAAGCCAGTTGTAATTGTAGTTTCATTTCTATCAACACGAATACCCCCAGCAAAATAACTAAACAGATCTTTGTCGCCATCATTATCATAATCATACGTCCGCACCCATCCTTCTAAATTTTGAGGGAACAACGCATTATATTCTGGGGCATATACGTATCCGTTAGACGTGTACAAAAAACAATTCAATCGGGCAGATTGTCCATCAAAAACAATCAAATCCTGAACTCCATCATTATCTAAATCAATCTCCGCAAAAACAGGATTGTTAAATCCACAGGCCCAGCCATTTTTTAAAATAGCGCCACTTGATGTGCGTATTTTAACAGTTGTATCACGACTTAAAACAACCTGTCCTGTTACGACCTTGCCAAGCATGATGCATAAAAAGAAGAGAATTAGTTTTCGAGTCATTATTTTAGCACAATGGGCTGCTCGTATATTCAAAATTGTATTTTTGCAGCATGTTAAAAGTAATTAAAAATTACCTATCGTTTATTAAGTTTAGTCATACTGTATTTGCATTGCCATTCGCAGCAATCGGATTCACCTCAGGAATCGTGATTGGCAAAGGTGATTTTACAATTTTATTAGCAGTCAAGGTTTTGTTATGTATGATCTTTGCCCGTTCGGCAGCGATGGCTTTTAATCGTTGGGCAGATCGTAATATAGACGCAAAAAATCCCAGGACAAAAGAGCGCGAAATTCCAGCTGGAAAAATTTCTTCGAATGCAGCGCTTGCCTTTATCATTTTTAATTGCGTCGGATTTATCATTACCACAAAATTTATCAATGACCTTTGCTTCTACCTATCCTTTGTGGCGTTGGCGGTCGTGCTGGGCTACTCGTACATGAAACGTATTTCACCGCTTTGTCATTTGGTACTCGGACTCGGCTTAGCACTGGCTCCATTAGGTGCTTGGTTGGCTGTTACTGGCGAATTTAATTTATTACCCGTTCTATTTTCAATTGCTGTTTTAACATGGGTTGGAGGCTTCGATATCATTTATGCATTACAGGATATTGAATTTGACAAGGCTAATAATTTGAAGTCAATCCCCTCTTATTTCGGACTAAAAAACGCATTATCAATATCGAGGGTCTTGCATGTAATCACGGCTGGAATACTCATATTTGCAGGAATACTAGGTGGATTTAATATTTTATTTTTTATTGGATGGCTGATTTTCAGTGGACTATTAATTTATCAGCACCTATTAGTAAAGTCGGATGATTTGAGTCGCGTAAACTTTGCATTTTTTAACACAAATGGTATTGCCAGCATCACATTGGCCATCTTTGTTATCGCCTCACTTCTGCTATAGAAAGCATTGTCTGAAAAAGGATTTTTTGCTATTTTTGTTTGATATTGAATTCTTATGTCAAATAGCACTCAAAATACTACATCTCAAGAACTTACGTTTGAAGAATTTAAGGTAGCACTACTCAACGACTTTCGTATTGCGAATGAAAGTCGCCAGGCTAGTTTATTAGGAAGAAAAGAAGTTCTTACTGGCAAAGCGAAATTTGGAATTTTCGGTGACGGAAAAGAGATTGCTCAATTAGCGATGGCCAAGTCGTTCAAGAACGGTGATTTTCGCTCAGGCTACTACCGCGATCAGACCTTTATGTTCGCAACAGGCATGTTAAGTATTCAAGAATTTTTTGCGCAATTATATGCCGACCCATCTATTGAAGCAGAGCCATGCTCAGCAGGACGAATGATGAATGGTCACTATGGAACACGCTCATTAAACCCTGATGGAACATGGAAAGATTTAACAGCAATGAAAAATTCCTCTGCTGATATCTCTCCTACTGGCGGACAAATGCCACGATTACTTGGATTAGCTTACGCATCAAAACTTTATCGTGCATTTCCTGAGTTAGCGAATGAAGCAAAACTATTTACAAGAAACGGAGACGAAGTTGCGTATGGCACTATCGGCGACGCCTCTACGTCGGAAGGATTATTCTGGGAATCGATTAACGCAGCAGGCGTTTTACAAATCCCAATGGTGATTAGTATATGGGATGATGGCTACGGAATTTCTGTACCAGCAAAATATCAAACCACTAAACAAAATATTTCAGAAATCTTAAGTGGCTTTGAACGTACAGAAGATAAAGAAGGGTATGTGATTTTAACAGGTAAAGGCTGGGATTATGCTGGATTAGTTGAGCTTTACGAAAAAGCAGCCAACATTGCTCGTACCGAACATGTGCCCGTACTTGTCCACGTTCGTGAAATGACGCAACCGCAAGGTCACTCCACTTCGGGGTCCCATGAACGTTATAAGTCGAAAGACCGTTTGACATGGGAAGATGATTTTGATTGCATCAAGAAAATGAAAGAATGGTTGATTAATGCAGCCATTGCGACTGCAGAAGAGTTAGATGCCATTGAAGAAGAATCAAAGAAAACAGTTAATCAAGCCAAGCAAAATGCATGGAATGCGTTTTTGAATGGAGTGAAGAGTGAAACACAACAAGCAGTGCAATACATTAATGAAGCAGCTGCTGTTAGTGCAAATAAAGTTTTTATAGAACGTATTGCTCAATCGTTAGCAGAACTATCCACCCCAGAGAGAAAAGACGGAATTGTGGCAATAAAAAAAGCACTTCGCTATTTGAAGAGTGAAAATAATGCTGCAAAAACAAATCTTATTAATTTCCTAAACCAGCAAATGCTGATTAACAAAGATCGCTACAACGATTATTTGTATAGTCAATCTGCGATGGCTGCATTAAATGTTGCTCCTGTTGCAATTGAATATCCGGCGGCAGAGCAATTAATGGACGGACGAGAAGTATTGCAAGCTAATTGGGATGTTCAACTATCAAAAAATAAATCGATTGTTATTTTCGGAGAAGATGTTGGAAATATCGGAGGTGTAAATCAAACATATGCTGGATTGCAATCGAAGTTTGGTGAGAATAGATTAATTGATACAGGTATTCGCGAGGCGACTATCATCGGACAAGGAATTGGATTAGCAATGCGTGGTTTCCGACCTATAGCTGAAATTCAATACCTCGATTATTTAGCGTATGCAATTCAAATTTTATCAGATGATTTAGCAACGTTGCAATACAGAACTAAAGGCGGACAAAAAGCACCGCTAATTGTTACTACTCGTGGACATCGTTTAGAAGGAGTTTGGCATTCGGGTTCTCCGATGCAGTTTATTTTGGGTGCACTTCGTGGAATGCATATTCTTGTTCCAAGAAATATGACACAGGCAGCAGGATTTTATAATACACTTTTAAAATCAGATGAACCAGCTTTAGTGATTGAACCACTAAACGGATATCGCATCAAAGAAAAACTACCTAATAACCTTGGTGAATTCTGTTTGCCGTTAGGAAAGGTGGAAGTGATGAATCAAGGTTCAGATATAACTTTAGTAACTTACGGATCATGCGTTCGTGTTGCACAAGATGCAATTAATCAATTGAGCGAGCATGGTATCAGCGTTGAGTTAATTGATGTTCAGAGTTTATTGCCTTTTGATTTAGATTCACAAATTGCTGAATCAATTAAAAAGACGAATAAAGTTTTATTCTTAGATGAAGATGTATCGGGAGGCGCAACGTCCTACATGTTGCAACAAGTGATTGAAGGACAAAATGCATTTAAATATCTTGATATGGAACCGAGAACACTAACGGCTAAGGATCACCGTCCTGCATATGGTTCTGATGGCGATTATTTTTCTAAGCCTTCGGCGGAAGATATTTTCGATACTGTTTATTCAATGATGCATCAATACAACCCATCGCAATATCCATCAATTTATTAATTCAAATATGGATTTTAAGAAAACTACCGAGAGCGATTCAAACTACGACCGACTTGAATCAATGTCGGTGGAAGATTTATTGACCAATATTAATCGCGAAGACCAATCCGTTCCAAAAACAATTGAAAAAATTATTCCTGCAATCAGCGAATTAATTAAAGCGATTGTTCCAAGAATGAAGCAAGGCGGAAGATTGTTTTACATGGGTGCTGGTACCAGTGGTCGCTTAGGTATTGTTGACGCATCTGAATGTCCTCCGACGTATGGCATACCTCACGGAATTGTTGTTGGGTTAATTGCTGGTGGCGACAATGCGATTCGTAAAGCAGTTGAATTTGCAGAAGACAGCACCACACAAGGTTGGGAAGATTTATTAAATGAAAACATTTGCGACCTCGATACTGTTATTGGTATCGCAGCATCAGGCTCTACACCTTATGTTGTTCATGCTTTGAAAGAATGTCAGCAGAAAAATATTTTAACAGGATGCATCACTTGTAATGAAGGATCTCCAATAACTCAAGTTTGTGATTTCCCAATTGCAGCTGTTGTTGGTCCCGAGTTCGTAACTGGCTCAACGCGTATGAAAGCAGGTACTGCACAGAAATTAATTCTGAACATGATTTCGACAAGTGTGATGATTCAATTAGGCAGAGTGAAAGGAAACAAAATGGTGGATATGCAATTGAGCAATAATAAACTCATTGATCGCGGAACGAAAATGGTGATGAATGAACTTTCAATTGATGAAGTAACTGCTGCTGAATTATTAAACAAACATGGAAACGTACGTGCTGCAATAGATGCGTACAACAAAAAATAATATGCAAGATATTGAACCTTTTTACAACTGGCGTCATTTATATTCAAGTGAAGAAGATGACCGTTCGCCATTTTATGGAAGGGTTTATAGCGAATTTGAATACAGTAATACCGTATATAATTACTACATCCATCCGCAATGGGATGAGATTGGCTCTCCTACCCTTTACATTAAAATACTTTTCTGCGACTACGAACAAGAGTTTGCGATTATAGAATTATTAGGCGAATGGAATGATGCGATTCATAATGATATCATGATTTTAAAAAGAGATATCGTTGATGAACTAATCAAAGAAGGAATTAAAAAGTTTATACTGATTGGAGAAAACGTGCTCAACTTTCATGCATCAGACGATTGTTATTACCAGGAGTGGTTGGATGATATTGAAGATGGATGGATCGTTGCTTTCAACTTCAGACAACATGTGTTGACTGAATTTCAAAAAACTGGAATTGATTATTATGTTACTTACGGAGGAGAATTTAATAATACTCCGTGGAGAACATTTGCACCTAGTCAATTGATGATTTATACCGACACAATCATTAACAAGCGATTGAATTAGTATTCTATTAAAAAAAATAAGCTATCTTTAAGCGAATGAAGAATCCAATTGTTCTGATTTTTGCTTTTGCATTTTTAACCACCGTCATTTTGGCGACTGGAGGTAATCAGTTATCGAATATTCAAACGGGAAAAGCTTCATATTATGGTCGTGAGTTTGAAGGACGTAAAACTGCAAGCGGAGATGTTTTTCGAAATAGTGATTTTTCATGTGCACATAAAAAACATCCCTTTGGAACTATTTTAAAAGTAACGAATCAAAAAAACAGATTATCTGCCATTGTTAAAGTAAATGACCGTGGGCCATTTGTAAGAACGAGAATTATTGACTTATCGGAAACCGCAGCCCGCACCATTGGAATTTATCAACACGGATTAGCAACAGTCAAAGTTGAGCCTTTAAACATCATCAAGATGACAAAAAAACTCGACTCTACATTTACATGTAATGATGTTTTAGATTGTCTTGGCAATCCTGCTAAGCTAAATGGTTATTCAATATCTCTTTGGAGAACGAAAAATTTAATCCACCTGCTATATATTGCCAACGAGCTTTATTTAAACGAAGAACTCGACAATGTTTATGTTGTTGGATTAGGCGCCAATGAAAACAGAACATATCATGTAGTGATTTCAAATATACCTAACAAAACAGCCGCTTTAAAGCAAATTGATTTTTATGAAAGGAAAGGCTACATGATTGTTAAACCACTATCCTCTTT
>CANGJU010000088.1 GCA_947453935.1 Bacteroidota bacterium | reverse complement strand
TCTTTAATTCCTTTTGAAAATTCAAATCCGAAATCGACATTCACTCCTTGCTGGCGCCATGTATTATTGCGATAAAACTTTTCGTAGTTTAAGATATCATTTTGCAATTTAAAAACAGATGGAAGTGAATCTAAACGATCAGCATGATGATTATACAACGTAAAAGGTGTTTGTTTTAAATTTAAATCACCTACCTGATATCGTATTTTATCACTGATAACACCTTTTAAAAATAACTGACGCACATCAAAAGTAACTCCCGCCCCCCAGAAACCACCATAGGCATTACGAATACGGAACATACCTAATAACTCCGTGTTCTTATTTGGTTTTATGTCAACGCCTAAGTCGATTAACGCATAACCGCCTGAATTACGTTTAATGGTAGTTGTATCGGGAAGACTATCACTCACAGCAATATTATTGTTGGTTAGAACAGAACGGGCTCCACCTATAAAATCGACTGTTCGTTTCTGTTGTGCCATTGAATGATAAGATATCAATGACAGCAGCAGCCATATATATTTGAATAAATGTTTTTTCATTAGAAGAATATCTTTATTTCTACTGTTGTTTCAAATCCTTTATACTGATCATCTTTAAAGCTATCATCAGCATATTGCATCCATCGCTGACGAAGATATAAACCTGCCCCTTTGCTCATACGTATATCAAATCCGGTTGCTAAGCTGTACCCAGTTTGATTCTTAGGACGCTTTGTAAGAATATCGGTTTCTGTATCGTAATTTGCAATAATTCGCTCGAAGCCGGCATAATTACACCAGACCAATGATTTGTTTAATTTTATGTATGACTCTAATTGATGATAATATGTTCGGAGGTAAGCCTGCTCTGAAAAAACAGTTATTGGTGATGAAGTAGGTTGCGCGGAAGAATATTGTCCTAAATAATAAAGGTAATAATCACGATTAAAAACAGTTCCTTTCCATTTCATATTCATCTCAATGCTGTTAAAGTATTTTCGATCGATTGGCAAACGGGTTACTGCATCAACGTTAGTAATATTAACTGTTTCGTAAACTGTTCGATAAATTTTTGAAAGGTTATTATAAGGGCCAATATTACTAGGAAAATCCCAACGCCAGAAATGTGCGAGCACTAAACTATTAATTGGATGGCTGTAAGTAATCTTAGAAGAAATATTCTCCATCTCAGAACTGTTGCTGTATCCAAAAGAAGTTTTTAGTCGACCAATATTTATTTGCGCATTTAAATCAAATCCCTGACGATTATTTACCAGCTGACCTATTGCAACCATCGAGCTCGCAACAGCAGGTAGTACAGGTTGTACACCAACAGATGAAGATGTTAAATAACTTTGATCGATTGCGGAGTTAATAAAAGCTGCACTGTTGTTTAGCACAAGCGGACTGATTCGATATACATGTAATTCTGTTGGATATTTATCAAGAATCGGATACTCAAACTTAACTGAAATAGCTTCTCCCCACTTGCTGATATTATCATTCGCAAAATTTCTTCCTGCTCCTACTTCCCCTCGAACTACCAATTTATCAATAGTGTTTTTAAATTCAAATGTCGCAACATTAAAGCCTACTGTCGACTTTTGCGTTGAATCAGTGAAGCTGCAATTATTAAACGTGTTGAAGGAAATGAAATTCGATTTGTATTCTTTTTTAATCTTACCGCCGTAAGAAGAATTTGGCAGTGGCGACAAACCACCATTTAACTGTGTTTTACCATACATGAATGATCCAGAAAAACCATTAGGCATTTTATTTCCTTCTATGATTAATCCTTGAAAAGCTTGTTGTCCCCAGCGCTCATCCTGATTAATTGCACCAGCATTATAGAAAGTCGCATAACGTGAATCAATGTTTTTTGTATTAGGATCCCAAGGATTTCTTTCAAAGATTGAATAACGATCGTAGCCTTTATTAGCCTGAAAAGTAAACGGGGTTAATGCGTACCAGTTAATACCACCTGTTTTCACAGTAAAGTCACCATAGTCGCTGGAATAAGTTCCGTATAAGCTGATACCAAGATTTAATCCTTTGACATTTTCTCTTTCACCAGCTCCTGTCATAGGACTCCACATGTATAAGTCTGTTCCGAAGGAAGTATTCTTAGAAACACTTCCACTCAGGTTTAACATTAACTGAGGAATTTGACTATCATCTCCGACAAAAATATTGTTCGTGTTTTTACGCAGATGAGGATAAGCGGTATCGAGATGACGATAATTAGTTACGAAACGATAATAACCACTTACATTAAACTGACTTAAAACAGAAGTTTGTTTCTTCGGAAAACTACCAATATCAAACAATGATTGAAAAAAAGTACTCTTAGAAGAATCTACTTTTGCGTCTTCAGAAACTTGCGCATAACCAGCTATACCAGATAAAATAAATCCAGCAGCAACAACAGCTATTTTCTTTCTCAACATCATCACTTAAAATCGCTCATTGATTGTTTCTTCACTTGTATAAACCTTGCCTGACCATCTTGTTCCGTTCTTTTATCTACGTAAAATGGAATATTCGCATAAGCAACCTTTCCATTATAAAGTGCAGAGACGAAAATTCGGTAAGCTCCTTCTTGAGTAGGAGATCTAAATTTGATGTCATTACTTTTCTTCGATTTGATTAATCCATTTAACTCTACGGCTTCCTCTTCTTTATCACCTCCACTTTTCTTATCCGTACTTTCGGCTAAAATTTTCCAATTATATATTATTTTATTAGCCGAATCTTTTACATTCGTTTGCATATCGATTCCAAGCATTGCATTCACTGATGCAGCATACGTCTCACCAGCTTTTGTATGAATATTATCTAAGGCTCTTTTATTATCTACTGTTAAAGAAATAATAGTTGGAGCTGCTACATCTGGTGCTTGATTTTTGAAAACCATTTCTAAAGCGTCGACAGGTTCTGTTGGAAGATTATCTTTAGAAAAAAGTCCGAACCACGTCTCGGTGTACTCTTGCTTTGCCCCCCACAAAAACGCATAGGAACCTAAGCAGTAATTAAAATTTGGCTTGATGTAATTATTGTATCGATCAAAATAAACCTGCTTTTTCTCTGTACTTGTTTGTTCAATAGAAACATCCCACTTTGTTTTCGGCGACTCCCAATATCCGTTAGGTCCCCACTCTGTTATCATATATGGGCCTGTCCAACCAAAACGACTTATATTAGCAGGAACGTTAGCAATATCACCGTAGGTATTCACGCAATATATATCAATATCAGGACAACGTTGTTTTATTAGCTGAACCTCCATTGAATCAAGTCCGGCAGTAACTGTCGACGTTGGATGATTGGGATCAACCTCGCGAGCATACTTTGCAATATCCTGTACAGCATACCAGCAATTCGTATTCGTGTATTGAAGATCGAGTTCGTTACCGATTCCCCACATTAAGAGGGCTGGATGATTTTTAAACCGGTCGATTACTTTTTTGAAATGTTCTAGCTGTGTTTTTACTTTTTCGGTATTGTTATAATCGAATCCATGACGCTCATGCTGTAACCAAAGTCCGAGCATCACGGTGAGTCCGTGCTTTTGAGCATCATCTAAAATCTGTTGTGCATTGTCGATTCCCCAAGTACGAATGGAATTTCCGCCAATCTTTACTGCTAAATCAAGATTCACTTCACCCCCTAAACCTTTCACATAATAAGGAAGCCCGTTACGGTATAATTGATAACCTAAATCTGTTTTGACCACTCTAGTTTTACCTTGCTCATTCTGTGCAATACTATTCCCTGATTCAGATTTCAAATCATTTGATTGTGCAAAGCACGAAAAATTGAACGCAGTCGAGCAGAGTACTACTATAAAGGCGTACAAAAAGTAAAATCTACTACACTTTAATTTCATTAAAAAATCAATAATTTAATAATTAAGACTAAACAGATAAAGATGACAACTTCGAAAAAAACTTGCTATACACCTTGGGGTCTAAGCTAATAAAAACAAATCCTAAATCAAAGTATTATCCACCGATCCACTGAATATCTTCCGATTCATAAATTCGCGTGTTGTTTGCGCTGTTGGAAATGCGCCACATAGCCATTGCGATTACATCATGGTCAATTGCTCTGTATCTTTTGAATTTACCAATTAATAGAAATGAGAATAATTTTAAAAAGACACTAGATATAGTCTCTTTCCATCTGAATTCCTTACGTGGTCCGCTTATTAAAGAAGGTCGTAAAAATGCCGTTTTAGATATCTTGTAACTGGATACGCAACTCTCCATTTCACCCTTAGTACGGAGATAAAAATTACTGCTTTGGGCATCAGCACCAATAGACGAAACCACAATCATACTCTTTACTTTATTTTTAGATGCCAGCTTCGCTAATGTTTCAGGAATTCCATAATCTACATTTCTGAAAGCCTCTTGTGAACCAGCGGTTTTTATGATTGTTCCAATGCAGCAAAATACAGTATGAACACCCTCAAAACAATCGCTTATAGAATCAGGATTGATAAAATCTGTTTTTACAAACTTTATTTTTGAGGATATAAAGGTAGGTTCGGTGCGACCAAGAACGATTATTTCATGAACTGTAATCTCTTTTGTTAATATCTCTAATAAGGCACCTCCTACCAAGCCAGTTGCACCTGCAATAAGCACTTTTTGAGTCAAAGAGTTGGAAATCATATAAAAAGGAATTTATCAGAATGCAAATCTAAAAACTATTTGACTTTTAGGGAGGAATAATTCTAATATGAGATAAAAAACATAAGGATTTTAAGGTATTATTTGCTAAATTTGTGAGAGTACAAAAAGCGGATATGACAGAAGATCAGGGACCATTTGAGGACAATGAATTTTTAGGGCACTCTTTGAAGCGATTCGAAGAGATGAGGAGACGTAAAACTCAATACTTTTTTGATGTCGACACCCTTTTAAATTTAATTGACCATTATTTAGAGTGTTTAGATTTTGATAGTGCAGATGAGGTGACAAATTATGCGAGAAGCATTCACCCAGATAGCACTGGTTTTATTTTGAAAGAAGCTGAACTTCTCGCTATGAAAGGCAAGAAAGAAAAAGCGTTGGCTGCTTTAGAAAAAGTAGAGCGAGTTTCCCCTTTCGACCCTGAAGTTTTTGTTATCAAAGGAAATATTTATTCAATACTTCAAAATTTCGAGCCAGCTATTTCAAGTTACAAGAAAGCATTAAGTTTGGCAGATGAGCAAAAAGATGATATCTATTTCAGAATCGGAATTGCTTATCAAAGTTTAGGAAATTTCAATCTTGCATTAGACAATTATATCTTATGTCTTACAGATAACCCTACACACGAGGGTTGCATCAGTGAAGTAGTTGCCTGCAGTGAGTTTGGAAATCTTTTCGAAAAAGGAATTAACCTGATTAATTCGATAATTGACGAAAACCCCTATTACTATATTGCTTGGTATCACTTAGGAGAACTTTATACGAAGCAAGGAGATTTTGAAAAGGCTTTAAAAGCATTTGACTATTGTTTATTGATTAACGATCGTTTTGCACCTGCTTACCTCGATATGGCGCAAGTCTATTTAATGAACGATCAATTTGAAGAATCGATAACAGCTTACAAAACAGCATTTGAATATTGTCATCCTGATGCATACACCTACTACAATTTAGGAGAGTGTTATGAGCAGCTGAAAAAGTGGGATGAAGCAAGAGATTACTATCAAAAAGCGATTAAGTCAGACCCATTCATGGCGCAGGCATGGTATGGCATAGGCGTTACCTACGAAGAAGAAGAAAGGTGGTATGAGGCGATGTACTACATCAAGAAAGCGATAGAGAATGATGATGCAAATGGAGAATACTGGCTTGCATTAGGTGATTGTGAATTTCAGCTAGGAAATTTTCCAGAGGCCGACAACTGCTATGCGAAGTCTATAAAAATTGACCCTGATAATGTAGATGCGTGGATTGCTTACAGTGATTTACTTCACGACTTTAACGAAGACCATCGAGCAGTAGCATTATTAGTTCAAGGTCTTGCACATCATGCTGGAAATGTTGAAATGCATTATCGCTTAGTTGCATATTTGTTTCTGATTGGAAATATAGAAACATGTATGGCTGAATTGGAAACCGCATTACAAATGGATTACAATCAACATCGGATAATTTTTGAAATTGCACCTGCAATGTTAAACGATGAAAGAACAAACTGGATTATTAATACAAACAAAAAAATATGATGAATTTTCACTTATCACATGTTCCTGAAAGAACAGCTAAGCCTCGCCAAGCGGGTTTAACCATGGTTATGGATAAAGGGTTGAGCATTAAAGAATGTGAAAACCTAGTAGACGGATCAGGACCTTATATCGACATCGTAAAACTTGGATTTGGATCATCGTTAGTTACGCCAAACTTAGAACGTAAATTAGCATTCTTTAAAGAATCAAATATCCCTGTTTACTTCGGCGGAACATTAACAGAAGCCTTTATTGTAAGAGGTATGTTTGATGACTATATCCGTTTGATGGATCGATACAAGATGGAATATTGCGAGATTTCTGATGGCTCGATTACTATGTCGCACCAGCAAAAATGTGAGTACATCCACCGACTAACGAAATACGCAACAGTAATCAGCGAAGTGGGTTCGAAAGAAGAAGGAATTTTAATCAGACCAAACAAATGGATTGATATGATGCATGCCGAATTAGAGGCAGGCGCATGGAAAGTAATTGCAGAAGCAAGAGAAAGCGGCACGGTAGGAATTTATCGCCCTAACGGTAAGGCACATGTGGTTTTGATAAATAAAATTGTTGCTAAAATCCCTGCTGATAAAATTATCTGGGAAACGCCACAAAAATCACAACAGGCCTATTTTATTAAACACTTCGGTGCAAATGTAAACTTAGGCAATATTGCTCCTAACGAAGTAATAGCTTTAGAAACCTTACGTATTGGTTTAAGAAGTGATACATTCTTCCAGTTTTTAGATGACGATATGCAATCATTCCGTCAGGAAAATGAATCAGAAACAAAGAAAGAAACAACAGAAAAATCAAAAACAGCGAAAGTATAATGAAAGAAGTGAGTGTTCAGGAATT
>CANGJU010000087.1 GCA_947453935.1 Bacteroidota bacterium | reverse complement strand
TTCGGAAGTAAACGTTCTATCATAACCGAATCAATTCGATTATAAAATGTCATGAGTAAAATTAAAATCGCAAATGGGTAACTATGTTTTAATACAATAAAGAAAAAGGTAGGATTCCATTGAAGCTTCCGAAGCTTTGCTTTTTTAGCGACTATGATGAATGTAATTGCTACTGTAATAACGTAAGCTAATGTTTGCGCCCATACAAACCATTCGATTTTGAATTCATCGCCTGCAATATGTCCCCAGATTAATAATGAACAGATGATAATCATGATCGCTCTGTCGAGCACCGATATCATACTATCTATTTTAAACAATTGCAGTCCCGCAATATTTGATCGCAAATAAAGAATAAAAGATATCAAAGCCTGGTTGATCAACATTACCAACAATATCCCAAGTTGCATTCCTTGATATCCTAATATCCAAGCTACACTTAAACTTATTACTGTGTATGCGAGCGAGAGTACTAAACGTAGCATAATGATTCCGCTCAAATGTTTTTCGAGCAGATGATTATGCATGGCAATATTCCTATTGTTGTAGTTGGTAATTCCTACATCCAATATAATGTTGAATAGAAAGCTGAGATTAAATAAGGCGGAATAAATACCATAAGATTCAGCACCTACGGTATTTTGAACGGCTCTGTCAATTCCAAGAATCCAAAATGGCTTAATGAGCAAATTAAGGAAAAGCAAAAATGCCAGGTTGGTGATAAATTTCTTTTGCATGACTTGATTCTTGTACAAAAATAAACCAATTTCGGAGAGTAATTAGTAAATACTGATAAATGTTAGCCTTACATTATAACAAAGAAGTAATAGAAGCAGGAGTAGATGAAGCTGGTCGTGGTTGTTTAGCTGGACCAGTGGTGGCTGCCGCGGTTATTCTTCCTCCGAAAGTAAAGCTCGAATGGTATGATGTATTGAATGATTCGAAAAAACTTCCTGAGACCATGCGTGATAATTTACGTGTTTTAATAGAGAAGGAATCATTGGCCTGGTCTGTGGCAATGATTGATGCACCTGAAATTGATCGAATAAATATTTTGAATGCTACTTACAAAGCCATGCATAAAGCAATTTCAGGATTAACTGTACAGCCAGAACTTTTGCTGATCGATGGTAATCGATTTAAAAAATATAAAACCACAGAGCATAAAACTATTGTAAAGGGTGATGGACTTTATTTATCAATTGCAGCAGCTTCTATTTTAGCTAAAACACATCGCGATGAGTTGATGAAAAAACTACATGCTGAATTTCCACAATATGCTTGGGATCGTAATAAAGCCTATGGAACAGAAGTGCATGTGAAGGCTATTATGCAATACGGATTAACACCTTATCATCGCAAATCGTTTCAATTAAAAGATCAGCAGTTGGAGCTGTTTTAAATCGATTTTGTATTTTATTTCCTTAAGCATTTTATTAACAAATCGACCTTTTTTCATTCTGAAATTATTATTTTATTTTTTAATAATTTAATTTTGACCACCGTTTTTCAAGTAATCAATCAGCGATTAGTAAATTTTAATTTGTAATTAATCAGTGATTGCTTTGCTTAATTCGAAATTGAATACAATAAAATGTTTTTTTAATATGAGTAAAGAGTTAACCGTTTTTGAAGAGAAGAATATTCGTAGATTTTACGATGCTGAAAGTGAGACTTGGTATTTCTCATTAGTAGATATTGTTGGAGCCTTAACTGATTCCGTTAACCCCA
This sequence comes from Bacteroidota bacterium, assembly GCA_947453935.1. GTDB lineage: Bacteria > Bacteroidota > Bacteroidia > AKYH767-A > OLB10 > CAINEC01. Next base: position 5,348 of record CANGJU010000087.1, on the reverse strand, counting down.
CTGATTATCTCAAAAAAATGAGAAAAAGGGACGATGATTTGAATTCCTACCTGGGGACAATTTGTCCCCAGGTAGCGATGTCTTCTAATGGAAAATCTAGAAAGACTTTAGCAGGTAATACCGAAAATGTATTAAGGTTAGTGCAAGCAATTCCTTCCTCGAAGGCCGAGCCATTTAAATTATGGTTGGCGAAGGTTGGTCATGAACGATTGAAGGAAATCCAAGATCCTGGATTGAGTGTAGAAAGATCTCGCGAAAATTGGCGAAAAAAGGGTAGGAGTGAGAAATGGATTCAACAACGCATGACTGGTCAAGAGATTCGTGATAGACTGACAGATTATTGGAAAGCTAATGGTGTAGAAAATTACAATGAATTTGCTTTTTTAACGAACATTATTCATCAAGAATGGACAGATTTGACAATAAATAAGCATAAGGAACTTAAGGGATTAAAGTCCCAAAACTTGCGAGATCACATGAGTGAAACAGAATTGATTTTTTCTTCCTTGGCAGAGATGGCAGCCAATTTTATTTCTGAAGCGATAAGTGCAAATGGTTTAGTTCAAAATGTCAAAGCCAGTAAAAAAGGCCGCGCTATTGCAAAGAATGCACGAGTCGAGTTTGAGTCTAAAGCAGGAAAGAAAATTATTACAAGCGAAAATTTTCTTGCCCCTTCTCGCATCAGAAAAAGAAAAAAACTTAAATAATAAAAACGTTGTTTATTATTGCTTGATTATTTTTTTGTTGGTTGTTTTACCATCTAAAAATTTTACCTGAACAATATAAATCCCTTCATTCAACCCGCTGATTGAAATGAAAGATTGTTTCGTGTTTAGTTGTTCCGAATAAATGATATTCCCTTGTGTACTGTAAATATTAATTTGAGAAATCATCTCTTTACTTTGGATATCAATTACAGAACTTGATGGATTGGGAGCGATGCTGATTTTATTCTCATTTATTTCAAATACACCTGTACTATTATTTGAACGAATGATATTTATCGCTCGACAATTATCGAAGTTGCGCATTAAATCAAAATAACTTCCGTCCGCATATTGAATGGAGTCAAGGCTGTTTTGTTGACCATTATAAAGCGATGCACCTACAAGAAAATCTCCAGTGCTGTAATAATAGGTCATGTTATTAGGATCGATTGCTGCACCCGCATTTAACGAATACCCACTTCCGTATAATGAAGTAGATGATAACACTGTAATTACTCCACTTGTTGGATTTATTTTTCCTAGACGAACAGTTGAGGAGTCAATTACAAATGGGTTTACAGAATTGAAGTAATTCGTTCTTACCAATCCATATAATGCAGTATCTACACAGCTATACGTAAAGTTATCGAAGTGGCTGTTTGGAGGTAGTTGCATTGCTGTGTTGCTATAAACAAGTCCTGTATACATATCAACACCCACTAGATTAGAACCGGTAGAGTAATAATAAACCATTTGATAAGGATCAATCGCACTTCCTGCTAACGCATATCCTTGACCTATTGAATTAGGAGAAATCTGCGTAATTGTTCCGGTTGTAGTATTGATTTTTGCAAGCAATAACTGACCAACATTCATGTTTAATGTCGAGTCAAAGTAATTTCTTCGAGCAAGGCCATACATTGTGCTGTCTCCATTACAAAAACGAAAATTATCGAAATAACTAATTGCTACTGGGTTGTTGAGCGTAGCTTGATTGATTAATTGTCCGCTACCTAAATGCAGTGTATTGATTTTGTCATTTGATCCAATAAAAATATACGTAGAGTCATACGGATTCAATGCTGCGCCAGTTAAATTAATTCCCATCTGGTAAGTACTACTTCCGATATTCGAAACATAACCATTGGTAGTATTAATACTCCCTATTCGGACAGTAGAAGAATCAAAGGTTTGGTTGGTATAATAGTTTTGGCGAACTATTCCATAAAGCGTATTGCTGGTTTGAGCATTAGCAATACTTATCATCCCCAGGATAAGCGCTAACAAACAATTTAATTTTTTCATTGGTTTGGTCTTACGTGTGAAACAAATGTAGTTATTTTATAAATTACTATTTACTACAAATTTACATTGAAATTGTTTTTTAGTTTTGTACAATGAATGCACTTTTAAGTCTTAACGACGAAGCTAAAATAGATCTCAAGTCCACACTTTTAAATCATTGTTTTTCTGTTAAGAAAGAGCAAATTGAGGAGTTAAATGCTTCCTTAGCTTCAATTAAGGATGCTGTTGAATCGAACGATAAAAGCTCTGCTGGTGATAAGCATGAAACCTCCCGAGAAAATGCTAATCAGACATTACTGATTTACGGAGCACAGCGAAAAAAGGCCATGGAGGATTTAATGTTGCTTCACATGATTAAGCCCGATGTTCTTTACGATAAAGTCCAAACTGGCGCTGTAGTGGTAATGAATGAGCTTGTATTGTATATCGCCGAAATGTCAGATCGGCTAATTATCGATAATGTTGTTTTCAATATTGTACCTCCCAACGGACCCCTTTTAAAAGAAATCAATGGGCGCGGCGCTGGCCATACTTTTACTTTCAATAATCGCAATTATCAGATTATTGCCGTGTTTTAATACTTTTGCTGTGCTATGCTAACTAATAACGACATACTTAAAAAGCTTCGCGTTGCTTTGGAGCTTCGCGATGATGATATCATTGAAATTTTAAAGCTCAGCGATTTCGAAGTTTCTAAAACAGAACTGAGTGCGTTGTTTCGCAAAGAAGATCATCCGAACTATCAAAAATGTGGAGATCAACTATTGCGAAATTTTTTAAATGGTTTGATAATTTATAAAAGAGGACCAAGGGATAGTCAGTAAATTATTTCTTTATTTCCATATCAGGATAAATATAAAAGTAATGTTCTTTGCACTGACCATCACCGCTAAGTTTACTCATTGCTCTCCATCTGTTTTTATCATCTAATATATATTCTTCCAACTCTGTTAAAGTGGGGATTGGCTTTTCGCTTTTTAAAACCCATAACTCCGTGTTTGTTTTTGTTTTGCCTTTGTAGAATGATTTGTAAGTAATGCAATCGTTCGGACTATAACACGTAGTATTTAAAAATTCATTTCCGAGAGAATCCAATACGATGCGTTGTTCTACACTTGGAATACTATCACCTGCAAACGACCAATACACGACTTTACCTCTCGATGCAGTGTCTTTTACATGCAGAAATGCGATTTTTAATGTGGAGTCAGCTTTAAATAAAGTATCTGCAAATAATGTTTTATTGTATTGATAGTACAATTTGTTAAACCATATCAAATCGCCTTGTTTATTGCGCGCTACTTTTCTTGTGAGTTGTCCGTTAGAATTGTAATCATAGGTAATGTAAAGCGTAGGCTCCGTAGGTGTTTTCGAAAATTTAACTTTCTTTATTAATTGTTCTTCTCGATTATAGGTTGAAATCGATAATGTATCACATGACTGATTGTCGCAATCACATTTGATTTCAATGCAGGTGTATTGAGCGTAACTGCTATTGAAAACAAAACTGAACAAGAATAATGCAAACACTTTTTTCATTTTGCAAATGTAATGGATATAAAAAAAGGTGCCTTGCGACACCTTTCATTTTTTTACTTGATAAATAGTTTACTTCGATAAATATCGTTTTCAGTCATAACCATGACTAAATAAACTCCTGGTATAATTCTATCAGTGCTAATAGTATTGCTGCTAGTAGGATTCTTTAATTCTTCAATCAAAGAGCCACCGCAGTTGTATAAGCAAATATCTTTTAATTCAATGCCATTGTTTGCATCAATTCGGATATAGCCATCGCCGTTATACAATTTAATTTGCTGTGCATTACCAATTTCTTGTACTCCAACCGTGTTGATGATAACTGGGTTAGATATTGCAGGACAACCAATCGAATCAGTAATAGAAACGGTGTAAGTACCATTTTGAGTTACTGTATAGTTTTGTGTGGTTGCATTCGCTATCGGCTGACCATTATAATTCCATTGGTAAGTGAATGCTGATGTTGAAGAAAGATTCAATCCATTAGCTGTAATTACAGGCATTGTTGTAGCCTGATAAAAAGGGACATTCGTTGACAAGGTGACTGTGTTAAATGTTCCTGTATTACCACTACTGGTCTGATCAGGAACTGTTGTACCTGATGCAATATTAAAATTCCAATATCCAACTAAACCGTTTGAAGTAGGAGAGATATGTCGGTTATATCCTGCTAAAATTTCTGCTTGTGGCTTCGCAATATTCCAGATTCGTACTTCGTCAATTTGTCCGTTGAATGCTCTACTGTCTGTCTGACCAGCATCACACAAACGACCAATACGCATTGGGAAGGCTGTGTTAGGCTTCATTGATCCATGGAAGTATTGAGATGCTACTTGTACTCCATTAACAAAAAGTCGTGATGAGTCACCATCAAAGCTTCCAGCTACGTGTGTCCATGTATTAAGCGTTAATACATTAGATGGAGATACAATAGGTTGCCATGTTAGTACATTTCCAAGAGAATCAACCCCGCAGAATGTAAATGATAATTGTCCTGCGCCACCACATCGAAGAACGAATCCCTGCTCGCCATTTAAACTCCAACTGTGTTTGCATGCAATTGAATTGCTATAGTGATTTGTTCCGAAGGCAGATGGTTTTATCCATGCCTCTACTGTAATAGCTGAGTCTATTTGTAAATTATTATCTGTTGCAAATGAAACATAACTTGTTGTTCCATTCAAAATAATTGACTTTGTATTTGCAGTGCATTGTGCAAACGACTGGATAGAAATTCCAATTAGCGCTACCGCTATTAGTAAAGATTTTTTCATAGGTTGGTTTTTCAAGAATTGTAAAGATAAAATTTTGTTCTAAAAATAACAACCATCTATCATTATCTTTGCCCAATGAATCACCCAGGAACTATCAATATTGCTGATTTTGCCTATGAATTGCCCGATGAAATGATTGCGGCGGCACCAATTTCTAATCGTGCGGACTCTCGATTATTGGTTTATAACAAAGGTGTTATCAGTAATCATGTTTTTACGGGGATTGAATCTCAACTTCCGACTCAATCAACGCTGGTTTTTAATAATACCAAAGTGGTAAAGGCGCGATTATCATTTCAAAAGGAAACAGGCGCAACTATCGAAGTGTTTTGCCTCGAGCCTCAAAAAGGAATTACCGTTGAACAATCGTTTTCACAACGCCAAACTACTAATTGGATATGCATGATTGGTAACTCAAAAAAGTGGAGAGAAGAAATTTTGAATTTAAAAGTTGTTGTTGCCAATATCGAAGTTGTTTTGTCTGCACAGCGATTAGAAAATTATGGTCAGGAATCCTTGATTC
>CANGJU010000086.1 GCA_947453935.1 Bacteroidota bacterium | reverse complement strand
GTATTAGATGCTGGTAACCCAGGTGCTGCTTACCAATGGTCATTAGATGGAACAGCTATTTCAGGAGCTACTTCTCAAACATATCAAACTGCACAAGCTGGTACTTATAGTGTAACAGTTGGTTCAGGTGCTTGTTCAGGTTCAGGTAACATGACACTTCAAGTGTTAAATTACCCTCCTGCGCCAGTTGTAGATTGTCAGACAGGAACAGGTACTTATAAGTATATCTATGCTTGGGGTGCTGTTGCAGGAGCTGTATCTTACGAAGTAACAGAAGATGGTGGAGTAACTTGGATTGCTGCAAACGTTCCTAATGGTCCAGAAACACATGGTACTATGACAGCTATTCCTGAATTCTCAGTTCGTGCAATTGGAAGCGGATTATGTAAGATTGGCGCTACTTCTGAACCGATCGGTTGTGAAGTAATTCTTCCAAACATTATTACTCCTAATGGTGATACTAAGAATGATGAATTCGTAATCGCTAATATCGAAGGTTATCCAAACAACAACGTACAAATTATCAATCGTTGGGGTAAAGAAGTTTATTCAGCTGATGGATATAACAACACAACTAAGGTATTTAAAGGTACTGATTGTCCTGATGGAGTTTACTTCGTAATCGTTAACTTAAACGATGGATCAACACCAACTAAGACAGGTAACTTAACAATTCAACGATAATTTATAGTTAAGCCAAAATATTTTTTAAGGAGCGCCCGCCACCAGCGGGCGCTCTTTTTTTAGATAGATTTTAATCGGATATTTGTACTCGTGCAGAAATGATAATTTACAATGAAAGTAATCGACCATCTTAAACAAGCTAACGGCAAAACATTATTCTCAATCGAAATTCTTCCTCCTTTAAAGGGAAAAGGAATTACGGATATCTATAATGCCATTGATCCGTTAATAGAGTTTAATCCGAGCTTTATTGATGTAACATATCATCGCGAAGAATACGTTTATAAAAAACGTGCTGATGGTTTACTTGAAAAGAAATCAGTCCGTAAACGCCCTGGTACCGTTGGTATCTGTGCAGGTATCATGACCAAGTATAACGTTGATGCTATACCGCATATCATCTGTGGAGGATTTTCCAAAGATGAAACAGAAAATGCTTTGATCGATTTGTCGTTTCTAGGAATTGATAATGTGTTATTACTTCGTGGCGATTCAATTAAAAGTGAAGGAAGCTTCAAGCCCGAAGAAAATGGAAACGAGTATGCCATCGACTTAGTGAAGCAGGTGGTGAATATGAATAAGGGAATTTACATTGACGATGATTTACAAGATGTATCTCCTACTAAATTCTGTATTGGTGTTGCCGGTTATCCTGAAAAACATTTCGAAGCACCTAATTTAAAAACCGATTTGAAACACCTAAAAGCGAAAGTAGATGCTGGTGCTGAGTATATAGTAACGCAAATGTTTTATGATAATTCTAAATATTTTGAATTCGTAAAACAATGTCGTGATGCAGGTATTAATGTACCTATTATTCCTGGAATTAAAATATTTACCGCTCGTAAACAGATGAATATTTTACCAAGTATATTTCATATTGATATTCCAGATGCCTTAGCAGAAGCTGTAGAAAAAGCAAAGACCCCTGATCAGGTACGCGAAGTAGGTATTGAATGGGCCATACAACAATGCAAGGAGTTAGTGGATGCAAAAGTTCCTTGTTTGCATTTTTATACAATGGGGAATCCAGAACCTTGTAAGCGCGTAGCAGAAAAAATATTCTAGTATGAAAATCATTTTTTACTTAGGTACTTGTGATACTTGTACGCGAATCTTAAAGGAGTTAAATCCTGGTCCAGATGTAATTCTTCAGGATATTAAGAAAGAAAAGATTACCGAAGAGCAAATTGACAAAATGCGTAACCTCGCAGGATCGTATCAGTCGGTGTTTAGCAAAGTTGCTAAGAAGTTTAAAGCAATGGGCTTAAACGAGCTGCAACTAACGGAAAAGGATTACCGAAAATACATTCTCATTGAATATACTTTCTTAAAACGACCAGTTATCATTGTAGATGATAAAATCTTTATTGGTAATTCAGAAAAAGCTATCAGCGACGCAAAAGCAGCTCTTGCATGAAGTCGAGCACCAAAGCACACTTAGCAGTTTTAACAGCCAATTTTATTTACGGAGCAAATTACAGCATCGCTAAGTTTGTGATGCCCGCTTATATTAAACCTTTCGCTTTTATTTCTATTCGTGTTTTAACTGCAACCATTTTATTTTGGATTGTTTCTTTATTCACTCCCAAAGAAAAAGTAGAACGCAACGATATTATCAAAATGTTTTATTGTGCTGTGTTTGGTGTTGCTATTAATCAGTTGTTATTCTTCAAAGGACTTTCACTTACATCGCCAATCAACTCAGGATTAATTATGGTGATTAGTCCTGTGTTTGTATTGGTTTTTTCTGCTTTAATACTTCGTGAACGAATTCCGTTAAAGCGAATTATAGGTGTTGTATCTGCATTAGCGGGAGCGTTTGTGTTGATTAAATACGCTGGAAGAAATGTGCATGTGCAAACGAGTGTGGCGGGCGACTTATGCATATTGTTTAATGCGATTTCATTCTCGATATATCTTGTGATGGCAAAACCGTTAATGAAAAAGTACTCCGTTTATACGATGATGAAATATGTTTTTCTATTCGGAGCAATTATGGTTTTCCCGTTTTCATTTCAAGAATTAAAACAAATTGATTTAGCTTCTTTCACTCCTCAAATCTGGCAAGCTACAGCATTTGTTGTAATTGGAACTACCTTTTTTGCTTACTTGTTTAATACGCTTGCATTGCAATCATTGAGTCCGGGAGTAGTAAGTGTTTACATTTATTTACAACCTGTTTTAGCTGCAGGAATTGCGATTCTTCTTGGAAAGGATAGTCTTTCTATCGTTCATATTATTTCTGCTGTTTTCATCTTTATGGGGGTTTATTTTTCGACGCATACCTCTGTTAAAGCAGGACAATAATCATCCGTATTTTTTCAGTAAATTTGTTACGCTTAAAAAAATAGTATGCTAAAATCAATGACCGGTTACGGGAGTGCAAAAGGCACTGTTGGAACGCAATCCGTAACTGTTGAAATCAGATCATTAAACAGTAAATTTCTCGAGTTAAATGTGCGCTTGCCGCTTCAATTCCGAGATAAAGAATTAGAAATTCGTGCGGATGTAGGTAAACTACTCGAGCGTGGGAAAGCTGATTTAAACGTAAGTATCGATAATAACGAATTAGCAAAACGCAGTACCGTTAACAAAGAAATATTTTTAGCTTACTACGAAGATTTAAAATCGCTGGCAACTGAAACAGGAATGTCGGACGAAAATATGTTAGATGCTATTTTAAAATTACCTGCTGTACTAAATTCTGAAAAATCAGAAATGGATGAAGAACAATGGAAGCAGTTAAAAGCATTAATTCAATCGGCGGTTGAGCAATTTAATTTGTTTAGAAGCAATGAAGGAAATGTGTTAGAGCAGGATGTTACGCAGCGCTTGAATGCAATAGAAAATGCAGTTCCGCAATTAGAGCAATACGAGCAAGCGCGTATAGAAAGTGTGCGTGCACGTTTACATAAATCGGTGAATGAATTAAAAGATCAGTTGAACATCGATACTAATCGTTTTGAGCAAGAGCTGATTTATTATATAGAGAAGTTAGATATCTCTGAAGAGAAAGTCCGTTTGAAAAGTCACTGTGATTATTTTTTGCAAACGATGAACTCGAAAGAAGCGAACGGAAAAAAATTAGGATTCATCACACAGGAAATTGGTCGTGAGATTAACACGATTGGTTCGAAAGCAAATGATGCCAACATGCAACGTATCGTAGTAGAGATGAAAGATGAATTAGAAAAACTGAAAGAACAATTAGCGAACGTACTGTGAAAATTAATCCGAACTATCAGCATAAGTTAATTTTATTTTGTGGTCCTTCGGGAAGTGGTAAAACAACCATTGTACATCACTTGCTGAAGAAATTTCCAATGATGCGTTTTAGTGTTTCAGCAACTACTCGTCTTAAGCGCGAGAATGAAACTGATGGCATCGATTATCATTTTTTATCGCCGGAAGAATTCAGAACTAAAATTGCGAACAACGAATTTTTAGAGTGGGAAGAGGTTTATAAAGATCGTTACTATGGTTCTTTAAAATCAGAAGTTGATAGAATATTAAATGAAGGAAATATTGCGTTGTTTGATATTGATGTAGTAGGAGGTTTGAATATTCGTAAGAACTACGGACGACAATTGCTGGATGTGTTTGTGATGCCTCCATCGGTAGATGAATTGCATAAGCGTTTAGTAGCACGTGCTACGGAAGATGAAGAGTCGTTGCGCAAACGATTAGACAAAGCAGAAGAAGAGATGCACGCAGCTTTTCAATTCAACCATGTAATTGTAAACATCGATTTACAAAAAGCTATTCAGGAAGCCGAAGATAAAGTGCTTGCATTTTTAGAGGAAGAATTTCCGGAGCCTGACGAAGCAGAATAAAATTATAACATGAAAATAGGTTTGTATTTCGGTTCATTTAATCCTGTGCATAACGGGCACATGATGATTGCAAACTATTTAGCGGAGTATACCGACCTTGAACAGATCTGGATGGTGGTATCGCCACAAAATCCGTTGAAGCCTGCCAAAGGATTGTTACAAGACTACCATCGTTTTCATTTGGTAGAATTAGCAATTGGCGATTATCCAAAAATCAAAGCATCAAAAATAGAATTCGATTTACCGAAGCCTTCTTATACGATTCATACATTAACGTATCTGAAAGAAAAATTTCCAACGCATCAATTTGCATTAATTATGGGTGCGGATAATTTACAGACCTTTCACAAATGGAAAAACTATGAACTCATTTTAGAAGAACATGAGTTGTATGTGTATCCGAGAAATGAAAGTGATGGTGGCGACTTAAAATCACATGCTCAGGTACGTTGGGTAGAAGCTCCGATAATGGAAGTTTCTTCTACGATGATTCGCAATGCAATTAAAGATAAAAAAGACGTTCACTTTTTTCTTCCACAGGCGGTAGCGGATTATATACAGGAAATGAGTTTTTATAAAAACTAATTGCATCATTACCGTATTTACAATCGACTGAAATATTTTTTGACCTCTCTTAGCGAAGCCTCGCTATCTCTCCGAAGGAGAGACTTTAATTCCTAAATACTCCTCTCCTAGCGAGGTTTCGCTAGGAGAGGTGGGGAGAGGTCTGTAACTACGCCATTACCGTATTCACAATCGACTGAAATATTTTATGACCTCTCTTAGCGAAGCCTCGCTATCTCTCCGAAGGAGAGACTTGAATTCCTAAGTACTCCTCTCCTTTGGATCCCGATGGCTATCGGGAGGGTGAGGTCAGTAATTAGGTGGATTGCAAGGCTTCGTTAGAAGAGGATAGGCGAGGTCAGCAAATGGATGGATAGCGATGCCTATTTAAAATAAATCAATAGAAAAAAGTATAGATTTATTATTTATAAGTACTAATTGTTTTAATAAATTTCATTTTATATAAAAAAATTTACTAATATTGAAGTAAGAAAAATGCTCCATGAAAAAACTAGTTTTTCTTTTTCTTCTAATCCTAAGCTATCCTTCCTACTCTAGTAATTTATTAGGAGGCGAAATTACATGCCGTAATATAAATGGTTTAATGTATGAAACTAAATTAACAATTTATAGAGATTCAATGTCTGGTAATTTGCCTTTGAATTGCACCATTGCTTATCGTGATTCTGTGGATACAATAATAGCAACGCATGTAGTTATTACTCCTCTAGGTTTAATACAAAATAATCCTAATGGATATAAATCTTACACCTATATTGATACCATTATTTTCCCAAACACAGGTACATATAAAGTGTCTTCGAGAGATTGTTGCAGAGATAGTGTGGATAATATTTCAAATGCTACAAGTTATGGAATGTACTTTGAGTGTATGATTATGGCAGATGGCAGTAACTCCTCACCAGAATTTTTATCAAGTCCAATTAATTTAGCTCAACTTAATCAGCCATTCACCAACAATATTACACCGTACGATGTTGATCGTGATTCGTTGTCATGGGAATTAGTTATACCAGAAGATATAGTTAGTAATGGCTCGGGCGGCTTTAATATAGTATCATTGCCTTATAATTATCCACCTTCTGATTCTTCTCTACCGTTTCATATAGATTCGATATTAGGTGACATTACATTTAAACCTAATATTGCAGGGAGATATCAAATAGCAGTTAAATTAATAGAATGGAGAAATGGAGTGCCAATCGGATATGTGAAGAGAGAAATGAAATTGACTATAATTCCAGTTGTTAATACTCCGTTAGTGGTACAAGCGAAAATACAAGTTTTAGCATTTGTTTCAGGACAATGGACAACTGTTTTTTTACAAAATTGGACGCCTGTAAGTCCACATCCAGATATATATTTGGTTCCAGGAGAAAATCTTTATATTAGTTATACTCTAAACGATCCTGATTTAACGGGCTATCCATCTTCCTATTGTTATAGTGCTAGTATTGTAAATTCATCAGCTTATGGTACCACACTTTCGAATTATAATGATTGGGCAGATTGCGATTATGATTGGTCAACAGTTGCAGCGGCAGATGTAAGCGACCAACCCATTTATGTTACGTTCAATACTTTTGAACAGTTTTCAACAAGCCAATATTATGGTCAATTCTTTAATGATTATACTTTCCGAATATTTGTAACAAATCCCACCACCGGCATCAACGAAATTAGCAACGATTCTAAATCTGTTTATCTGAAATCAATAGACCTACTCGGAAGAGAAACGGACCCTAACTTACCAGGATTTAGAATTGATCTGTATAGCGATGGTAAAACAAAGAAGGTGTTTAGAGGGGAGTGATATTTTATTGAAACACTTTAAAAATTTAGAGAGGTCCTTAACTACGCCATTACCGTATTTACAATCGACTGAAATATTTTTTGACCTCACCCTCCCGATAGCTATCGGGAGGGAGAGGTCTGTAATTTGATGACGGCTATGCTTCGCTAAGAGAGGTCCTTAACTACGCCATTACCGTATTCACAATCGACTGAAATTTTTTTGACCTCACCCTGCCTTTG
>CANGJU010000085.1 GCA_947453935.1 Bacteroidota bacterium | reverse complement strand
GCTATCTGACACTAAGTTGCTTTAGCGATGTAAAATAAAAATTATCTAAATCGAAAAAGTTGATTAAAGCTATAAGATATAGTTCAAAAAGCTAAAAAAACATGATTTTTATTTTACTTACTAATTTGATTAAGCACCTCACCCTGCAACTCAACTATCACTTCGTTTCTGCGATTTACTAATTCAAATGGAGGATTGTAACCTAACAAGTAAAATTTATTAGTGTAAGGAATACCTTCTTTGTTCAATGCTGCGATAAGTTTTTGTTTGTGCTCTTCAATATTCTGATCATTGGCCCAGCCACTAAACGTAATAGCTGCAACAACCTTAGCTGGCTCTTCGGTAAATTTTATGTTTGAAGCATTAGGGCGAGGCAACATGTCTTTTTTGTATTTCTTTGGAACCATAAACATCATGGTCATCGAATCTTCTAAGGACATTGAAACGGGAGAAGTCATGGCAATATTTTCATTTCTATCATTACCACCAAAAATATACCCTGCCAAAATTCTAAATCCAGTGCTAGACGCATTTTTATATTCATTGGTAGAAAGCTTTACCGAAGTAAACAACGTTGCATCATAACTACGAATTTCAAATCCATCGTATTTTTTCTTAACGGTGTATGGATACATTTCAATACCCCGCTGACTTTTATATGCATAAACTTGTATCACGATAAAAGCGAGTAGGACAATTCCGATTAGGGTGTAGAGCATTTTCATAGGATTAGTAAACAAATAAACTGATTAATTATTGAACTTAGAAGTAATCTCAAATTATCAATTAATAATTCTCGAATAAACTATCAACAACTTCAACCCACTTATTGTTTTTATTAAAATGGCGAGTTTGCTTTTTCCATTGGTTTCCCTTTAAATCAGAATATCGTTGCTGATACAAACCTTTAACATATTCCAATTTACCGTTAACAAATTTCAAAGTATCCCAGTTTTCTTCGGCAGCTCCGTTCCTAAAATGATGAACAATATAGCTTGAAATAGTATCCTGCTCCAAGCCCCAAATTTGTGACAACTCTTCGTTATAAACATAATTGCATTTTTTAGGATTAAAAAGCCAAATCCAATATGAGCGACCTCCTGATCCACTTTCATTCAAAACAGAAATATCTTTAAATCCATCAAAGTTCCAATCTACTAGTCGGAATTCTTTTAAATAAATACTTTTATTCGCATCTATTTTTTGATATAAACTATTTCCTTGATAAACAAGAATCTTACTTAACAAAAATAGTTTAGATGTGTCAGCTATAAACTTATAAGAAAAAGCGGTGTCACTTTTCTGATTGAAATAAATTGAATCGTTATAAATGATATAATCTCCATGTAAAACCCTCGAAGGATTGGACGAAGATGACTTCTGATTCTTATTTGGAGACGACTTCGAACTGTTATTATTTGGCCGACATGATAAAACAATAAAATAACAAATAAAAAACAAACATGACAAATTAAAAATCTTCATATAAATAAACTTTAAAATATTTTCCTTATAGCTATTCTGAAAATAGTAAGGTTACCTTTCTTCTAAATCACTCCACACATTTGTTATCGCATCTAACAAACCGCCACTAAAATTATCATCATATAACTGCCAGAACATCATGCCTCCTAAATTTTTTCGTAAGGCATAACGGACTTTCAATCCTACCGAACGTTCATCATCGTAGGTGGTAAGCAATCGTCGTTCTATTTTAATGCTATATGCTTAAATTACAATACCCCGCTGACTTTTAAGCAAAAAACTCAATCTAACTTTTAATCACTCTTTAATGAATTTCTTACACACAATTTCGTTAGCAGAAATAAACTGAATAATGTACATATTCGTTGGTAAAGCGGCAATATCAATATTTAATGAATTTGTTGAATTAGGTTTCAAATTCTGATTTTGCAAAACTTTTCCTTGAATATCGATTATTCTATATTCCGAGAATGGTGAAATTAAACCATTAATGTTTATTGAACTATTTGCTGGATTTGGCGACAAAGAAATTGGTAGTTGACTTAATTGATTGTCCTTTATTCCTGTCCAAGTTGCGGCATATAAAGAATCCGTTGATAAGCATACATCATCAATAAAATAATAAGCTGCCGCATATTGATAGGTTAGACTATCACTATCTAAGTTCATTGTGTCAGTGTTTGCGTCATCGAAGAAATTACCAATCATCAACTTTGAGAAACTGCCATTCGAAATAAAAGAACCACTTATGTTAATCCATTGTGCTGTATCGGAGTGAAAAAGGGTATCATAATAATCTGCGAAATTATTAATTGGAACTGGACTTAGAGGTGAATAAATTGTATTTGTTAGTCTAATCCCAATTCTATTTGTAGCTAGTTGGGCTACTACATTCGAATTCGCTGAGTATGCTTGATTTATAAACATTGAAAAATAATATTTATTGCCATTTATTGTGCTTTGAATCAAGTCCACACCAGGTATTTCTCTAAATAAACCTGGAACAGCTAGTTGTGTGGCATAAGTTGCAATGCCAATCATTTTATCCCCACTATGTGGAAATTGGTATGAGGCTACAGTATTAGGAACAACATAAATTTGGCTACAACCAGTCCAATAATCTGGAGATGACCTGCAAGAATACCAATCAGAACATTGATTTATACCTGCAAGCCCGCTATACAAACAAGTTAATGTATCTTCAAAAGAAGGATTAGGCACAAGGTTAATTTGGGCCAAACTTGTATATGGTTTAACGAAAACCATAACTAAAACAACAATCAAGTACTTTCTCATTGTATATTTGGTTTATTGTTCTACTTAATATTATCGCTAATAATAACGATAGTATCAATTTCTTGAAGGATTTTACTCAAATATATAAATAATAAAAATAAATTTCATTATTTGGTAATAAGCATACATCATACTTTTTTTATATAGACAAATTATTTATCCACTTATTTTTATGACTTATGAACTTTTTACTACACGACAATTTTAAATCGAAACTAATAGTTTTTTTTTTAAAAGCACGTATTAACATAAGATAAAGTCTGTTAATACACCTTATTAGGAATTATCCATGGATTTTATCCATCGACCTAGCATTAAGCAGGTCTCTCAAAATAGCTCTTCCAATACAAATCAAAATTTATTTAGGTCAGATGATTTTATCCATCCTTTCCGTGTTTTTTTACCGACGAACGTAGCATGTACCCAATCTCCTTCTATTCTATCAATACAAACAAAATCGTTTTTAATAATATATGTCTTTGATTTTTTACTCGTTGATTTATCAGCATAAAAATAAGTCTTATCCGATGTCACATATCTGACCTGAATCCAAGGATTTTGCTTAACTAGACTAAACATCACTTTCTCCTCTGAAAAATGTTGTACATTCCAGCAACCACCGTGATCTTCTTTCAATTTCAAACTTAGTGTCGTATTATTGATAATTTGCAATTCTCCCATAATGCTATCCGTTTTATCATTGGGACAATACGTCAACACTTCAAATTGACTCCCGCTAACAACACCTTCAATATAAAACAAACAAGAGAATTTGGGACTACTATTCTCACTGCCAAATCCAGAATAATTTTCATAATAACCTGTCACCTTATTGGAAATACTATCATAGGCCAATAGCAAACCTGCATCATAATTACCTGAAAATATCCGCTGACTATACGAAGTTTTAATATTGAAAAAAATCAATCCTAATAAAAATAGTTTTCTCATTTTATTCTACCTTTAGATTAATAAACTTGAATTATCATAAATAAAACAATCTTTATTAATGATCAATTAAAAGTAAAATTGATTTTTGCCTGTTTAATATGTGCAAGATGATGATTGCAATGCCATGAGTAAATTCCAATATTCTCATCAATTCTAAATGATTTTCCATGCTCAGGATGGACAAACTCTCTCGACAATTGTTCTTCACTCAATTCCATTAACAATCTAATCCATCGCTCATGTATTCCTTCCAACATTTTCAATGAAGGAAGGATTGACATATTTTTTGAATCAACCAGTTCAGCCCATCTATCTTCATAATAAGGTTTGATAGTTGGTTTCTCCTCAGTCAATGTGAGTTTCAAACGGATCAAACTATTCATATGACTATCTGCACAATGATGAACAACTTGTCTAATTGTCCACCCCTCTGGTCGATAAGGTGTATCAAGTTGCACTTCGGATAAATTAGCTACTACTTCGGAAAGTAGTTTAGGAAACATCGCAATATTGGCAATCCAATCTTGTAAAATATCTCGAGTAATGATATTTGGTTTTTTAAACTTGCCTATTGGATATTTCAATTGTTCAAGATTCATCTGTGTACAATTATTTTGTTTTGAAATCTGTTTGTGAAGAATTAATTACTCAACCAATTTCTTAATTAAAAAATCGATTTTAATTAAGCTTATTATTACAATCAAATATATTTCATATGATTACAAATCAAGTTTTTCATCAATTAAGTTTACTTTAAATTGAATCATTGTTTCTAACGACGCTCTTCCTGATAACTCCACACGCCAATAATCGCATCCAACAACCCGCCACTAAATTTATCATCGTATAACTGCCAGAACATAATGCCTCCTAAATTTTTTCTTAAAGCATAACGGACTTTCAATCCTAAAGATCGTTCATCATCGTAGGTTGCAAGCAATCGTCGTTCATTGTTAATAGCATACGGCGCCATGGCCATATCGTCCCACATTCGCGTAAATCCACTTAATGAATCATTCGCATATTTGTAAGAGAATCCATGTTCAAATTTGCTAGGTTGGTATAAGTCAACAGGACCATCAGAAGTCATTTTAAAAAACCTTCCGTAAAAAGCAGCACCTATAACAATCTTATCTTCCGGAACACCTTTATCCAAAAGTAAATTCACTGCATTATCAGTTGACTCCATCTGCTGTGGCGTAGAGTATAACGGGGTATGATGTCCGCTCACAGTAGAATAACCATGCACCAAATCATAACTCATTACGTTAATAAAATCGATATAAGGCATTATTGCTTTCCAATCGACGGAAGAGTCGATGTAACTGATAAATCCGCCTGCAGCAAAGCTTATTTCATTATTAGTGCTTAAAGTTGAGCGCAACGTTTTGACTAACTCCGTAAAATTATTTTTATCATCGGAATTTGATCGATGTCCTGGAAAACCTTTCACAACAGGATACTCCCAGTCGAGATCAATCCCATCGGTATGAAAATAATCGTTCAATGCTTTTGCTGATTTTGCAAATTCTTTTCGTCCTTCCTCCGTAGAAAATACATCCGAGCAATGTTCACATCCACCCCACCCACCTAGCGATAGCATCACTTTCAACTTCGGATTACGTTTTTTCAACGCTACCATTTGTTGGATGATTGTACTATCGACATCATTCGCTATCGTTAGTTTATTTCCGTTTAAATGTCCGAAGCACCAGATTAAATGCGTTAGCTTTTCAACTTGAAAACTATCAGGAGCAATAGTACGACCTGCGTAATAACCGACAACGCGGAAATTGACAGACTGCGCTTGAATTACATTCACTATCAAAAAAGCAATTACAAAACAGAATGCTCTGAGATTGATAGATGTATGTTTAATCTTAAATCGCAATTATTCAGAAATTATAACCGCCTACCTCGAATTCTTATGTCGTAACCTCAAAGCTGTTAAGGTCTTTTTTGTTTCCGCAGGAAAATCACCATTCATCATCCACTCGTAGTAAGAAGGCTCATTGGAAAAAACATCATCTACCGACTTTCCCTTATGTTTACCAAAATTAAAAACCTCTTGTCCTTTATCGTTGTAAATAATCCTTCCTGCTAAATCAACATTCGAATTCATAGCAGTAAAGGTTGCAAGACCTGGAATATCTTTCGCCAGCGACTCATATCGTTCCAACTGCGCCATTAAAACTTCATATGTTGCAGTGATGTCTGCTTCTGCGCTGTGCGCATTTACAATTTCCTTGTTGCAGTAAAATTTGTAAGCTGCAGATAAAGTACGTTGCTCCATTTTATGAAAAACATTTTGCACATCTACCATCTTACGATTACTCATATCGAAATCAATTCCTACTCGAAGAAATTCATCCACTAACATTGGCACATCAAACTTATTGGAATTGTATCCAGCTAAATCAGCATTACCAATAAAGGCTGCAATTTCAGGAGCTAATTGCTTAAAGTTCGGCTCATGCTCCACATCTTTATTATAGATGCCATGCACCTTCGATGCAAATTCAGGAATTTGAATTTCAGGATTCACTCTTTTTGTATAAACCTGCTTTTGCCCATCAGGCATTAACTTTAAAATACAAATCTCAACAATACGATCACTTCCAACAGTAATGCCTGTTGTTTCTAAATCGAAAAATGCCAAAGGCTTAGTTAACTGTAACAACATGTATAATTAGTTTGGAAATTTTACTTCAATAACTTGCTTGTATTCACCATTCACGGTAAGCGTAATTTCTTCGGCTCTACCAAGCTTTGCATGCTTCGCTAATAGTTTGTATGTGCCATTTGGTAATGCTACATCAAAGCGACCATTAGCTTCATTGCTTGTTAAAGTCGCAACTGCAGCTCCTGTTTGGGCGTCTGTTATAGTAATGTAAGCACCTTTAGCAGGCATACCCGTTAACGCAAATGCTTTTCCTTGAATCCATGTTAGTGGCTTCTCAACTACCGAAGTGGCCGATGTAAAACTGTAAATATCATAATCGCCTAATCCGCTATCACGCACCTGACATACATATCCCGATTTACCATCTGCTTTCAATGCAGGAGGGATATCATCATACAATGAATTCAAAGGATATCCAATATTTTCAGGCTTGCTGAAGCCTTCTTTTGGATCTTTCATAATTACTTTAAAAACATCATAACCTCCCATACTTCCATGTCCACGAGATGAGAAGAACAAAGTCTTACCATCAATCCACATTGTAGGACAATCATCATCATAAGCTGAATTTATGTTATCACCTAAACGCTCTGGCTTTGTCCAAGAGGTAGATTCTGTACGTGTACTTACATAAATATCTTTTCCTGTTTTACTTCCAGATGCTTCGTATGAAAAATAAAGCGTCATTCCATCAGGAGTAAGTGTAGCACCTGTTTCATCTAACTTAGTTGTGAAATCTTTTCCTAAGGCAACAGGTTTCTCCCATGCTTTACCAACCAATTTAGTAATCATTAAATCACGATAAATTTCTGGCGAATCGAAATACGTAATCATTTTATCACCTGCAGGAGAAACATAAAACAACTCATCGAATTCTGCTGTATTCAAATTTATACCTGCATTTTTTGCTTTACTTACGGCAGTATCATTTTGTGTCCAGAAGAAAATATCTGAATACGCAATTCCATC
>CANGJU010000084.1 GCA_947453935.1 Bacteroidota bacterium | reverse complement strand
TGGAACACCTCTCGATGTAAAAGCGTCTTTATAATGCATATTATTATGTTCTATAAGTCGATTGGGACCATCATCAGTTGTTCCGATATAAAATCTATCAAGTTTAGAAGAATAAAGTATATAAACAGAATAGTTCATGCTTATTTAAAAAAGAAAGAGGTCAGTTATTAGCTGACCTCTCTACTTCATTGCTCCCTCTCCTGGGCTCGAACCAGGGACCCCATGATTAACAGTCATGTGCTCTAACCAGCTGAGCTAAGAAGGAATACTCTTCTCTTTGCCTAACAAGGAGAAGAACATCGTTTCCGGCTCTAGCTATCATAAAGTTAAGCAAGCGCATACTTTATGACTAAAACACGTGTTCGGGTGGGAACTTTGTTGTAGTTTTAAAAGAACGAGCATTTCTACAACGGAGGGCAAAAATACACCTAGATTTTTAATTAACAAAATGGTTTGTGTTTATTTTTTTAAATCACTGGTTTATAGTTATTTGAATTTAGATTTAAGTATGGAGGATTGGCGACCAATAATATGTGTATTTTGTGAATACTATTTAAGTAAATCAGATGCACTACGTAGAGAGCAATATTTTAAAACTACAGCTGGGAAAAGAGTGTTGAGGTTAATGCTACAAGATAGTTTAATGTTAGTGGAGGCGGTGAAGTAGAGGTCACCTTTTCAAGATTGTCTTTTTGCTTCTAAAAGTTTTGCTCATCCTATTTGAAAAAACATCACCATTTCTCTAATAAACCAGTCTTGTTTTGATAAGAAAATTCAATTTTCTTATCAAATTAAAGTATCTTTGATAAGAAAATCACATTTAGTATACATATGAAGAGTTTTGAGTTGAAAAAACTACCAGTAGACAAGAACTTAGAAACCACTCAAGTCTTAAAGAAATTGGCTCTTGCGCATAGGAAATTAGCAGAATTGAAGGGGGTTGCAACAAGTATTCCCAATGAAAATATTTTAATTAATACTTTAGGACTTCAAGAAGCAAAAGATAGTTCTGCGATTGAGAATATAATTACCACACATGATGACTTGTATAAAGCTGAGTTGAGTTTTAAAGAAAATAAATCATTAAACGCAAAGGAGGTTCATAATTATATTGAAGCATTAAAAAAGGGATTTGGATTAATTTCAGACAAAAAGCTAATAACTAATAATATTATTATTGAGATACAATCATTGTTAGAAGGCAATAATGCAGGATTTAGAAAAGTTCCCGGAACAGCACTAAAAAATGCGAGTACAGGAAAAGTTATTTATACTCCACCACAGGACATAGCCGAAATAAATAATTTGATGGCCAACCTGGAAATTTTTATAAATAATAATGAAATAAGTACGTTAGATCCATTAATAAAAATGGCAATTATACATTATCAGTTTGAAAGTATACACCCGTTTTATGATGGTAATGGAAGAACAGGTAGAATTATAAATGTATTATACCTTGTGCTGCAAGATTTATTAAATCTGCCAATTTTATACTTGAGTAAATTCATTATCGCCAATAAAGGAGATTACTATAGACTATTACAGGAGGTTAGGGATAAGGATGAATGGGAAAATTGGATTTTATACATGTTAGATGCGATTATAGAAACATCTACCGACACAATTTATGTAATAGGAAAAATTAAAAACCTATTGGCCGAATACAAACATAAAATCAGAAATGATTATAAATTTTATAGTCATGATTTGATAAATAATCTGTTTATGCACCCTTACACTAAAATAGAATTTTTAGAAAAAGAGATGGGTGTTTCAAGAATTACTGCAGCAGCATATTTAAATAAATTAGCTGTGGATGGATTATTAAAGAAAGAAAAGCTAGGAACGGCAAATTATTATGTCAATCATAAGTTGTTTGATATACTATCTAATTAAGTTTTATAAAAACTTAGAGTCAATTCGTATCATAAACAATAAAAAAAGGCGCCCTTGCGAGCGCCCATAAGAAAAGGTTGGGGGTAATTATTGTATTAGTACACGACTATCATTTTGCCTTTTTTATTACAATGTGAGTAAAATTCATATCCAATAATTATAAATTTATAGTTCGTGAGTTATCATTGACATAAAACTGATTTGCCATAACTAATTCCTTTCAATTGTATTTCTTTGACAGTATAATCCAAAACCACTTGTTTCTTCTTTGCCTTTAAATTAGATTGATTTAAATAGAACCGTTTTGAGGTAGTTAATGCATAAGGACCAAAGAATGGCGAGAAAGATAGGTATATATAATATTTAATTTTAGGTGCAGAAGGCAAGCCAAATTTACGTAAACGTAATTCTGAAATATCATTATAGTTAATAGCAACATTTGGATTCGCCTTACTGTTGATTATAAATGAGTTTTGGTCTATTCTTACAACTTTACCATAAACTTTTTTACCGGTATTGTCAATTAACACAACCTTTGCTCTTTTTTGGACAACAACTTCTTTTTTACAGGTGTGAAATACTAATCCTGGATTAATAAAATTCACATTATTCTGTGAAAAACAATTTGCTGTCGCAATTAGTACAATTGAAATTAATGAGATTGTTTTTTTCATATTTTTTGTTTTTTAGGTTAATGATGCTTAATCAACCAAATAAAGAAAAGGTAACTATTAAATGAATTTTATTTTTTTAACTACCACTTGCTGTGGAATGTTTTTTCCTTAAAAGCACTAAAATGGTAAGTAATATTATGGTCAATATCAAGGCTGCTAAAATGATAAGATATATAGGAATGTTAAAAGGTATACTATCAGAATCGGTTAAAGTAATTATATTAGACTGAGAAACATCACCTGTTGCAACGAGGCCTGTCCAGTAAAAAGGATTAGCGGCATCAGATGATTTGCATTGTGAAAGGTATTCAAGTTTTGAATTTTTTAATGCTTCTGAGATTTTCTCTGTGGAGGAAAGAAAATCGTAAAACTCATCCAAAATAGAAATTGTACTTTTCTCATCTACACTCCATAACGTTCCTATAACGGCCTTGCTTCCTGAAAAGGTAAATGCGCGCACCAGACTTTTAACTCCTTCGCCGTATTTTTCTAATCCTGCACCACTCTCACAACAAGCCAATATGGTTAAGTCCGATTTTAAAGTGTGATCGTAAATACATGCAATGGTTAAGTCTTCTTTATCGGAATTAGAAAGAAATAAGGTAGTGTTTTCGTAATTGTTTTTATCTGCTTTTGCATGGGAGAATAACTGTAATACCTGCTGACTTTTTGCATTGACTAAAAACGAATTCAGATTCACTTTATCAGCACTGTAAAAATCACCAACGTATTCATTACTTAAACGCTCAAATAATTTTTTTGAAAATAATAAGTCGGCCTTATCATTAATGGTAGCACAAAAAGCAGAAATATTTTTTGACGGCGATCGCTCTTGTGTTGTTTGATAATTTAAAACTGTTCCGCTTAATGCATAACTTATCGAATATTGATGCAGTAAGTAATTTAATTTTCTAAAATCATAATTTCCGCTATTACATTTTTTATTTACTAATGCTTCAAAAGATATATCATTGAAATCGCCGCTGGTGCTAATGATTAAATTTTTAGTACTTGTAATCTGTTGCAATGGTTTTTCTAGCACAAGGCGATATACTTCAAATGCATAATTTTCATAGGCTTTGATGTTATTGGTTTTCATCGCCAACCTTAATCCGTCTAATAGACTATCTGCAGCACTTGTAGTAAAAGGATAAACAGCAAGTTGTTTTTCATCTACTACTATTACATAGCTTGAGTTTCCATATGCTTTATTTGAGCTTATTTCAATGAATGCAGTTTGATTTTTCTTGCAAAAACTTTTTAGTGTTTCAAGTTTTATGTTCTGAGGCAATAATTCAATCGTATTAACGCTGCTTTTCTTTTTCTGAATCAGTTCCCGTAAAAAATCATTGTTCTTCGATTCTTCCGCAAAGTCGAAAATATCGTTTAAGAATTTTTTATCCGAAGTTGCCTCATAAAGTAAGTAAGCAGAGTTAATAGCTTCTTCAAAAGGAGCATGGTTCCAGATTGCAATTACACTTCCTAAATCTTTACTTTGATAGGTTGCAAATAGTTGTCGCCATAAAACTATTCGCTCCAGATTAGCAGCATGAATCTTTTCTAAGACAGCTTTGTCATGATTATTTTGATATTGACTGGTATAAATCGAATTTCTATTTGTAAGTAGGATGTTTAATGAATACGGATCAGAAGTATTTAATTTTTCATCTCCAGTAAGATGCAGCAATTGTAATTCTTTTTCATTGATGCAGCTAATGGCTCTATTATACCACAGCAATGCATTTGAAGTATCATTGTTTGCTTGATGCAATAATGCCATTGTATAGCACGATACGGAAAAATCGGACGATTTATCACCTGAAATCGCTTTTTTAATAGTCAAACTTTTCGAGTAATATTCTTTTGCTTTATCGAAACAATTTTGTTTTTCTTTTGGATTTTTTAAAATGGCAGAATGAATAAAATCAGCATAGCTATTTCCAAGGGCATGTAAAGCACTTGCCTTTTGCACAGAGGGTTTACTATAAACGCCATCTAAAATCGCAAGGGCCTGTTGATATAAATCACGTACAATAGGATAACATTTTAAATAGCCATCTTCGCCTTCTCTGAATTTTACTTTATAGGCATATGCATAGCGCATCAATATTTCAGCTTTTGTTATGCTTTTATTATTTAATTGAGGTAATAGTAAATAGGCTTTGTTTGCATAGTAATATTCAGAATCTATTTCTACTTTAAATCCGTGATAGGCAGATAAACCACGATAGGTTAATGCTAGTAGCTCGTTATCTTTTGGAAAATGTTTAGTGATTAACGTGTGACATTGTTTATAATAATTGCCTGCCGTTTCTATATCACCGATAGCAACATTCAAGTTCCCTAGCAGGTAATAGCACTCAATAAGATTTCTTAAATCCTCTAAC
Source organism: Bacteroidota bacterium (assembly GCA_947453935.1). Classification (GTDB taxonomy): domain Bacteria; phylum Bacteroidota; class Bacteroidia; order AKYH767-A; family OLB10; genus CAINEC01. The sequence goes on along the minus strand of CANGJU010000084.1, from coordinate 2,489 downwards.
GATTTACGCCCTTTACATTTTTCAATGGCTTTGAGTAAATCATTTTTAGCATTCGTGTTATCACTTTTTGCCAAGTAAACACGCGCTCTTTTTATTAGTGCTTCTGAAAGAATAGCTTGATCATTAACAGTACAATCAGAAATTGTTTTATTCAGAAATAATAATCCTTGATTATAATCTGGCAGTATAAGAAAAGCATCTGCCTTTTTTAGTGATGTATGTGGTTGAGATTTTCCAGCAGAAAAGTAAAAAACAAAAAAACAGATAATTATAAATCTGAAATATTTTTTAATCTCAATGTTCATTGATTTCTTTTAAGAAGAGTTTTGTTTCTTCAACAAAAGGATTTTCGTTGTTAGAAATCAGCTCTTGTAATATCAACTTTGCTTCATTACTTTGATTATTCTTATAAAGCGAATAAGCAAGATAATACTTCGATTTCAAGTAAAATACAGAATTGCTATTGGTACTAACATTTTTAAAATGTTGAGAAGCTTCTTGATATTTTTGACTATTTAATTCGGCGCAACCAATAAAATAATGCAGGGTGTCATTTGTTGGATTAGCAACAATCAATCGATTGAATCGCTTAATAGAAGCATCGTATTTACCACTCTTATATAACTGCATTGCATTTTGAAAAGCAAGATTATGATCATCACCCATAAGAACTGGCAAACCTTCTTCCAACGGTAGAGGAATAGAAGTTTTATTATAATTCAGAAAAATTTGAACAAAAATCAAACATGCTGCAAGTCCTGCCCACCAATAAAATTTAGTAGATGGCTTATGGCTATTAGAATCAATTTCATCATCAATAGCTTGTAATTTCTGTCGAATATTTTCTGATCGGATATCTTTAAAACTGCCAACAATTTTTTTGTATAGTTCAAATTCTTCTTCTAAGTCTTTATCTACTAAAAGTCGAACTTCAAAATCTACTTTCTCTTCTTCAGATAGATTTCCCTCTAAATAAGCTTCGATGAGCTCCAAATGTTTTAGGTTGTCTTCCATCTATTAAAAAAGAAAAATTTGTAAATTGTTTTTAACTAATCCTGCAAGTTTTCTAAAAACTTCATATTTGCGTTTCTTAGCAACATCAGCATTTTTATATCCTAGTTCAGCTGCTATTGTCTTCATATCTTTCTCTTCGATGTAATACATTTCAAGTATTCGTCGTTCTTTAGGTTCAAGCTTACTTAAATGCTCTTCCACCATTATTCGGTTGTGATCATCGTTATGTGTCATATCAAAAGGCTGATAAGACTCGTTAATCAACAATGAAGGTTCAAAGGTAACCGAACGTCCATTTTTTTTAATAAAGTTAAGTATTAGATGTTTTCCAATAGAGAAAATGTAGGTCTTAATATCCGCAGTTAGATTTGTCAATTTACCTTCCTGTATATTATTCCAAAGTATGACAAATGTTTCCTGGTAAAGATCTTTGGTATCTTCAATAGAAATATTGTAAGAAAAGGTTGCCCAATTAATGAATGACTCACGATGAGTTTTGTACAAAGCGAAGTACGGCTTCTCATCACCTGATTTAATACGTGTAATTATATCGTTGTTCACAAAAAGTAATTGAAGCTATTCGGTTAGTTGCCACGAATATATTAATTAATGTCCATCTATGAAACCATCAACATATAAGTTTACATAGATGATAGATTATTTAATTTTAGTTCAATTCTAGAGTAGTATTAGTGCTGGGCAATTAAATCTGATTAATTATTTTAATTTTGCAAAGCATAGAATGATTCCCACAGATATGAATAATGTTCGTTTCAAAGTATTAATAGTATTGTCCTTAATTTTCTTAAAACATTCCACCAATGCCCAACAACTTAATTGGGCAAAGCGTATTGGTAATGTTGGCTTCGACGACAGTTATGCGTTAGCGTTAGATAATAATGGGAATGTTTATACAGCAGGAGATTTCTCTGGAACTGTCGATTTTAATCCGGGTAGCACCACCAATAATTTGACTGTTACCGAAGGTATAAATACCGATGCGTTTATTTCTAAGTTAGATTCAGCAGGAAATTATGTTTGGGCAATTAATTTTGGAGGTCGTGCCAGTGATGAAGTGAGAGCTATTAAAGTTGATGATGCAAAAAATGTTTATGTAACAGGTACTTTTAAGGATACAGCCGATTTTGATCCAGGTCCTAATGTGTACACGCTGATTCCTACAGGAAATGAAAGTGTATTCGTGGCTAAATATGATTCGACAGGTGCATTTGTCTGGGCGCAAAATATCGTTGCTTCTTTTCATGTGTTTGCTAGCGGAATGGATATCGATCAGGCAGGAAGTGTTTATATCACGGGAAATTTTACAGATACTGTCGACTTTGATCCAGGTCCGAATGTTTATCAGTTAACGACTAATAGTATGTATGATGCATATATTTTGAAGTTAAACACTAACGGTGATTTTTGCTGGGCAAAAGATATTGGGCAATCTACTATTGATATTGGTTACGATA
>CANGJU010000083.1 GCA_947453935.1 Bacteroidota bacterium | reverse complement strand
CTTTCTTCGGATGAAATATCTGCCGTATATACTTTAAATTGCAATCCGTTTTTAGTTGCTTCATTTTGGAAAATTGAAAAATCAAAATCGGCATTGCGATTAATAGCCGCTATGTGATAGTTCGCACGAAGCATTGTGAGCACAACCTCTTGTGCGAGTCCGCCACTTACACCTGTAATAACTGCAACTTTATTTGACATAATTACTTTTTCAGCCAACGAATTATTGGAGGTAATTCGTTTTTTTCAAGATGTAAATATACTGAATCTTCTGCACCAAAACCTTTGAAAAACTGACGGACATTTGTGTCATTAGACCCTCCAAAGTCGAGAATACAATCTTGGTTACAATTCGCTTTTATAATATTATCAAAAAGTAAAAACATACCTCCGTCATTTTCTGTATTGAATTTTCTAAAACCTTTTAAATATAAGAGTCGATTATTGTATTGAACAAAATAAGCACCTGCCACTAGCTTTCCGTTTAAAATAATTCCTTTCGAAATAACTTTACAATGCTTCGGAAGTTCATTCATTAATTTCAGCAATGTGCTTAAATGCGAATCTGAATAGTTTAAGTTTTTTTCTGATACGGTTTTTGTAAATTCTTTGATGTAAATGGAGTTGTCGCTGATGTCAACCAATTCAGTTTCGAGTGGTGCAATCTTTTTTAATTTTCTAACATGACTAACACTATAATTATTCCTTAGCGATTCATAGTTGTTATGTAGGCATAGTGTCTGGTAAATTTTTTCGGTTGCTTTTAACTCGCCTAGTGAACTAGAGGTGTTGTTGAAAATATTTATGTTGATATAGCGCACAAGTTTTGACAGCGCTTCGACCCATGGCTTTATGTCCTTTAATGCATTAGTAGTATAAACGCCAAAATGCCGTACGAAATAAGGTTGTGTAATATGTTTGATAAAATATTTTTCCTTAATATAAATTGGAAATACAGCTTCGTAGTCGTTTAACACTAACGCAGACCAACTCGGGCAACAAACATCTAAATAAAACGAGCATCCAAAAATCTGAGGCGACGTACTGCTTAAGATGCAGGCGTCCCATTTTTGAATATTGATATCTTCTCGCTTTATATGCCGTATCATTATAATTTTTTTCTTTCTTTTTGAAACGTCGTAAAATTATGTTTGCTTTTATTGTCTTCAATAAATCGATCGAGTGCTTTTAGTCCGAAACGGGTAAGTGATTTTGGATGACCTATAATTACTAATTCGTTTTTGCCTTTATATTGTTTTAATGCTTTGCTTAATAACGCGGCGTTATAGCCATCAACAGATACGGTGTTTTGTGTAAACTGCGTTAGTAATTTCTTGCGCATACCAGGCGCCGCAATTGGAATCCCATCTCCTAGTGGTTTATGCTCATAAGGATTTAATCTTCCAAGTAAAAATAATTTCCAATAAAAAAGCGGACTGTTTTTAATTGAGCTAATTGGGATTTCTGTAAATGGACCTTCTTCAGATTTACAGGGATCATTATTAAATGTCCACCTACTTAAATCAGGAGCATTGCTAAAGTCATAGCTATATTGTTGTGAACTGTATTTTCCTTTTCTGAAGACACTGGAATCGACTGTAATATTATTCTTGATAAATGAATCTTTAAATTTATCGAATGGTTGTATACACCAACCTCCCGCGCGAAACGCAAATATGGAATTTACGGCAATGTACGATTCAAGTTTTTGTTTGTAGGTTGTAACTATTCTATCAATTTCGTGAGTAGCAAAATCAGCCAGTTTATATCGATCAGCAACGATATGCCATTTGCCATCACGATAATAACTATCTTCCCAATGAGGATGAATGTGCAATTGTATATCGTGTCCTTCTTGATATAATTGTTTTATCTGGTTTGTGATTGATTGATAATCTTCTTCTAACTCCGGAAAGCTTGATTTAAATTCTTCCAGTTTGATAATATATCCGACATCAACAAATTGGACAAGTTTAATTCCATGCTTATCAGCCACTTCTTTTAACAGTTGCGTAGGATGTAATATACAATTCTTCGCTGTTCCGGTTCTTTCACCGAAATATAATTCATAGTCGAATGTTAAATAAATATTCATGAATTAATCAGCTCGTTGTTGGTTCCAAAAGGTGTGTACATCGTTACTCCGTACCTGTTATAATACTCAATCATCACTTCTAGCATTCTATTGGCATCAATCAACATGCATTTTGCTTCTCCAATCATAGCATTGCTTAAAACATTTTCTTTTTCAAAAAGTGGCTTAAGTGCATCGCAATTTCTTTTTGCCGACCAAACAGGATTATGAACTTTTGTTTCCATTGTATGAACGATTCCAAAATGGTCAATCATCCTTACATTGAAAATTTTATCATCGTAAACAGGGTATTTAAAAATAACAGCATCTTCAAGCGTATGTAAGTTTGTGCATGCGCCATTTAAAGTTGTTCCTAGCATTAATATTTTTCCATTCTTATTGCATAGCTTTCTGAAAGGGGAATATTCGTTATAGGGTGTGATATTTCCGAAATGAGTGTTAGTAAAGTAATCCGCTTCTTTTCCGAAAGCACAAATAGAATCTGTTGGATGGAAGCTTCTTTTTACGCCTTGAATTTTTCTGAAAGTTTCAGAAGCAATTCCCATTTGAGAAGGCGTGCTTTTTACATCAAATACCGATTGTTCTAAAAGGTAATCTTTGTTTCTTCCTTTCGCTGGAAATGCTGGCATTAGCAAAGTTCCTTCCGGTCCAATAACTTCTAATAATGCATCAATTAGGGTTAATGCACCTCCGTTAATATATCCTATTTTACTTAGTGCGCAATGAACAAGCAAATGATCTCCATTAACAACTCCAGAATTTTTTATTTGAATAATCAGTTCTTCTTTTGTTAAGTATTGCTGATTGTTTTTTTGAGTAGCAAGTTTTCTATTTCTGAAATACTTTTTGATTCGCTTCAGCAATTCAAGTATTGGTTGTGGCAGTAAACGTAGGATAGCATCTTTCATAATTCTTTTTCAATTATTTTGCAGATGCATATTCTGCGATTTCTTCATACACATTACGCCATCCTTTCCATTCATCTTTGTCGTTTATTGTATGGTTATGCCATAGTGTTACAAATGTTCCATTCACATTTTTGACTTCATCAATCATTTTTTTAGCTCTTATCACAGACTCCTCTGGTGATAAACGCAAATAATCTTTCAACGTGCCATCCATAAGCATAAACGGAATAATTCTAAGTTGCGTCGGTGTGTCAAGGTCTAAATCGTAAAAGTAAAAAGGCGAACAAATACTTGCTCTAAATCCTATTTCAGAAGCGTATCCAAGTGAATAATCTTCCTCTACATCTAAGTCTAATAAAATTCTATAAGTGTCAGGAAAAGTTACCTTTAAAAAGTGTTGTCGGCTTTTAGTGATTTCTCGCTTTACAACTTTTGTTAAACGCTTGATTTCTTTTTGCACCTGATTTTTTTTTCCGTTGCTTGCGTACGATGGATGTATTCCAACATCTGCATTGTCGGCAATAGATTTAATCAATGATTGAAATTTCAAGCTGCCCTCAACAGAAATGTTTTTATCGTATTCGCCATAATTTCCCAACAAGAAAAAGTAAATTTGTTTTAAGTTGTATTTTTCTTTCAACTCTATCTGCCAATCATAAGTATCGTATGGGTCTTTTTGAATACGAGTTAATACTTTTAATCGTTCGATAATTTTTTCAAAATCTAATTTTAGCAATGCAGCAGCGAAGGCTCCAAATTGTCGAGTAATACCTTTTTCCTGATAGGCATAGGCACTGTCAATATCAAAGGTGGAAATAAATTTAAAATGCTTTTCTCGAAAATGCAATTCCGGATATTTGACTTTTAATTGATGCTTTAATTCACTGCACCAAATATTCACAAGCGGCTTACTAAGAAATCCTTTTTGATAAGCTAGGCTTTGCTGAGGACTGAACCGTAAGTGTTCGTCTTTAATATGAGGTAAATATTCTTCGTAGCGACTAACTAAATAAAAAGCTGCGGCGAATGGGTCAAAAGGAAAATCGTATTTAGGGTGTGTTCCAAAAAACACAGGTATATTTTTCCATTCAAATACATTGAGCTCTTGATCTTCTATTCCTTTTTCGAAAAGAAGTCGCGATGCATAAATGAAAAACTCATCCCCAAAGGCGTGCTCGCAATAGGTGATTTTAGGAAGTGTACTCGAAAGATACTCACTTTTATTATTTACTATTTTAAAGTTAACTCCAATAATATCGTTAAGCAGCAAATTCAAAATGTATTGCAGGCGAGGGGTCGACTTATGGGAATAAACTAAAAGTTGAGTGTCTTTCATTATCACTGAATGATGTGCTAAAAATAGTGATTTCATCCACTGCATACACCTCCTAAATTACAATTCTCCTTCATCAGCAAAACTATAATAACTATTGCCCGCAATAATGATATGGTCGATTAGTTGAATATCGAGTTGTTCGGCGCCGTACTTAAGTTTTTTGGTTAGGTCTTTATCTGCTTGACTTGGTTCATTAGTTCCGCTGGGATGATTATGAACTGCTATAATGTTGGAGCAGGTTACCTGAACAGCTTCTTTGAAAATGATTTTAGGGTCTACTACGGTTCCACTTGTACCGCCCATACTTACTTTTTTTTTCGAGATAATTTTGTTAGCTCTGTTGAGCAATATTATCCAGAATTCTTCATAGGGTAGGTCCGCCAATAACGGCTGCATTTGAAGAAATGCATCATTGCTGCTTTTTATTTTAAACCCTGCGACTTCAAATTCTCGTCTACGTCTGCCAAGTTCTAATGCGGCGAGTATTGAAATTGCTTTCACGGATCCAAGGCCTTTAACTTTTGATAATTCTTGAATGCTCAACCTACTAAGGTTTGCTAGGTTATTGTCGTAAGATGCAAGTAGTTCATGAGCTATGGCTACAGCATTTTTGTTTTTTGATCCTGTTCGGATTAAAATACCAATAAGCTCTGCAATAGACAATGAGTTAAGTCCGTTACGAACTAATTTTTCTCTAGGCCGGTCACTAGTTGCCCATTCTGGGTGGGTGGAATTGTTCATTGAGTGAAAATTAAGGCGGGCGAATGAAAAATCAACCCTGTTCTATATAACAGAAAAGCCCTCCGAATTACGGAAGGCTTAATATCTTTAATAATTCAACTCGAATTATAAGCTATTCAAATGCATTTGAATACTTGACTTCAAGTTAGCAGCTTTGTTTTTATGAATCACATTTTTCTTAGCTAAACGATCTAACATTGCAGATACCTCAGGTACTAATTTAGAAACCTCTGCTTTGTCCTTACTGCTACGTAATTCTTTTAAAAGGTTACGAGTAGTTTTAGCTTGATAACGATTACGCACACGCTTTGAGTCGTTTGCGCGGATTCTTTTTTCGGCTGACTTATGATTTGCCATTGCTCTTGTTTTTTAAGGTTGTGCAAGTTAAGAACTTACACAACAATTTCCTATTATTTTTTGTAGTCCGTACGGGAATCGAACCCGTGTTTCCTCCGTGAAAGGGAGATGTCCTAGACCCCTAGACGAACGGACCATTAAAGAACTTTCCCTTTTAACGGGAGCGCAAAATTAGACTTTTATTTTTATAAATCAAGGCTTCTGTCTTTTTTTTTATAAATTAAATATCTCGGGTTCCATCAAACTGCTCCAAATAGTCGGCAATGCGCCTTAAGAAGCTGCCACCCAAAGATCCATCAACTACGCGGTGGTCGTAACTTAGGGATAAGAACATCATATGTCGGATAGCAATAGCATCACCCTGAGGTGTTTCGATTACTGCTGGCTTTTTACGGATAGCACCAACTGCTAAAATGGCTACCTGAGGTTGGTTAATAATAGGTGTTCCCATTACATTACCAAATGATCCAACATTAGTAACTGTGAACGTACCTCCCTGTATTTCATCAGGTTGAAGTTTGTTTCCACGCGCACGATTAGCCAAATCATTTACTGATTTAGTCAAGCCTAACAGGTTTAATCGATCAGCGTTTTTGATTACTGGTACAATTAAATTTCCTGAAGGAAGGGCAGCTGCCATTCCAATGTTAATGTTCTTTTTAATGATAATTTTTGTCCCATCAACACTTATATTTATAAGTGGGTAGTCCTTAATAGCTTTAACAACGGCTTCAATAAATACTGGTGTAAAGGTGATTTTTTCTCCTTCTCTCTTTTCAAAAGGCTTCTTTACTTTATCTCTCCACATCACCAAATTTGTAACATCAGCTTCTACGTAAGAGGTAACATGCGGAGATGTTTGCTTACTCATTACCATATGATCAGCAATTAACTTACGCATACGGTCCATTTCCACAATCTCTACATCGCCACTCATTGAAGTTGCTGGTGAAGGAGAAGGAGCTGGAGCAGATGCCTGCATTGAAGGATGTGTTTGAACTGCTGGTACAGGACTAACTTTACCTGATTTTTTAGCATCAACAAAGGCAAGAATATCTTTCTTAGTAACTCTTCCTTCAGCGCCAGTGCCCTGAATATTATCTAACTCAGGTTGAGAAATGCCTTCGGTCTGAGCAATGTTTTTAACTAAGGGCGAATAAAAGCGATTAGAATTAGAGCTAATTGAAGTAGATTCTGCAGGAGCAGGAGCATTTACGGCCGCAGGTGTTGCTACTGGTGTTGCAACAGGAGCCGGAGCGCTTGCCTGAGTGGTTTTAACTTCTGCACTTCCGCCACCTGTTTCAATAATAGCAATGGCAGTTCCTACCTGAACAACATCACCTTCATTAAAAAGACGTTTTACCAGTGTGCCGGCAGCTGTCGATGGTACCTCAGAATCTACCTTGTCTGTTGCAATTTCCAGAACTGATTCATCTGCTTGAATAGCATCGCCTTCATTCTTAAGCCAGCGTATAATAGTTGCCTCATGAACGCTTTCGCCCATCTTTGGCATTTTAAGTTCAACTGTCGCCATTTTTAATATTCTTTATTAAGGAGGTGCAAAAATAAGAAAAACCGACAAAGCATCGCATCAAAATAAATACTTAATAATTTCAAGGTATTATTCATTGGTTTGTAAAATAAAGCAAATTACTAAACGTTAGCGCGTTTGATATAAGAAATAAACCATGATAGTTAGCGATATTAGCAGCTTGGAAACAAATAAAGGGGTTACGAAAGTTATTCTTGAATATGGACAGCGTTTGAGGGATTTTATTCGTCGACGTGTTAATACTCAAGAAGATGCAGAAGATATTTTGCAGGATGTTTACATTGATCTGATGCAAACCATGAGAGTAAAACCGATTGAACAGATGTCGGCCTGGTTATACCGAGTTGCAAGAAATAAAATAATTGACCGTTACCGAAAACATAAACCTGTTCTTTATAATGATATGAATGTGGCAAAGTCGGATGGAGATGAAGGTTATTATTTTATAGAAGAAATTTTAGGGGCTCAAAATGACCCTGGTTTTATGAGCAAGGACAATAAACTTATTAAGGATGCTTTATTTAAAGCATTGGAGGAGTTGCCCGCCGAGCAAAGAGAAGTTTTTATACGTCATGAGTTTGAACAGCAGGGGTTTCAGGAAATGGCTGATGAGTTAAACATCACATTAAACACCCTTCTGTCGCGCAAGCATTACGCAATTAAATATCTTCGTAAGCAATTAAAACCACTATACGAAGAACTTTTTAAGCAAAACTAATTTTAATTAATCACAATGAATAAAGGCTACCACCTGAAGGGATTTATAAT
>CANGJU010000082.1 GCA_947453935.1 Bacteroidota bacterium | reverse complement strand
TTTTTTTCTTGCATACCCAAGTGCTGATATAATAAGGGTATCCGACTTATCAATTTGAATTTGAAAGCTATTGTCGTTGCCCCCAAATATTCCCATTTGTGATTGCTGATTGACAACCATCACCTGTTGTAGTTGCATAGTTGGGAACTCAGTATCGTAGACTTTTCCGAATACAAATACCCGCTGAGCAAAGCAGCTATTCGTCAAAACTAAAATAAAAATAAAGACTATTACTTTCTTCATTACTTGCGAAAATACTATTTAAAACTTTAGCATATTTTTAATTAGTGTTAATATTTTCGTAAATTGACTTATCTAAAGAACCATTTTATTTTTTGATCTATCTAAATTGGGGAAATTCTTAATTAAATTCTTAATGAATTTTTATTCTTAATTTAGTCGTTTATAAGATTCAGAAAAAGTACATAGCATATCATGAGAAGATTTTTACTAGTAGATGATGATACAATTTTTAACTTCTTGCATACAGAGGTTATTAAAACTGTTGACAGTACTGCACAAATAGACTTGTTTAATTCAAGTACAGAGGGGTTGGAGTTTTTACAAGAAGCGTTGGAAGGAAAACATGAAATGCCTCATTTTTTATTCTTAGATATTCGCATGCCTGAAATGGATGGCTTTGAATATTTGGATGAGTTAATGAAATATCCAACAGAGAAATTCAAAGATCTTCGAATCTATGTTCTAAGCTCATCATTAGCTGAGCGCGATAAAGAGAAGTCATTATCTTATCCAATTGTAACAGGATTTATAGAGAAAACTTTAACAATTGAAAAGTTGAAAGGGATTATTGAGACGTATCCGCTGTAGTCAATAACTATTGAAATAATTATTCATTACTTTCGCTATTGAACATATCATTTAATGGCGTCAAAAATTATTTCAATTGATCAGTATTTAACGGAAGGTTGCGGACGTTGTAAGTTATTTCAAACACCAAAGTGTAAAGTACACCATTGGTCGGAGGAATTGCGTTTACTTCGATCAATTATCCTTCAAACAGGATTAACAGAAGAGCTTAAGTGGAGTATGCCTTGTTACACATTGAATGGAAAGAATATTTTAATGCTGGCTGCATTCAAGGATTATTGTTCACTTAGTTTTTTCAAAGGATCTTTGTTAAAGGATGAGTTAAGTTTATTAATAAGTCCTGGAGAAAATTCGAATACTGTTCGTCAATTTAGGTTTACGGATTCAAAGCAGATCATTAAAATTAAAAAGGTAATTCTTCAATACATTCAAGAATCTATTGCGATTGAACAATCAGGAGTAAAAATAATTGCAACTAAATCAGAAAAAGAAATAATCCCCGAATTGCAGGAAGCATTCGATCAAAATCCAAAATTAGAAACAGCTTTTTATAAACTGACTCCTGGACGTCAACGAGGGTATTTAATTTATTTTTCAGATGCTAAACAGTCGGCAACCCGAGCTTCTCGTATTCAAAAATATGTTGCAAAAATTTTGGCTGGCCAAGGTTTTCATGATTGATAAATTTCACCTGTATTATGCAAATAATTAAGATTAACTTTGCTTGATAATCTTAATGATATGATACAATCCATTTATGATAAATCATCTTATGATGAAATAATAAATCGTATTCACAAGTTATCTCCTGTTTCAGAAAAATTATGGGGAACTATGAATGTTGCTCAGATGCTGGCTCATTGTAAAACAGGAATGGAAGTAGCATTAGGAGAAAAAAAGGTAAAGCGAATTTTTATTGGATATATTTTAGGACCACTTTTTAAGTCATCATTTTACAACGAAAAGCCATTTCAAAAAAATATTGCTACTGCGGAGTTATTTAAAATGAGTGGACAATTTAATTTCGAAGCAGAGAAAGAATCATTGATAAAAAAGATTTTACAGTTTTCTGAAGGTGGTCCATCAAAATGTACAGCTGCACCTCATGGATTTTTCGGACATTTAACACCAGAACAATGGGGTATTGGGATGTACAAACATTTAGATCATCACTTGCGCCAATTTGGAGTTTAATTATCATACAAAATGAAAAAATTATTTTTTACAATATCGCTGATAGTAAGCACTTATATACTTTCTGCTCAACCATTCAGAAAAGAAAATACTTCTTCAACTACATTTTCAAAGTCGGAATTTGATTTTAATGAATGGAAAAAGAAAACAGACTTATCAAAAGTAAAGGGTTGGAAATCTTACCGACGCTTTGCTTCCGATTTATATCTGCATACTGATGGACGTGGAGATAATATTTCTGCATATAATTATCTTAACGATTTAATTAAAGTTGCTAATCAGAAGTTGCAAAATAATACTAGTAAGATTAGTGGTGGCAATTGGACTCCTGTTGGTCCTTATACTATCCCGAATAACCTAACAGGCTATATGGAGAATGGCATTGGTCGTATTAACTGTATTGCTTTTCATCCGTCTGATCCAAACACCTATTTTGCGGGAGTTGCACAAGGGGGAGTTTGGAAGACAACAGATAATGGACAAACATGGATGCCATTAACAGATCAACTTCCAATTACTCGCGTGAGTGATATTGAAATTAATCCACTGAATCCAGATGAGATGTATGTATCGCTTTGCGATTTCGAATATGTAGGTATAGGATTGTTCTTGAATGGTAGAAAAAGAAATACGCATTACGGATTAGGTGTTTATAAAACAACTGATGGCGGTCTAACGTGGTCAACAACGGGCTTGAGTTTTAATTTGCAGCAAGGTGATGCCTCTCTCATTCGTGAAATTATTATTCATCCAACAAACACTAATAATTTAGTAGCGTGTGGAGTAAATGGTGTTTATGCAAGTAGTGATGCAGGACAAACATGGAATAAGACACTTGATTCTTTAATGTGGGATATGGTTCAAGATCCTACATCGCCTACAATTTTATATGCTGCTAGTGGATGGGTAAGGAATGCGAATGAAGGTAATGCGGCTATTTATAAATCGAATGATTTTGGTCAAACGTGGACAATGCTCAATACGGGTTTTCCTCCTACAGGTGTAATTCAACGAACTAAATTATGTATTGCACCGAGTGATCCATCTTGCATCTATGCATTGACAGTTGATGTTAATGGTGGCATGGAAGGACTATATAAATCGATAGACGCAGGACAAACATGGAATAATATGAACGTGGGGTTAAACCTGCTCGATTATTATGACGGCAACGGAAGTGGTGGACAAGGTACGTATGATTTAGCGCTCTGTGTTAACCAAACTAACAAAGATGAATTGTATGTTGGTGGTATTAATATTTGGGCGAGCAATGATGGTGGTCAGACCTTTAATCCTGTTAGTCATTGGACAACCAGTTATGGTCCTACCGTACACGCAGATGTGCACTTTATCAAACAACAACCATCAACAGGAAATATTTTTGTTTGTAATGATGGAGGACTTTCACGCACGAGTACAGTAATAAGTCAGCCTTGGACCGATGCTAACAATGGTACTCCTTGGCCAACCCAATGGACTAATCTAGGCAATGGTTTAGGTGTAACATCTTTTTACCGATTGTCGAGTTCGAAAAATGTAACAGGTAGAATAGTTGCGGGGGCACAAGATAATTCAACATTTTATTTCGACGGAAATAGCTGGTCTTGCATTTTTGGAGGTGATGGAATGGATAATTATTTAGACCCGTTGGATGATAACATCGTTTTAGGATGTAGTCAGTATGGCGGATTTTATTATTCAACAGATAATGGAATGTCGAGTCAAGGATTTTATCCAAATATAAATAATGAAGCAGCTGAATGGACAACACCTATTATTGCAGACTATACACAGCCAGGAACTTTTTATGTTGGATTTCAAAATGTAGTTAAATCAATAGATAATGGAAATACATGGCAGGCAATTTCTAATTTTTCGACAGCAACAGGAAACGCAGTAGAACTTTCAGCGCTGGCCGTTGGTGAAAGTAATCCTAATATACTAGTTGCGGCTAGGCGTGTACGTTATGAATATAATGAACCTGGTGCTTTGTTTGTGTCAACTAATGGAGGGTCATCATGGAATGATAGAACAGCAGGACTTCCAGATTCACTTTATTTTACATCTGTTGAAGTGAACAGGCAAAATGCAAATACGATTTACGTTACAACAGCAGGCTTTGTTAGTGGACAAAAAGTATTTATGAGCAATAATAATGGTGCGACGTGGCAGAATATCACTTATAATCTTCCTAATATTCCTGTTAACTGTGTGAAAAATGTACCAGGTACAGCAATGCTGTTAGCCGCAACTGATATTGGCGTTTATAAATTAGATTCAGCTTCTACTACGTGGGTGTTGTATAGCCAAGGACTTCCAAACGTAATTACAACTGATATTGAATTTAATCAGGTAACAAATAAAATTTATGTTTCTACTTTCGGCCGTGGGATATGGGAAACAGATTTAAATACCTTAACGGGAATAAGTCAAGTTCAAGCATCTACATCCAATATTAAAATTTATCCAACGGTAAATAATGGTAGCTTTACATTAGATTTAAATGATTTAAAAAATCAAAAAGTTAATATGATTGTTTTGGACGCCTTAGGAAAAAAAGTTTTTGAAAATGAAGTGAAGGCAAATCAGAAAAATGATATTCAATTAAATTTAAGCAAAGGATTATACTACATCAAATTGCAGGGAGAAAATTATATTGGCTCAACCGCAATTGTAATTCAATAATTAATGAAGAAGATAAACAGCGTTTTAGTTTTTTGTGGGTCGAAAGAAGGAGCAAATCCTACATATAAGGAACAAGGTTTTTTGTTCGGACAGTACCTAGCCGAAAACAACATAAAAGTAATTTATGGTGGAGCAATGATTGGAGTTATGGGCGCCGTTGCTGATGGTGCTCTTTCAAAAGGCGGATATGTAACTGGAATTATTCCTAAGTTTTTATCACGTAAAGAAATTATTCATGAAGGTCTAACGGAAGTGCATAAGGTAAATTCGATGCATGAACGCAAATTAATGATGAGCGAAATGTGTGATGCAATTGTGGCCTTGCCTGGTGGATTTGGAACGATGGACGAATTATTCGAAATTCTCACATGGGCGCAATTAGGGTTACACCAAAAACCGGTAGGGATTTTAAATACCGAAGGGTTCTTTGATGGACTATTATCTTTTATTCAATCGATGAGCGAAAATGGTTTTGTCGCTCCAGTGCATCAGCATATGTTACAAGCAGAAAGCGATTTTAAAAAGCTAATCCATCTGCTAAATCACTATAATCCTCCTCCGTTTCCGCAGTGGTTGCACAACGATGAGGTCTAAAAATCGGTCATTCGCCAACCTTTTTAAAACACTCACGTATTAGGCCTTGCAAATTAACAGTTGCGTGAGGTATATTTGCTCCTCCTCAATGTTAAAGCATTAAAAGTGTACTAATAATTAATAGTAATTAACCCTTAGAGTTGGGAAACCAACTGTACTAAACAAATTTCTAAAATGGATCAGAATCCTGCGAACATGGAGCATCAAGATGATGCATCAGAAAACCTTAACCAAGGTAATGAAATGGAGAACGAAAATTCTTCTCCTGTAAATGAAGAAAAAGTTGTTGAAGAAACAACGGAACAAGTTGAAGAGGTTGTTGAGAATGCGCCTGCTATCGAAGAAATTTCTAACGAAGCAGCAGAGGTTCACGAAGAGCCAGCTGTTATTGAAGCAAAAGAAGAGGTTCAAGAAGAAGAAGAACACCTCAATCAGTTGCCTGTAGAAGAGATAGAAGAAGTAGAGGCAGAAGTAGAGCCAGATGAAGATTTTTCACAGCTTTCAAAACAGGAGCTTCTCGAAAAAATGGAAACATACAGCAAGCACGATAAAGTGAATGCTGTTAAAAACAGAATAAATGCTGCGCGTGATGCTTTTCAAGGCATCGTACAGCAAGAAAAAAGTGTGGCTCTTGCTAAGTTTTTAGAAGAGGGTGGCGTGAAAGAAGAATTCGATTATCAAGATCAAATTGAGATTAAATTCTTTGATGCCTATAAGCATTATCAAAAGCGTCGTTCGGAATTTGTATTGGGACAAGAAAAAATTCGCCAGGCAAATCTTAAGTTAAAGCATGAAATTCTTTCGCAGATGAAAAACATTTTGCAAAAAGAAGAAGATATGTCGAAGGCATTTAATGAATTTCATGAACTTCAAGCAAAATGGAGAGGCATCGGTCCTGTTCCACCGCAAAATGCGAACGATTTATGGATGACTTATAAGTTATACAGCGATCGTTTTTTTGAATTCATCCGTTTGAATCGTGAGTTGCAAGATTTAGAAATGAAGAAAAATCTTGAAATGAAAATTCAATTGTGTGAGCGTGCAGAAGAGTTGATGCTTGAGCCATCATTGAATAAAGCAATTCAAGAGTCACAAGCATTACAAAATAAGTGGAGAGAAATAGGTGGAGTTCCGCGTGAGAAACGCACTGAAATTTGGGTGCGTTTTAAAGAAGCAGTTGATAAAATATTTGAAAACAAACGTCAATATAATGAGGCGCAACAACAGCAATTTGAAGGAAACTTAGTTGCTAAAACAGCATTGCTTGAAAGGGCCACTGCAATCGTAAATGAAAATCACGATAAGCATACGCAATGGCAAGAAGCTTTGCAGCGGTTACTTGAGTTGCAAACGGAGTGGAGAAAAATCGGACCTACACCGAAGGAGAGCAATGAGACAATCTGGAATAATTTCAAATCAACTTGTGATCAGTTCTTCAAAAATAAAGACAACTATTACAAAAATAAAAAGCAAGAGTTTGCTAATAACCTTCAGCAAAAAACAGAATTATGTGTTTTAGCGGAAGCTTTAAAAGACAGTACTGATTGGAAGGCGACTACACAAGAATTAATTCGTCTGCAACAGGAATGGAAAAAAATTGGGCCCGCAGGTGATAAGAATGAAAAAGTATGGCAACGTTTTAAAGCGGTGAGCGATGAGTATTTCGCTCGTAAAACAGCTCATTTCGCTGTTCAGGATGAACAACAGGGAGAAAATCTTCAAAAGAAAATGAGTTTGATTGCCGAAGTAGAGCAATATAAAATTCCGGAAGATGCGAATGAAGCTATTGAACAGCTAAAGGTTTTCCAACGTTCGTTTACTGATATCGGTTTAGTGCCAATTAAAGAAAAAGAAGCGATACAAACGCGATTTAGAAATGCTATTCAAGTTCACTTCAACGAATTAAAATCGAAACCTGAATATAAGCAGGCATTCCGTCCTCGTCAGGAACGTCCTGAGCGTCAAGACAGAGCGCCAAGAAATAACGATCAGAAAGGCGGAAATGATGATTCAAGAAACCTGAAATCGAAAATGGAAAAATTGAGTTCAGAAGTGCAATTACTTGAAAACAACCTTGGGTTTTTTGCTAACTCTAAAAATGCCAATGCTTTAAAAGAAGAGTACGAACAGAAAATTCAAAAGGCAAAAGATGAAATCGCAAAATTGAAGTCGAAGATGAACGATCTGCGAAATATTTAAACATTTATAATTGGATTGTAAAATAGCCCTATAGCCTTTGCTATGGGGCTATTACTTTATGGGGGGGGGAGTCGCTAAATTTCGTAAATTAGCCACCTCAAAACATTAGATTCCCCTTACTATGAAAAAGTTCTTGTTACTTGCAGCTCTTTTAACTTCAGGTTTAATACAAAATTCTTCTGCACAATTGTCTCATGATAAATGCCATGCAGAGATAATGTTTCAGGAGGCAGCAGCTAAAGATCCTAAGGTTCTTCAAAATCGCGAAGCCCTTGAACACTTTACAGAA
>CANGJU010000081.1 GCA_947453935.1 Bacteroidota bacterium | reverse complement strand
TTTACTGCACGGGCATTTGAAATTCCGTGAGCAATAATTACAGGAGCATTCAAACCTAACACCGGCGTACCTCCGTAATTTTCATAATTGAAGCGTTCAAAATACGAATCTGTAATTGAACGTTTCTGAATTAAATTATAGAAAGACTCAGCAAGCTTCAAGATTACATTTCCTGTGAAGCCATCACAAACAATCACATCTGCTTTGTCGTTAAACAAATCACGACCTTCAACATTCCCAATAAAGTTGATGTCTTTTGTCGTTTTAAGCAATTGATGTGTTGCCTGCGTGAGAACACTTCCTTTTTCTTCTTCTTCTCCGATGTTCATCAATCCAACTTTCGGACTTTTAAAGCCGTGCACGTGTTCAAGATATAGACTACCTAAAACACCAAATTGCTGAAGCATTTCTGGTTTACAATCTGCATTCAAACCTACATCTAAAAAAACGCCCCAAGGACCATCTTCTTTAGGGAGTACAGAACAAACTGCAGGACGTAAAACGCCAGGAATTGTTTTTACACTAAACATAGCTCCTACCATCATTGCACCGCTGTTACCAGCTCCGCAAAATGCATCGATATCACCTCGCTTCAGGTATTCAAATCCGCGGGCAATACTGGAATCTTGCTTTTGTGTAATTGCTTTCGTTGGATGTTCATCCATTCCGATCACCTCTGTTGTTGCAACAATGGTAACTTTCGAAATATCAGCACCGGCGTCGTTAAATTGTTGCGTGATAGCAGCGATATCGCCGAACAAAACCAACTCAACACCTTCCCCAAGATGAGGTAGTGCTTCAATGACTCCTTTCGTAATTTCAAGTGGAGCATAATCCCCACCCATGATATCAACACCAATCTTCATGTTGAACAATTTTCCTTTGAAGAAATTTAAATTTTATTGATAAAGCTATAGTTGTAATTAAGCTCCGCGCTCCATTACTACTTTACCTTTGTACATTAATTTTCCTTCGTACCAGTAAGCACGGTGATAAAGATGTGCTTCACCTGTAGTTGCATCAACTGCAATTGTAGGAGCAGTCGCTTTATAATGCGTTCTGCGTTTGTCTCTTCTTGATTTCGAGTGTTTATGCTTAGGATTTGGCATAGTACTTAATTATTTATTAGTTAATTCAATTTTATTTTTTTCAGTGCGCTCCATCGTTCATCCTTTACTTCTTCTGTGCTTTCTTCTGTTTCATCTTCTGATAAAGAATCAAGCGCTTCATTCACACAACCAGGCTCATTATTGATGTCAGGGTGTGTAGGACTAAATGGAACTTCCAGCGTAACAAAGTCATAAATATGATTATTCAAGACTAGTTCACTGGCTGAATTGGCAATATGTATTGTATCGATATCATCATCTTCTGCATTCGGACTTTCAACCATTCGAATTAAGAGATGTTGATGCGCATTCACAGGCATGGTGAAATTTTCGAGACATCGGCCACATTCTACCTCAACTTCTCCATTTATTTCAATGTCCAGCTCCATGGTTGTCGATTTATGTAAGACAACATCAACTTCCACGTTTGCTTTGTGAATAAGACTATTCGGATACTGCTCAAAGAACTCATCCCCAATGTGAAAGTTAAACTCATGAATTCCAGCTGGTAAGCTGATGAACTTAACGACTAAATCTTTATTGTGCGTTGCCACTTTTCAACATTTAAATTACACAAGGGTGCAAGGGGTGCAAAAGTAATAAATGTCAGTAAGCTACGAAAGAAAATAGGCAATAAATCATAAAAAACTTCAAGGAGCTTTTATTTATGTTGTTGATTTGCAGCTTTATAAATAAGAAAGGGCCTTTTTGACCAGCAAAATTCCAACTTAAATTGATTTTGAAAAATTTAAAAATAAATAGCATTGTGATAAAAAGGAGAATATTCACTACTAACACAGCCTAATTATCAAACACATCCCCAATAAAATTTTTAAATTTTTACTTCATACTCATCTAGCAACTCTTGTCCTTTGAAGCGAAGTAATATCTGCATAACAGTGATGACATCTTTACGGCAATAGGTAACGATGCGTTCGAGATTGTTTTCGATCCAATATACATTTCCAACCTGACTACCATCGATGTCATCCTTCGGACTCGGAATACCTAATACGTTAGCTAAAAGATTTAACGGGGTATAGCTTTTATAATCACCAAACTTCCACAACTCCATCGTATCTAAATGAGGTACTTCCCAAGGCTTCTTCATACTATTATCTAATTGAGGCGGAAGCTCGATTCCGTTGATAATCATTCGTCGTGATAAATACGGAAAATCAAACTCTTTTCCGTTATGTCCGCATAAAAGCATAGTCGGTTTTAGCTTCCGAAGTAACTGCGCAAAATCTTCCAGTAATTCTTTCTCATCATGTCCGTAAAATGATTTCATTCGAAACTCTCTTCCATCGCTGGTGTGATTTAAAAAACCTGTAGAGATGCAAATGATTTTACCAAACTCTGCATAAATACCTGCGCGATCATAAATACTGACATGATCTTCTGTATCTTCCTTTTTTAACTTATCCGCTTTGCGTTTCCATAGCGGTCTAATTTCTTCTGGAACTTCATCATATGTTTTATACTGAGGAACAGTTTCAATATCCAGACATAGAACATTTTCGATTGCAATATTTTTAAGCATAATTTTTTTCGCAAAAATAGATACACAAGATAATTAATATCAAGGATTAATCATTTACAAACGTTTAATTTTTATTGCTTAAAATAACTTGTCTAAAAAAGTAAGTTTAACTGATTAAATAAGTATTTGCAAACGGAATTGTGAAAAGTCCCCCCGGGGGTAAAAATACCAGCCAAAACAATGCGGAACCAAGCATTAAACATTTACAAACGTTTAAGTTTATCTAATCATCACTCCCTGTCGATCAATAAAAGGAATTCGTATAAAATTTTCTTCAGTAATTGACTCAGGAAGAAAAATAAATTTCTTATCAAAGATATTCTGACCAATATAAAAACTAACCCAATACTCGTTATTCAATCCAAAAACTTCTTTTTGAATAGGTTCAATCATTCGAATGTCTAACGGTTCAAATGAACCAAGGTAATGACGCAATACCGAAGTTTTCACTTCCTCTCCTTTATAAATTCCGTATCCTTTGCTGGCTACAATAACATTCTCTAATCCTTCTTCTTTCAGATTAATCATGTACACTTCCCAAACACTATTATCTTCTTCACTAGGTACAACTGCAATCGCAATATCTTCTATCTCTTCTCTATTTATATCCTTTAACATCTTTTTTTATTTTGTCCATTTTAAAACTTCTTCTACATAAACAGGCAAATCTGTTAATGTTCCGTCTGCATTCTTTTCTCCTCGCTTATGACCTAAACGAACGAACACTATATTTTCGTCTGGTATAACACAAATATACTGGCCTAATATTCCTCGGCAATAAAAAACTTTTTTACCTGAATAATTTCCAATCCACCATTGATAGCCATAAATAGCATTGGGACTTCCATTATTATCTAACGGATAGGGAGTAACGCTTTCAGCCACATAAGACGAATCTACAATTTGGTTCCCTTTCCAATTACCATGATGCAGGTATAACGAACCTATCCGCGCAAAGTCTCTTGCATTCGAATAAAAACAACAATAGGCTTTTTCTGTTCCATCTTTTTTATCAAGACTCCATTGCGCATCGCGTACTGCATTCAACGGCTGCCATAATTTTTTAGCGGCATAATCAGCTACTTTTTCACCTGTGGCTTTTTCTACTACCATAGCCAATAATTGTGAAACTCCACTTTGGTAATTGAATGACTTACCAGGCTCACCAATAACATCCTGCTTTAAAATCAGGCCCTTTAAATCAGTACCATAATACGCCTCTGTAGTAGGACCAAGCGGATTTATATAAGACTCTTCCCAGCTTAATGCTGCAGACATCGTTAACAAATGACGTATGGTAAGTTTATTTCGATTACCCTCTTTAAATTCAGGAATAAAATCGCCAACTTTCTGATCTAAGCTTTTAATCTTTCCTTCCTTTAATGCAATGCCCGTTAAAACACTAATAAAGCTCTTAGCCATGGAAAATGAATTCGTAAGCGATGAATCGTTATACCCATCCCAATAGAATTCATTTAAAACTGAATCGTTTTTAAAAACTAAAAAAGCAATCGACTGATACTGTTTCAGTGTGGCTTCAAGTTTTCCAGGCATTGGCTTTTTATTATAATTTACCGATGCAGGCCATTCAATTGGATTATTTGTTTTTACCAATCTTGTTTCAAACAAATCGAGATCATCAATTCCAACAAAATTATATACCAGCGTTTTGAACAAATACGTTTTACCACTCACAAAAATGAATAGCGTAATAAGCAGCGCAATTAATGCAATTGCTTTTAAAATAAATTTTAGAATTTTCATGCAGATGTGATGCTATCGTTTTCCAGCCAAGGTAACGTGCTGTTGGGCGGGGTTTGAATACTGAAATTAAATAATTCCTGCATATGCAACAGTACTTTTGCTTTTACTTCTTCAAGATCTATTTCACGCCCTAATTCTTTTTGTAATGATGTAACACCTTTGTCGGTAATACCACAAGGAACAATCATGTTGAAGTAACTTAAATCGCTATTCACATTAAATGCAAATCCGTGCATTGTTACCCATCTGCTACAACGTACTCCAAAAGCACAAATCTTTCTTGCTTTAATTGGATCTTCAATATCAAGCCATACTCCTGTTAATCCTGGAATTCGGCCAGCAGTTAATCCGTAATCAGCGCAGGTTAGAATAATCGCCTCTTCTAAAAAACGTAAGTATTTATGAATATCATTAAAGAAAAAATCTAAATCGAAAATTGGATAACCTACCAATTGTCCTGGACCATGATAGGTAATATCTCCACCACGATTTATCTTATAGAATGTTGCTTGCTTTGCCTTTAATATATTTTCATCTGCTAATAAGTGATTTGCTGAACCACTCTTGCCAAGCGTGAACACATGAGGATGCTCACAAAACAAAAGATAATGTCGAGATGAAATTGGTTGACCTGTTACCTTTTCCCGGTTGGCCATTTTATCATTAACAATTCCCGTTAGAAGACGTTCTTGTAAATCCCAGCATTCTTTATAATCGATGCTATCTAAATCGTGAAAATATACCTGCTGCTTCATAGCATCAATACTTACTAATTAATTTTTACTCTAAAACCGGCTCTACCCAATCGCCATGTTGCTTAATCAGATTAATTAAAGCATCAACTGCTTCTTCGGCCTGAATACTCTTAGTAACGACCTCTTTCCCTTTGTAAAGCGTAATCTTACCTACCCCAGAACCTACATAACCATAATCAGCATCCGCCATTTCTCCTGGTCCGTTTACAATACAACCCATGATTCCAATTTTAATTCCTTTCAGATGACTCGTACGCGAACGTATTTTAGCGGTTGTTTCTTGTAAGTCGAACAATGTTCTACCACAACTAGGACAACTGATATACTCTGTTTTTGAAATTCTTGTTCGTGCAGCTTGCAAAATACCGAATGCTAAACTATTAATCATTTGCGGTGAGGCAATCCCGTTAGCACGAAGAAATAATCCGTCACCCATTCCATCTAATAACAATCCGCCAGCATCAGTTGAAGCATACAATTGATAATCTTCATTATTGTTAATCGCATAATCGCGTTCAATAATTACTGGCAACTTCATTCCTTTTTCAAAAAGCTCAATAATTGCTCTTCGGATAGAAGGCATTGCATGTGTATTATTTGAAAATAGCACTATTACGGTATTCGTTGGAAGCTTATCAAACAATACTTCGTTTAACTTAGTGGCATCACAACGGATAAAATTCATTTGAGCATGAAATTTTGTTTCATTGGTTATTGCAAACCCCTCTATGATTGGATATTTTCTATTGTGATCAGAAAGTTGAACCCATTGATTATAATTATAAATCACACCTAAGGTGCCAGGAATTTCAAAATTAATTTTGTTGTTTCCAGCAAAAATATAATCACACGCTAAATCAGAAATATTCCATTTATCTAAATTTACCTGATAATTATACCCTACACCGAATAAAGAAGCGGGAGAGATTGAATCATGCTTTGAATAATCAGCAATTACAACAGGGACGTTATTACCACCTATATTCTGAAAATTAGTTGTTGGTCGTTTAGTGTATTCAAAAGGAGAATACGGCAAACCTTCCACCTTAGGTAATTCGTTTCCGTTAGCTTCAATCAGAGTCGGCTTATTTTTTAATGGTGAAATTTCTACGTGACCTTCGCGACTTAAATAGCGATTTGCTAATGCTTTCGCAACGGGTATTTCAAATTCAGGATCTTCTGTTAATGATACACGTATTGTATCTCCTATCCCGTCTTCCAGCAATGTACCTATTCCTTCTGCGGATTTAATTCTACCATCTTCTCCTTCCCCAGCTTCGGTAACACCTAAGTGAAGTGGATAGTTCATGCCTTCTGCATTCATACGCGCAATCAACAAACGATAGGCTTGCACCATCACCTGTGGATTACTTGACTTCATACTAAGTACGATGTTGAAATAGTTTTCCGATTCACAGATTCGTAAAAACTCAAGAGCCGATTCAACCATGCCATGTGCGGTATCGCCATAACGACTCATAATACGATCACTCAATGAACCATGGTTTGTACCGATACGCATGGCAGTACCATACTCTTTACAAATTTTAACTAACGGAATAAAACGTTCTCGAATACGATCAAGTTCTGCGTTATATTCGTTATCGGTATATTCAATTTCTTCAAACTTCTTTTTATCTGCAAAATTACCTGGATTAACACGAACCTTCTCGACTATTCTTGCTGCCACTTCAGCTGCATTCGGCGTAAAGTGAATATCAGCTACTAACGGTGTTGTATATCCTCTTTTACGAAGTTCTGCCTTTATATTTTCAAGATTCTTTGCTTCATTTATACTAGGAGCTGTAATACGCACTAGTTCGCAGCCAGCTTCAATCATGCGTATAGATTGTTCTACTGTTGCGATAGTATCCATCGTATCAGTAGTGGTCATACTTTGAACGCGTATCGGGTGATTATTTCCAAGTAACAAATCGCCAATTTTAACTTCGCGAGTTAAAAGGCGTTGGTAATTAGTTAAACTATGACTGTATAATCCTTCTAAGGTATTTTTCATTGTTACAAAGATAGCAGAGTAAATATAAAAATTAACAATTGACTTTCAATAATGGTTTTTAGTAATAAGTAAAAAAGCCCACCGCGGTGGACTTTCCTATAATTATGATTGTTTAAATTCTTTTTGTGTAACGAAATAATCGTTGAGTGGGTCTAATACAAAATCTATCCAGCCATTTCCACTTCTGTCTGCTATATCCTGCGATGGGAAATCGGTATGAACAAGCACCACATCTGTTCCAGCGGAATGTGTTTTCAATTTAATATTCACTTGCGAGGGCTTAGTATTCTTGCTCCATTCCACTGGCTTCCAGCTGAAGCCCAGCTCCTGCTCAGGGACATATGCGGTAACCACTCCTTCCACATCTCCATCAAACCACTCGAAATGTCCTCCAACATGATTTTCAACTACACTTATTCCACCGCCCCAGGCAGCAATAATTCCTGAGTCTGTTAATGCTTCAAATACTTCCTTTGGTGTAGAATAAACTACATAGGTCGTTTTAAAAGTAAAACTATCGGCCATGACTATACGAATTTATTTTATAAATGAAATTTGGTTAGTGTATTGCTGATTATCAAATTCGCAACGCAGTAAATAAATTCCATTTAACTCATTGCTATTAATTGTAATTTGATGTTCGCCAATTTCTA
>CANGJU010000080.1 GCA_947453935.1 Bacteroidota bacterium | reverse complement strand
TGGAATATGCGCTATTGTTCCATTGGAATAGAAAATACTCATTTCAGATTGAGCGAAAACGTTCTTTATAGAAAAGAAAATGAATAAGAGAATTATTTTTTTCATATTAATAATTAATGATGCATTACAGTATCACAACCTTCCTACTAACAACCTGCTGTTCAGTTGATAGCTTAATCAGATACACACCTTTTGTTACTGCATGCCACTGTTGCGTATAGCTCCCTGAATCTTGCTCCCCTATTTCTCGCTGCTCAATTAATTGTCCTTTTAAATCGTAAATGGCTAACTCCAGCTTTTGATGAACTGGTAAGGTGTACTTTATTTGAACATCACCATTAGAAGGATTTGGAGAAACCTCCATGCCAATTGCAATATTCGGAACCTCTGAAAGTGCTGTGATATATGGCAAATATTTATAGCTGATGATTGCCGTAGTATTCCAGCTTACAAGCGTACCATTAGTTAAATGCATTTGCATGTCGGTACTCGAAAAGTCGATATGCTGCACATCGAGTAAAGGATATTGTCCGTTGGTCCCATTCGCAAAATTAAAGTAAATGGACTGAGCATTTGCATTAAAGGAAGTTGCTATTATGATAAATAGCCAAACAAATTTCTTCATAAAATATATTTATATTCAAATGTAATAAATTTTGATTAATACAAGCTTTATTTATAATTTAAATCGTCTTCAAATCCAGCCCATCAAAAGTCCCAGAGCTCATCATTAAAACAACGTCGCCATTCTTTGGCAAACTAGCAAGATGAATTCGTAAGGCATCTGTTGTATCGAACACTATTATATCTTCTCTGCTAAACGATTTGCGCACTTGCTCAACAGTTATAGGCGGTAGCTTCTTATGTTCGATGGTATGCGCATTAAAGTAAACGATGGCTTCATCTGCCATATCCATTGCATTTGCATATTCATCTAAAAAAGCTGCATTCAAACTACTGAAGGTATGTAACTCCATGCAGGCAATCAAACGACGATTGACAAACTGCTCTTTTACTGCAGCAATGGTTGCTTTTAATTTTGAAGGCGAATGTGCGAAGTCTTTATAAACGATACGCTCAGTACTTCTTGAAACTAATTCCAAACGACGAGCAGCACCTTTAAAAGTTGAAATAGCCTGATAAAATTGCTCATTGGTAATCCCAAGTTGATTGCAAATATTTCTCGCTCCTTCTAAGTTCATCAAATTATGTTTTCCAAAAACCATTAATGAAACTTCGCCTACATCAGTCTGCAAGTAAGTAATCCCATCACGAATTTCATGTGCAGGAACAGTATATCCAATTTTATTAACTCTAGCATTTGCCTCACTACTTACCTTCACCACTTCACTATCATTTTCACAATAGACTAATGTTCCATCAGAAGGCAACTGGCGAACAAAAATCCGAAACTGTTCTACATAATTATCAAAGGTTGGAAACACATTGATATGATCCCAAGCGATACCACTCAACAAAGCGATATCTGCATGATACAAATGAAATTTTGGTCGGCGGTCGATAGGAGAAGATAAGTACTCATCACCTTCGAGAATAATCACAGGTGCATCGTGACTTAATCGCACCATTGTATCAAAGCCTTCGAGCTGAGAGCCTACCATATAATCGAATTTCATATTACAAGCACTTAGCACATGTAATATCATTGCAGTAATAGAAGTCTTACCATGGCTCCCTCCTATTACTACACGTTTTTTATCTTTCGATTGCTCGTATAAATATTCAGGATAAGAAAAGATTTTTAACCCCAGTTCTTTAGCTCTTATTAATTCAGGATTATCGATACGAGCATGCATACCTAAAATAATGGCATCAATATCAGCAGTAATCTTTTCAGGAAACCATCCCATTTCAGAAGGCAACAATCCTGCTTTTGCTAAACGACTTTTAGACGGCTCGTTGATTTCATCATCAGAACCTGTTACGTTATAACCCTTACTATGTAACGCTAATGCCAAATTATGCATTGCTGCTCCACCAATCGCGATAAAATGAATTCTCATAGAATAATATTTATATCAAAAATATCCGACTTTAAGAAATAAAAACTGAATAACAGTCATACTTAATAACAATGGGCTGTGAAGAGGAGAATTCAAATCAAATAAATACTTTTACAAAAATTTATTTTATGCAATTACATACTATCAATACGGGACTTTTTAAACTAGACGGAGGCGCTATGTTTGGCGTTGTTCCTAAATCGATGTGGAGTAAAGTTTATCCTGCCGATGAAAACAATATGTGCACATGGGCAATGCGTTGTCTTTTGATTGAACATAATAACCGTTTGATTCTAGTTGATAATGGGATTGGCAATAAACAAGATGAAAAATTCTTTGGACATTATTACCTGCATGGAAATGATAATTTAGATACCTCCTTAAAATCGTTAGGCTTTTCGAAAGATGATATCACAGATGTATTCTTAACGCATTTACATTTTGACCATTGTGGTGGAAGTATCGAATGGAATTCAGAAAAAAATGGATTCAGACCAGCATTTAAGAATGCAACATTCTGGAGTAATGAACGCCATTGGGAATGGGCAACAAAACCCAATGCAAGAGAGAAAGCATCCTTCCTGAAAGAAAATATTTTACCTATTCAAGAATCAGGTCAGTTGAAATTTATTAATGAAGGTGATGAATTTGCAGAAGGAATCAGCATACAATTTATGAATGGACATACCGATGCGATGATGTTACCTTGTGTGAATTACAAAGGAAGAACGATTGTATTTATGGCTGATTTACTTCCATCGACAGCCCACTTACCAATTCCTTATGTGATGGGTTATGATACTCGTCCTCTATTGACGCTCGACGAAAAAGCAAAATTTCTAAATGAAGCTGTCGCTAATGATTATGTACTATTCTTCGAACATGATGCCGTGAATGAATGTTGCACACTAAAAAACACTGATAAGGGAGTACGTGTGAACGAGATTTTCAAACTGAGCGAGCTGTAAATATTTAATTTCAGAAATTAAATTTATAACTAATAGTAATGCATAACCGCTTAAAAAAAGTAGTAATGAAGTGTAACGTTTCGTTGAAAGCCAATCGGCAATTACAAACAACATCCAATAAAAAAGAAAACATTCAAAGACAGAGATAAAAATATTATTTGTCACTGCCCCCTTTACATGAGTAAGTAATTTTAAAAAATCATTCATAAAACAAATAATCTTTTCGTTACAAAAAGAAATTACACTAAGCAACACTGTCCATTTTTGAAATACAATTTGGGCAATCGATAAATATATAGCGATGGTACTTAATGGAATCACAATCCAATTAGCGATGATAAAATAGTTAGGGAATTTTCCGAAGAGATAAAGACTTACAGGCAATGTCATCAATTGTGCTGCGATTGATACGGATGTAAATTCCCCTACTTTATAGGCAACTGCACTTTTAAGTCGCCACATAGAAAGTATTTTCGGTTGTAAATAAACTATTCCGTATACAGCGAGGTAAGAAAGTATAAATCCTTTATCGGTTAAATAAAAAGGATTGTACAACAATAAAACAAACATAGAAAGCACGAGTGAATTATAAATTGGACTATTCCCATTTATCCACTTACCAATAATAACAACGGTGAGCATTGTTGCAGCACGAAAGACAGATGCTGACGATCCTGAAAGAATGCTATACATCCAAATGAAAATTAAAATCGAAATAAAATAAATAGGACGTAACAATTTATTTCTTTCCATTCGGCCAAATAATGATACCAGCAACAAATAGATAACTCCCACATGCATACCTGAAACAGAAAGTACATGTATCGTTCCTGAATCGGTGTAAGCCTGATAAACAGATTTAGGAATAGCATCATCATCGCCAATCAGCAATGCAGAAGCAACAGCAAATGCTTCTTGATTTTGCAAAGAACTTTGTAATACTTTGTGACAAGATTCACGATATTGATACGCGAGAGATGTGAAAAAATCTCCTTGATGCTCTGCAATTAATTTCCACTCACCCGACTTTATATACGCTTGCTGATAAACTTGTTTGTTAGCTAAGTACTGACGATAATCAAAATTAGAATTGGGGATATTCTCAATAGATTTACAAATCAGATTCGTAGTAATTTCATCTCCGTATTTCAAGTTGATGGATGCTGAATCCTTTTTAAAATAAAGTAAAACTTGTCCTGATGAATTACTATCACCTACCCTAATGACCTTTGCAAATACCTTTACCGATTTTGCTTTTACCTCAGGAATAGAATTAATAATTAAAAGTGATTGTCCTTTTTGAAAATTCGAAAAATGATCTGGATAATAAATTTCACGATGCAAGTTCACATGCAGATATCCCAATCCAATAAAAACGAAATGAAAAACAATTTGACGATTACTGCTTTTGAAAAAAACTTTGTACAAAGCAAAACAAATAATCATAACACTTACCATTAGCAAACTGCTATTTAATATTGTTAGTCCAATAAGATTCAGCACTATTCCTATTACAAATGGAATTAAAATCCGAAGCACAGGAACTTCCTTGAACAATGGCCAGTTATGAGCATGCGTATAATTCACGATTGCAAAAATAAATCGATGAATTATGAATATCCGATTTTAAGTATTTACAAACGACTAATTTAATTTGCTAATGTGCTAATGTGATAATTTGATAATTTGAAGATTTGAAGATTTGGCAGTTTGAGGATTTGATGAATAGAGAACGAAATTGAAATTGTCTAGTGTTCATGAAGTGATTTACTTTACAATTTGAAATTTGAAAGTAAAGTAGTCAAGTAATTGGGAATCTCTACCTTGTCCTAATACTAGGATTAATTATTAAATCTGTAAACTTTTTTAGGACGGGTCACAAAAAAGCAGTCAACTCCATGGGGGGACAGCAGCCCCACCCCAAGGTAAAATTATTTAATCGAAAATAATTATTCGGTTATTAAGCATTTACAAACGACTAATTTAATTTGCTAATGTGATAATTTGATAATTTGAAGATTTGGCAGTTTGAGGATTTGATGATTAGAGAACGAAAATGAAATTGTCTTGTATTCATGAAATGATTTACTTTAAAATTTGAAATTTGAAAGTAAAATAGTCAAGTAATTGGAAATTTCTGTCTTGACCTAATACTAGGATTAATTATTAAAACTGTAAACTTTTTTAGGACGGGTCACAAAAAAGCACTCAACTCCATGGGGGGACAGCAGCCCCACCCCGCGGTAAAATTATTTAATCGAAAATAATTATTCGGTTATTAAGCATTTACAAACGACTAAGTTAATTTGATAATGTGATAATGTGATAATTTGATAATTTGAAGATTTGGAGGTTTGGCAGTTTGAGGATTTGATGAATAGAGAACGAAAATGAAATTGTCTTGTGTTCATGTAGTGATTTACTTTACAATTTGAAATTTGAAAGTAAAGTTGTCAAGTAATTGGAAATTTCTGTCTTGATCTAATACTAGGATTAATTATTAAAACTGTAAACTTTTTTAGGACGGGTCAGTGCTAATGTGCTCGCGTCCCAATCCCGATTCCTCATGACGGGATCGCGATGTGCCAATAGGTTAATGTGCTAAATAAATTCATTGTGTTTCATTAGCAAATCAGCGAAAAATCAAAAAATCATCTCTCAATACCATGGGGGGACAACAGCCCCACCCCGCAGTAAAATTAAACATCTGAAAATAATTATTCGGTTATTAAGCATTTACAAACGTTTATCTTTACTGCTCTTCATCACAAACAAATTTCTTCCTATTTTTGAACTATGTCTATAACATTCATAATCCTCCTACTTACAGTCGCAACGTCCATCATCGGGTTTTCCAATCCGACTTTCCTTTCTAAAGGAATGCTTAACCCCTACATGGTACATCATCGTAAGGAATACTGGCGATTGATTAGCTCTGGATTTTTACACGCAGGATTTTTCCACCTACTTATCAATATGATGGTGCTACTAGGATTCGGAACTGTAGTTGAAATGTATTACCGTGAAGCCTTCCCTGCTAATGGAAAAATTTATTTCACCATTCTATACCTAGGATCAATTTTAGTTGCGAATATTCCCTCGTTAAATAAACACAAAGACAATGTGTATTATAATTCCCTTGGGGCTTCTGGAGCTGTAGCAGCTATTTTATTTGCTTCTATCTTATTCGATCCTTGGCAAAAGATTTACATCTTCGGAATACTACCTTTACCAGGAGTAATTCTTGGTCCGCTTTATTTGTTCTTTGAATACACAATGTCGAAACGCGGTGGCACCAATATTAATCACGATGCACATTTTTATGGAGCTATTTTCGGATTGCTTTACACTATCATTCTTGATCCATCTATTCTAAAATATTTTGTTCACGTATTACTCAATCCTCCGTTTTAATGATTTGCCTAAACGGAAATTTTATTGAATCAGATAATGCTATCAACCGCGCATTGTTATTTGGCGATGGCTTTTTTGAGTCGATGCGCATTCATAAAAGCGAAATCTTACTAGAAGAATTCCATCTGCAAAGAATAAAAAGCTCTTGTGAATTATTGCAACTAAAATGCACAGAAACTTTTCTTCAGGAATTAAAATCGAATATTCATCAAGCATTAAGCGCCAACAACTTAAATAAACTTGCGCGTGTCCGTGTGAACATTTATCGCGGGGGCGGTGGACTCTATGCTTCTACTTCGGATGAAATAAACTATTTAATTACTGCAAACGAATTAGTTGATTTTTACCAGTTTTCTGAGCAGGGACTTTCAATCAATATTTATAATGAGCAAGTCAAAGCAGCAGGAAAATATAGTTGTATAAAATCATTAAGCAGCCAGCTTTACGTAATGGCTTCTATCTATGCACAACAAAACAACTTAGATGAAGTCATCATCTTAAATCACCAGCAAAATTGTATTGAAGGAAATACCAGCAACCTTTTTTCAATATCAAATAATACAATTTACACATCTCCGGTTTCTGATGGATGTGTAGATGGCGTTTTTCGAAATTTCCTAATATCCCTTTTACAGAAAAATAATTTCAACCTGAAAATTCAAAGTATCTCGCAACAAGATTTATTACATGCTGACGAGATTTTCTTCTGCAATGCTGTCCGCGGAATTCGTTGGGTAAATAACTTAGGCAACAAAACCTACACAAATCAAATTACAAAAACGATTTTCAATTTAATGATACAGGAATTTTAATCAACCATCAAGATTACTTTTCCTGCAACTCCAACCAACGAAGTGTTTTTAAGTCGATAGTCTCTTCAACTTTCTGATAGTCGACAGCAGCTTTAGCTAATGCATCGTGCGACTGGTTCGTATCATTCATCAATTCGACAATACCTTTTTTCTTTACTTCTAAATCTTCCAGCTCTTTCTCAATCGTCTCTAACTCGCGCTGCTCTTTGTAACTCAACTTCGATTTCTTCACAGGAGCTGCTTCTATCTTCTCTTCTACTTTCTCTGCTTTCGCTTTATCTAACTTTGCTTGTTGCTTAGCACTAATCTCAAACAAATCACGATAATCCGTGTAATTACCATGTATATCTTTTACCACACCTGTTCCATCCAACACAAAAACATGATCCACTAATCGGTCCATGAAATAACGGTCATGCGTTACCATTAACATACAACCTTGATAGCCTTCTAAAAATTCTTCAAGAATATTCAATGTAACGATATCCAAATCGTTGGTAGGCTCATCTAAAATTAAAAAGTTCGGATTCTTTAAAAGTATGGTCAGCAAATACAAACGCTTTTTCTCTCCCCCACTTAACTTCGAAACAAATGCATGTTGTTTTGCACCTGAGAAATTAAAATGATTCAAAAACTGCGACACTGCAATCCAGTTTCCATTACCTGTCTCCACATACTCTGCAATATCTTTTACCACATCAATCACGCGCTT
>CANGJU010000079.1 GCA_947453935.1 Bacteroidota bacterium | reverse complement strand
GATAAAGCAACTACACTACCCCATTCTGAAATCGCATCAATACGCATAGCAGTCTGAAGCGTTTTATGCAACGACATTGCAGAAATGTCTACCGTTTTATGGTAATAATCGTAATCTAAGTCTGTATAGGTTTTTCCTTTACGTACGTTTGGCGACATACCAATAGAGTGTAAAACGAAATCGATTTTACCACCTAAGATTTCTTGTGATTTGATAAATAAATTTTCTAAATCTTCGATGCTGGTTGCATCTGCACCAATAACCTGAGCATTGCATTTTGTAGCCAGTTCGTTGATTGCGCCCATTCTTAATGCAACAGGTGCGTTGGTTAAGGTAAATGTTGCTCCTTCTTCATGACAGCGTTCAGCAACTTTCCAGGCAATTGAATTTGGATCCAATGCACCGAAAATAATTCCTCTTTTTCCTTTTAACAGGTTAGTAGCCATAGTATCAATTTTATGGGTTCAAAAGTAGTTTAAATATTTGAAAACTTAGTTGGCGATCAGGGCTTTTGCGTTATCTATAGCAGCTTCTGTGAGTTGTTCGCCTGATAACATTCTTGCTATTTCCTGAATTCGTTCACTATCATTCAGCTGCTTAAGCGAAGTATGCGTTTTTTCTTTTCCTTCTGTTTTGAAAACAAAGTAATGATGGTGTCCCTTGCCAGCCATTTGAGGTAAATGGGTTATAGCAATCACCTGATGGTTTTCGGACATCTTTTTTACGATACTTCCAACCTTGGCTGCTGTTTCACCTGATATTCCGGTGTCAATCTCATCAAATATAACGGTTGGCATATCCGATAATTCAGCCATCATGGCTTTTATACAAAGCATCAGACGTGAAAGCTCACCGCCCGAAGCCACTTTGCTGATTTCTTTATGCGCCCCGCCTTTATTAGCTGTAAACAAAAATTTAATCTGATTACCGCCATCATTGTTAAAGTCGACAGGTGCTAAGTCTATACAGTCAATTTTAATTGAAGCAGCAGGCATTGCAACTTCAACCAGCATTTTATTGATTTCATTCTCAATCTTAGGAATGGCTTTTTTTCGATTGGTACTTAATACTTCAGCACTTGCAATTAATTCTTTGTTTAATTGGATGATCTGTTTCTCGATGGATTCAATTTTATCCTGCAACGAACCTATACCTGTTACTTTCTCTGCGAGGTTAGCTTCGATATTCATTAATTCCTGAATGGAACTCACGCGATGCTTTTGTTGCAAGCGATAAATTAAATTCAGTCGGTCGGTAATAATTTGCAACTGCTGGCTATCAGCGCTGATATCATTCGCCGCATCTTCCAATTCATCTGCGATATCTTTTAATTCAACGCAGCTGCTGTTTAATCGATTGTAAAATTCCTGATAACGAGTATCAAACTTTATGAGTGATTGTAATTGAGTGGCGCATGCTTTTAGATTTGAAAGCAAGGTTGTTTCTCCGCCGTTAATACTCTGATAGGCGCTAAATAATTTCTCTTTAATCTCTTCCGCATTTTCAAGCTTCTCGAGGTCTTGTTCAAGCTGCGTTTGCTCTTCCGAATTATTTAAAAGCGCTTCACCTAATTCGGTTAATTGAAAATTAAAATAGTCTAAGTCAGCCTTGCCTTTTGCTTCTTCTGCTTTCAACGATTCAAGCAATTGCTTTTCACTTTTAAGTTTTGCAAAGATGTTTTTATAAGCTGAAAGGTGCTTTTGGTTTTTCGCGTAAGCATCTATTAGCTGTAGCTGAAATAAACCGGAGTTCAACAACATCGTTTCGTGTTGCGAATGGATATCTACTAATTGTTGAGAAAGCTCTTTTAAGGTAGTTAGGTTAACAGGAGAATCATTAATGAACGCTCTCGATTTTCCTTCAGGTGTTATCTCTCTTCGAATATGGGTTTCACTTTCAAAGTCAAGATCGTTTCGAGCGAAAAATTCAAGGTATGAATCTTTCGAAAGTTGAAACGTACCTTCTATTATACATTTCGTATTTTTATGTAGCAATGCGCCTGAATCTGCTCGCTGTCCAAGTATTAACTCTAATGCTCCTAACAAAATAGATTTACCGGCACCTGTTTCACCGGTTATCACCGACATTCCTTTATCGAAAGAAATATCAAGTTCATCAATCAGAATATAATTCTTAACAAATAATCGCTTTAGCATTGTAACAGTTCGTAACGTAAAAATTAATTACCGCCCGTTTGAATTTTATTGTACTTCGTCGAATTAGATGGATCTATTTCCGTTAATATTAAAACCATATTCGATTTAATATCGCCTGAAGCCCCCGAAAAAATATTAACAACTTCATCTGCCTTAGCATCAAACAGCGTTTTCATAAAAACAGATTGTGGCTTATCGTTGTGTACTCTTCTCACATTCTCAATAGCATCAGCGCAAACACGAATAGACTCATCTCTTGTTTTTGTCATTGTATCTAATCCTTTGCGATGAAAATCGTAATAAAGCGCACGAATAGGTTTATAAATTGGGTTATTGATATTCTCGCAAAGCCAATAACGGTTACGGTTAGCCTCAAATGCTTTCCAGCCTGGCTCAGAAGCATTGGTACTATTAGCAACAATCGATTGTGCCTTAGCAAAGTACTCTCCTCCACCATATTTCGAATAGGAGTCGTAATCAAAGCCTAAAATAATGTTGGCATAAAAGGCAAGAACAGAAACCAGGTTTGGATTTCTTCCTGATTCACCAGCATAATCTAAGGTTTGAAATTCAACATAACGAAAAGTGAAATCATCATCCTTATAATTAATCAAAGGCGAATTATAGGAAGTACCATAAACTGGTCGTCTTGCAGATACCTGAATTGATCCTTTAAATTCATCTGTTGATACTCGCTCTGTAATTTCTATTTGAATTGAACATTCTATTTTTTCTTCTGTTTTAAATTTATCATTCGTCCAACGTGTGTTGTTCATGAATTCATAAATAGCAGTCTGAAGAGTTGTAAAGATTTTCTTGTCGGAACTTTGAATTCGTGGAGTAAGGACATTCACCTGACAAGTAAACTCCTGCGCGAAAAGCGAATTGAATGAAAAAACAAATAGTAGTAGAAATAGAATCTTACGCATGAACTAACTCTTTAATTTTTTTTACGATGTCTTTTGCTAATGCTGATTTTAATTTTAACGGAAGTTCTGTTGTTTCAGTATGATTAATAAAAGTAATCTTATTGGTATCAGTCCCAAAACCAGCCCCTTCATCGTTAAGCGAATTTAAGATAATTAAATCTAAATTCTTCGATTTTAATTTATTCTTTGCATTATTTATTTCATCATTTGTCTCCAATGCAAATCCAACTAAAAACTGGTTTGCTTTTTTGATTTGCCCAAGGCTCGCAGCTATATCTTTGGTCTTCACTAATGCCAGGTTTATATCGTTATCTGACTTTTTGATTTTTGTGGAGGACACCACTTCTGGAGTATAATCTGCCACAGCTGCGGTTAATATTGCTCCCGATGCATTATCGAAATTTGTTATTGTCGCTTCGTACATTTCAGAAGCACTGTTAACAGAAATAACTTTTATCCCTCTTGGTATTTCTAAGGCAACAGGACCTAAAACCAAAATCACCTCTGCCCCATTATCGGCTAATTCTTTGGCAATAGCAATTCCCATTTTACCAGTAGAATGGTTGCTAATAAATCTAACCGGATCTATCGCTTCACGTGTTGGTCCAGCGGTTACAATTATTTTCTTCCCACGAAGTGGTAAGTCAGAATATAAAAAGTTTATTACTTCATTAACGATATCAGCAGGTTCAACCAATCTTCCTTCTCCTATTAACCCACTAGCTAATTCACCTTGTGCTGGTCCAATTATTACATGTCCCCTCGATTTTAATAGTTCAATATTATCTTGCGTCGATGCATGTAAATACATGTCGTGATCCATTGCTGGAGCTAACATCACAGGACAACGGGCAGAAAGATAAACAGCGTCTAATAGCGAATCACATATTCCTCCTGCAAAATGTGCAAGGGTATTAGCCGAAGCTGGTGCTATTAATAATAAGTCAGCCCACAGACCTAGTTCTACATGATTATTCCAGGTTTCGTCTTCTGAAACCATTTTATGAAAAACAGGGTTTTTTGATAAGGTAGAAAGGGTTAACGGACTAATAAATTCATTCGCTGCGGGTGTCATTACAACACGCACAGTAGCTCCTTCTTTTACTAATAAACGGCAAAGGTCGGCGGACTTATAAGCTGATATGCTGCCGGTAATCCCGAGCAGGATGTTTTTACCGGATAGCCGCATAATAAATTATTCTTGATCCTTAAGTGGATTTCTATGGTAGATTTTACCATCTAAAAACTCCTGAATTGATACCAATGTTGGTTTTGGTAAACGCTCATAGTGTTTAGAAATCTCAATTTGTTCACGGTTTTCGAAAATCTCTTCTAAGTTATCTGTTGCAGAAGCGAATTCAGATAATTTATCTGTTAATTCTTCTTTCATCTCTGCTGCAATATGATTTGAACGACGAGATAAAACTACAATTGATTCGTAAATGTTTCCTGTCTTTTCTTCAAAGTTCAACAGGTCGCGAGTAACAGTTGTGTTTGTAGAAGATTTATAGTTTGCCATGGTTAGGAATAATTATCGTTTTTATCAATTATGAATTTTTTATTGGCGCATCTAATTTTTTAAGTTCGGACTTAGAACCTTCAAATAATTTTTCTGCGTCGCGAAGATACCTACTTTGTGGGAAATTATCTACTAATTTGTAATAGATATCTAAAGTATTTTTATATCGCTCTTCTTTTTTGGACTCAATACTCTTGCTTGCATAGGCATATTGGGCCTTTAACATGGTAAAAAGTGCCAATTCTTTGTACTCTGTGCCGGGATAGTTATTGATTAAATTTTCAAATGCAACTACAGAAGCTTTGTATTCTTCCATATCAAAATAAAGCTTTGCAATGTCAAACGACTTGTCTTCTAGTTTTTTACGCAATTCATCAATACGGATATTGGCTTCTTCTACCTTGGTTCCTTGGGGGTAACGGTTGATGAAAAGCTGAAATTTTTCGATGGCCTCTAACGTTGAGGTTTGATCGAGGCTGGAAATTGGACTATCTAGGTAATAACAATAGGCATACATGTATTGAGCCTCTTCGGCATGCTTACTATTGGGGAATGTCTGCACGAAATTATTGAAGTAATAAGCTGCGGTCTGATAATCATCCACATAAAAAGTACAGTAGGAATAGTAATAATAAGACTCTTCTGCTTTTGCTGTACCTCGATATACGGAGATAAGTTCTTCAAAAAGTTGTAAAGCGTGGTAATAATCCTTTTTCTCGTAGTATTTCACAGCTCCATTGTA
The DNA here is from genome assembly GCA_947453935.1 of Bacteroidota bacterium. Classification (GTDB taxonomy): domain Bacteria; phylum Bacteroidota; class Bacteroidia; order AKYH767-A; family OLB10; genus CAINEC01. Next base: position 2,600 of record CANGJU010000079.1, on the reverse strand, counting down.
CTTGGCATCCATATCAGGATTCTTAGTAAGCTTCTGAAACTTACTGCATGATGTCATCACCAAAACCATTACGAGGAAGGCTATTCCTTTCTTCATTTTCTCTAAAATATGCGCAAATTTAACTAATTAGACTATCAAAAATCCCTCATTAAACAAGAACTTGTTAAAAATATTGTTAATGTTAAGCATTAAAAAGTTAATTTTGTTCTCACTTTTGAAGTCGATTTAAAAAGATTAAAACTTAATTAAAAATAGAATGATTGATTTATTTGAAAAGCTAAAGCAAAACCGCGGACCATTAGGGATGCATGCAAAGGATGCCCATGGATACTTTACATTTCCAAAGTTAGAGGGAGATATTTCGAACAAGATGATCTTCCGTGGTAAGGAAAGATTAGTATGGAGTTTAAATAATTACCTAGGACTTGCGAATCATCCGGAAGTAAGAAAGGCTGACGAAGAGGGTGCTAAAATGTATGGTTTTGCCTTGCCAATGGGTGCGCGTATGATGTCAGGTAATTCTAATCCGCATGAAAAGTTAGAAGCTGAATTATCAAGCTTCATGAGTAAAGAAGATACAATCCTTTTAAATTTCGGTTATCAGGGAATGGTAAGTGCGATTGATGCTTTGGTTGACCGTCACGATGTGATTGTTTACGATTCTGAAGCGCATGCTTGTATCATCGATGGATTACGTCTTCACATGGGTAAACGTTTTGTGTATCCTCATAACGATATTACAAATCTTGAAAAACAATTAGAAAGAGCTACTAAGCTTGTTGAAAATAACAACGGAGCTATTCTCGTAATTACGGAAGGTGTTTTTGGTATGTCAGGCGACCAGGGTAAGTTGAAAGAAATTGTGGAGTTAAAAAAGAAATGGAATTTCCGTTTGTTTGTTGATGATGCGCATGGATTCGGTACAATGGGAAAAACGGGTGCTGGTACTGCCGAACATCAAGGTGTTCAAGACGGCGTTGATATTTACTTCGGAACTTTTGCAAAATCGATGGCTTTAATTGGTGCTTTCATCAGCAGCGAAGAGCAAGTAGTTGAATACTTACGTTATAATATGCGTTCGCAGATTTTTGCTAAGTCGTTGCCAATGCCTCTTGTAATCGGAGCTTTAAAACGTCTTGAATTATTAAGAACACAGCCTGAGTTAAAAGATAAATTATGGGAGATTACGAATGCCCTTCAATCAGGATTAAAGGCTGAAGGATTTGAATTAGGTAATACTGATTCTCCAGTAACTCCTGTTTACTTAAACGGCACTATTCCGGAAGCAACAAACCTTATTCTTGATTTACGTGAGAACTACGATATCTTCTGTTCAATGGTAGTTTATCCTGTTGTTCCTAAAGGTGTAATTATGTTACGTTTGATTCCTACTGCGGTTCATACCTTAGAAGATGTAACGTATACGATTAATGCCTTCAAAGACATTAAAAAGAATTTACAGGCAGGTAAGTATAATGTAGATAAGATTGTTACTTCTCTATCGTAATAAAAAATAGATTTTATAGTTGAAAAGCCTCTGATTATACGGAGGCTTTTCCATTTATAGATACCAGCTCAACATCATAAATAACAGGTCCTGGTCCTTTTAATTTGTTCGTTCCAGGTAGTCCTTTTCTGTTTTTAGTATCGAATATAATTCTGTAAAGTCCACCTACTTTTAAATTAGCAGTTGATATATCCCAAATCGTTGGGACCTCTGGAGCTCCCATCACATATTGAAAGTCTTTACCAATTTGTTTAGATGATTCGAAAATTTCACCTGTGATAATCTTTGCTGTGAATCGTATTCTTACAGTATCACCCGCAGCAGGAAAGCTGCCGCTACCCTCTTTTAAAATAATAAACTGACAACCCGGAGAAATTTGTGTGCCCGATAAATTATTCTGAGCCATAAAGTTATCAGTCTCTAATTTATCCTGCTGAATATATTGATTGATTTCTGCATTTGCGAGCTTCTCAAATTCCTCTTTAGTTTTTACTTCTAACAAGCGCACATCAACTCGGATTTTTTCTCCTGATTTAATAAATGCTGGCATCGGTTGTTTGAAAATATATTTAAAAACAGAGTCAGAAGGAATTAAAAAACTTGCTGAATCACCTTCTGTCATCAAAGCCAATCCTTCTTCGATACCTCCTTTAAAAGCAGGCTGAAATAACTCAGTAATATAAAGTTTATTATCTGAAAAGGTAGAGTCTGACTGACTCGTAAACGTAATGTTCATTCTTAAAACATCGGTTAGCTTTGGCTTACGACCTTTCTTTGATTCGATGATTTTATATTCGAGTCCACTTTCGGTTTTTTCGTATCCGTTTTTATTACACGAGGTGAATAGTGTAACACTGATTAGTAATGTTGAAATTAAAAAGGCAATCGATCTGCTGCGCTGAATCATGGTATATTAATTTTTTACTTTTAATAATTCGATATTGTAAACCAGGCTGGCCTGACTTCTGATTTTATTTCCGTCGCCACTAATGCCATAAGCAAGATAAGACGGAATAATTATAGTTGCTTTTGAACCACAAGGGATTAATTGCAATGCTTCTTGTAATCCTGTAGGCTCGTTACTCTGACCAAT
>CANGJU010000078.1 GCA_947453935.1 Bacteroidota bacterium | reverse complement strand
TTCTCATCATTCGGATTTTTTACTTCCATAAAAGGATTCCAGAAATCATTATCAGGCTGATAGGCAAAATAAGCCCATCCCCATTTGTTTTGATCCATAATATCAATTACATCTTTCACCCATTGATTGCAGTTAGGTGCCCAGCGAACAGATTGAAATTCTCCAATAAAAACGGGATAACCTGTTTTACTTTCAAATAATTTGAGAGAATTAAACGACTTATCAAGTGCGTTTTTGTCCCAGTTTTTACCAGCAACTACACCTGGATAATTTATTCCTCGTGGCCTGTTTTTAATTCCTTGATGTGTGTATTGTTGAGGCAAATATTGATGCGCTCCATAAATTAATTTGTCATCTTTAATATTGAATCCCTTAAAGCCAACATAATTCATCGGAGTACCAAAGGGGCCTGGTGTCAATAAAAAATATCTTACTGAATCGTATTTACGAATTGTTTTTAAAGCATTATTAAAAAACTCTTCTAAGCGTGCAGGACTACTTGCTCTATTAAATCCATCACCACCAATTGCAGGCTCACTCATAAATTCATAAGCAATTAATTCATTACCTCTGTTTTTATATCGCTTGCAGATTATATCAATTTGCGCATAAGCACTATCAAGATACTTATTGCCTTGCCAGAATTCAGCTGATTTATCATCAACAGGATTTTGGGGGTCTAATACAAAATAGTTGTACGCAATCATTGCTGACATATTATACTTCTTGCATTCATCAAGTATTTTATCTGTCCATGCTAATTCATTGTAAAAAGCCTCTGTCGGAGTTACCTTTCCATTATTTGTTCGCTTATTCGGTTTTAATTGGATACGAATAAAATTTATACCCGAATTATTTAAAAACTTTATATCATTATAATCTGATTTACCCGATTGCATCGATACACCTTTCCAAGGCCATCCCTTAGGTTTAGGCTTTAAATTAATGGCATTTATACCACTTGCTGCGTTATTTTTCGATTTGAAAAATTGAGCGCCCAATACAACGGCTACTGATACAGCAAGAAAACTAATAATTAAAACAAGGCTTTTTCGAGATATCATTTCAGAATTCTGTTTTTAATAAAACTAATTATACCTTTTGTCCTTCCCCAGTTAAGCATTAATGCTAAAACTGCTTTAATAGGAAGTATTCCGATATACCATATCTTAACAAAGATATTGACTTTTGTATTGCTCAGAGTATAATTAAAATGTTGCAATTCATTTTTCGTAATACGTTCGCAAATCTCTATTTCTCCGGAATTTAATCCACCACGTTGCCAGGCACCAACTCTTTCTTCATCAACGCCAAGTTTATCTGGATTATCTTTTTGAGATGAACTACCTACCTGAGGAACTAGTTGCATGGTGCTTTCAAAGCTGATGTTGCAATGAATACATATCTTTTGTAAAACTGATTCAGTGTTTAATAACAGTTCTTCAAATTTTATCGTAATTACATTCGGGTGATTTTCAAAAACGATAGCAGATGATACAGCGTTTTTCCATAATCTTGAAATAAAATAAGGATGATAATTAGCCCAAAAACGTAATGATTCTTTTCGAGTAACATAATGTCCTCCCATTTTTCTTCGTTGATGTCGATTTTTTTGAGATAATACAACATCTCTTGGATCGCGAACTATATGAATTACTTTACACGTTGGAAACTTTTTAAATAACTGAGATATCTTAAATATATTGCCTGGCATATCCTCACAAGAAATCTTCTTATTATTAATAACAGTCATTCGAGTAACAAAATAATTATAGGCATCCCATGCATCCATACCGGTTTTATAAAATTCCGTTGTCATTGCTTCTGCTTCTGATGAATATTTTTCAGGATTTCTTTTTGCATGAAATCCGTTTGCATATACATCTAGGAGCCATGTAAAAACTTTAATACATGTTTCTTCGCTTATTATTTCTAATTCTTTACCATGTGCGATGCAAGGCCCAAATAAATGGAGTTCTGGAAATAAATTCACCTTGGAATTGTTTCCTAGCATTCTTCCAAGCATCGTTGTTCCTGAACGACTATTACCTACAATAAAAATCATAATTTTTCTTCTATATTCTCTTTTCTATATCGATAGTAATATACTATACCAAAATAAACAGCTACAACACCAAAGAATTTTTGATTAGAAGCAGCAGTGAAATAATCTGCAAATTGAAAAAGTAACACATAGATTGATGAAACAATTAATGCATCATTTTTACTTTTTATTTTACGACTATACTTCCAAGTGATAAAAAATGGAATATAAAATACCAGTGTTCCAATAATACCATAAACGAATAAATTTCCAAGTATCCCAACATCAACTGGATAAAAGTGTTTATTTAAACTTCTAAAACCATCATTCCATTTAGTGCTTAAAAATCCAACACCCATGATTGGATGTTTTATAAATCCATCTAACGCAATTTTCGATTCCATGAATCGTACATTAGTAGATGATTCGGCAACTTTTTCACCTGTTAGTGTTTCAACAGCCGTAACATAAAGGTTAATATTTTTATCTAAGAAGTCGGGAGCTAGTAAACCTAAAGCACCAAATGCAATTACTCCACCTACTCCTGCGAGAATAGCAGTACGGATAATGCGTGGGAATGAAAAATTTAAGAGGACATATACACCTATTGTTCCTGCAATTGCAATCAATTGTGTTCTGTCCATTAAATAGACAAGAATATAAAAGGCACTTAGTAGTGCAGATAAAAGCCATCCTTTTTCTTTTGTAATCCATATTTTAAAAAGTCCATAGAGTAATAAACCATAAACTATCGAATCAGGAAATTCATAACGGAAGCCTTTATTAGGACTTAAGGTTACAAATTCAGTATCTACAAACTGCGCAGGATTTATAAATACATAGAAGAATAAAAACATTAAGAGCATTATATGAAGTGACCGAATAAAGTACTTTTCAAAATTATCCCTGTTAACCCATTTATCAATTAATGCTATGGCTACAAAGTGACCGCATAGTGATAGTGCTAATTGACGTTGAGCGATTAATCCGAATATTATGGGTTGGCCAAAAACATTATAAGCCTGAGCCGCACTTACAATAGGCATTATTAAAAATGGCAACATTAAAACTGTAATGGTTTTAATTTTTTTTAACACTAACGCCTTATATATCTCAAAAATATAATGGCTAATTAAAAACAATAAAAACCCAATTGAAGTAATATCTACAAATAAGCGATTGGGTATTCTGCCAAATATTGCAAATGCATTTGCAAAAAATAAAAACCAAAGAAATTGATTAAAACCTCCTTTGAATAGATTATTTATGTCTAGTTGAATCTTCAATTTATTTCCAATTGTTAAGGTTAATAGAAATCAATGATTCTAATTTATTAATTTCTGACTCGTAATATTTTTTAAGTAATAATCGATATTCAGTTGGTAATTGTTCTTTACTTTCTTTTGAGAGTAGTTGTTTTAATAGGCGATGTAATCCAACAAATTGAACTGCTTTTCTTAAGCTAGATTTTAAGCCCCCAGAAGGAAGAAAATTATCTATTATACTTTTTCTAGCTTCATTAGCTTTCTTGTTTTTTATCAAGCTGGAATCAGAATTAATAGCAACTCCAATAAAAGTCAAAATTTTATTGATTGTATCCTGCGGATTAATTTTATAATCATCGTAAAGGCAAATCATCAGTTGTTCTTTTGGAAATCTATCTATATATCTTTTCACTTGTTCATAATAATTCCCACCACTTAAGAATATCGCATCTTTTCCCCAGATTGGATGGGGAAGTGATTTGTACTTATTAAATTCCTGTAAAAAGTTACCCGACACTAATCCCATTCTTCGTTCCATATTATAATGACTCCATGCTCTATCAATAGGATTACGAAGCATTATAATTATTTTAGCCTTTGGATTATAGTTATAAATATTTTCTGCTGCCTTTAATGAATAAAGATAGCTTACACTGGCTTCCCCACATTTCTGATTAGCTTTCGCATCTCTAAATAATTCTTTGTATAAATGCTCTTCTCTTAAAAATGCATTCCATAATTCACCATTCATTCCATCATTAATCCACTGCGCTGCATTTTCCTTTTTTAATTTTTCTTGTAATCCTGTTCTTAATTCTTCTATTGCAACTTCATTATAAAAATAATTCGGCTCTTTTATTGGCGACATATAAACGTCATCGTGCATAGCAAGCGTTTGTTGCAATGCAGTAGTACCAGATTTAGCAGCACCAACAATAAAGAAGTCGGGTTTATTATTCATCGTTGAAGCCAATATGGTAAATTGATATTTGGAAATTTTTTAAGTAGGGCAGCTAATCGTTCGTTTGGCCCGTCATACATCTTGTTTAATCGGCCGAGGGTAGCTGCATTACCTTTACTAGTAGAATCATTCTTCTTTTCATTCATGCCATAGTATAACCCACGTATGAAACGTTTTAGTTTATAATGTTTTCTCCAGAATGTTTCAGTATGGTGATTTACCCAAAGCGCTAATTTATGAATGAAAGCTATTTTATAATCTACTGTTCTATTTTCAACTGTGAAATCTTCTTTTTTGAAATAAGAAAAATCGATATCAAGCCAATTGCATATTTTTTTCATTACACCAGGAGTATCATTAGAAAGTTCATCGAAAAAGATAATTAGTAAACGATCTTTAAAATGTTCCATCCATAAAGGAAGAAAAGCAGCATAATCGCCTTCAATTAATCCTTGTGTTATATGATTTGTTTCATTTGATTGTCGAATTTCACTCTCAATAGCAGCAGACATTTCAATAAATTGTTCAAGGGTAGTATCAGCTGGAATTTCAAGTTTTGTTACACAATGACGATAGAAAGAAATAAATCGATCGGTAGGTTCACGCAAAATGAATATCATTTTTACATCATCGCCCAAACGTTCTTTAATGATGTTAATTAATGGTAATCCGCCGTATAAGTAAGATGGCGTTGTTTCTAAAACATATTTCTCACCATTATAATGTTTAAAGTGCGAAGCATAAACATCATTACTTGGTACTTCTTCATTATAACGTGCCGGTAGTAAAAACGCAAGTTCTTTAATTAAAGATCCACATACTTGAGGGTGCATTGATAAATATGTATGCAATGATGTGGTACCAGCTTTATGTACACCTCCAATAATTACGTTAGGTAAATTATTTTTTCTTTCCATCTTTTATTTTAGCCAATGACTTAAATCGCGGTTAATTAAAGCTTGTGTTTTTTCAATATCCTCTTTAAAAATAGTATTCAACCATTGTTTGTCTTCTTCACTCATTTTCGGAATACTTCCTTCTTTAAAGAAAACAGGTTTTATTTTAGCTTGAATACTTTCAGGTAAAGCTCTGAATAGTTTCCTTTTTAACCCTGTTTGTGTTATGAACTTTATAAGTCCAGTCCACTTAGGCATTTTTGCTTCGTTTTGCTTATTAGAATAATTGATAGATGCATTAATATCTACACCGATGAAGTCAAATAATTTTTGACCAACGTTATTTGCATTCGATTTTAGATCATCATTTAAAAAGATTAATACTTGATTTGCAGGAAAAGCATCAAGGAAACGTTTTACTTGTGAATAATACATTCCCATTTCAATATAATTATGTGATATGCACCATCCTTTAACCGGTTTCTTCAGATCGTTTTTTATTTCTTCGCGAAATGGTAAAGTAGTTCGTCCATCACGAACATTTGCGAGATAATGCGAATAAGCTCTTGAAATTGGATTGCGTAAAATCATAACGATTTTTGCTAGCGGATATTTATTTTTTATTTCGGTTGCTGATACAGTTGAAAATAAATAGCCATTACTTATTTCGCCAATTGCTTTTTGATTCGTAGCATTTTTAAATAATTTCAAGTAAGTAGAAAAATCATCTATATACCATTCCCAGTACTTCTTCGACATGTCGCCTGCAACATAATCTTGAATATTAATGCCTCTGGAATAAACATATTTTTTGTACTCTTCACTGAAATTTTCTATGCGTATATCGCTGCAAAAGAAATGTGGTTCTTTAATTGGCGACATATAAACATCAGGATGTTGCTCCAGGAAATCATAAAGTGTCGTGGTTCCACATTTAGCAGCGCCAATAACAAAAAAATTGGGTTCTTTATTTTGTTGCATTTTTAGTTCGTAACATTTTTAATTTTTCAATTCCTGGTAAGTAAATGGAAAGTATTCCGAGATGTTTTTTAGCATATACAACTGACAATAAATTTTGAATAATTTTCGCCGCGGATGAAGAGATAGCAGCACCAACTAATCCAATCTTGGGAATTAAAATAAAATTTAAAACGATGCTTCCAATAGCCGTTGTAGTGATAATTTTATTGTATTCTTTCTGATGCCCCGACATTTGTAATAATATTCCAATCGATCCAGTGATACTATTCACAAAATTTCCGATTGATAAAATAATTAATGCTAGCCATGCTGCTTTAAAGCCTTCACCTAAAATTCCTAGAATCGTTACAGGCAAAAAGCAAAGCAGTAATGTTAACGGTAATGATGTGAAGAATAATAAGCGATTTGATTTAATGATGATTTGTTGTAATCGCCCCATTTCTTTTTTGTGATATAATTCTGAGAATACAGGTGCCTGAATAGCGTTAATTGCAAGTAATACGATTGCTGATAACGTTGATAGTTTAAAAGCAGCATCATACATCCCAACTTCTTCCGATGATCGAAAAATACCAAGTATGATATTATCTGTCCACCCCAGAATAAAAAACATGGAGCCTGTTAACATCATTGGCATCGATTCGCCAAGCATTTGATTCCACCTGAGTGTTGGTTGATAAACACCTTGGTCCATTTTACTAAATCGCCACCAAGTGATAATACTAATCAAACATGTACCAAGCGTAGCAAACGTATAGGCATGCACAACGCCCCAATTAGATTTCATATAAAAAAGTACTAGCAGTAAAATAGCAGATAACAATGGTTGAACCGCTTTAAAAATCATGAAACCAGTCATGTTTTTAAATCCGCGGTACCCAGCGCTGTTTAATCCGATAATAACAAAAGGTACAAAGGCCATACAGGTTTGTTGAAGCTCGTCGGTAAGTTCTGGTTTACTGAATATTACTCCTGCAATAAAAGGTGCAGAAAAGAAAGTTGCAATGGCCCAAATGGATGATGCAAACAATGTTAACCGCAACGATTGTAAATAAGTTGTTTTGATGATAGCAGCATCAGACTGATCTTTATGTGCTGCAATTATTCTTGTTAATCGATTATCTAATCCCATTTGCGAAAAAATAGCAAACAGCTGAAGAACAGTGAAGCAAAGTGTAAACGCCCCTTGTTCTTTTGGTCCGTATAAGCGAGCTACAATAAAAATGAATAAGTACTGAGTAACCATCCCGCCTAATCGAACAGCAAGTGCTAAAAAGCTCTTTTTCAGAACAAAGGAAGAATCTTTATCGCCTTTATGAAAAAACGAAGTCCATTTTGTTGTCATTTATACTGCATAAACTGGTGGTGTAACGATTTAGCGAATCTAATGAATAATGCCTCTCTAAATAGTGTTTATAACGAAGGGTAGTTCACAATGAAATGTTAACATTTTTAGAGCATTATAAGAGGTAAATTGAATTGGCTAGAAACAAGATGTTAATTTATCATTTAGACGAATTACTTTACATAAATTTAATATTGGCTTAAATTAAAAATTGATTTAGTCTCGGACTTTTGCAGTATTAACTTACTGTGTTATGCGAATTATTATTTTGACGATTTTATTGCTAGTTGGAAGGTGTTCTTTTGCTCAAAATGGATTAGAAGGAATCATTGTTGAGAAGTACTATATTTCTGATAACGCTGATGCTCAAATCACGGAAGGCGGATATTTAAAACCTGGTTCTGTCACGTATAGAATTTATGTTGATATGAAACCGAAGTTTAGTTTGCAGGCGGTTTATGGTATTGCAGGACATCCACTTAAAAT
>CANGJU010000077.1 GCA_947453935.1 Bacteroidota bacterium | reverse complement strand
TACTCTTCAAATTCACTGCGGAAATGACGAATAGCACTTGCTACCGGCCATGCAGCAGCTTCGCCTAATGGACAAATCGTTTTTCCTTCAATCTTCGATTGGATATCCCATAATAATTCAACATCCTCTAAGGTTCCATGTCCATCTAAGATTTTGTGAAGTATTTTCTCCATCCAGCCTGTACCTTCTCTACAAGGAGAGCATTGTCCACAACTTTCGTGATGATAAAAACGCGTGAACGTATATAAATTTTTAACGACGCTAGTATCTTCATCTATCACGATAAATCCACCAGACCCTAACATCGTTCCTGTAATAAATCCGCCGTCTGATAATGACTCATATGTCATTAAACGAGGTTCGCCATTCGCTAATTTTAAGATTAAATCTTTTGGCAAAATAGGTACTGAAGATCCTCCAGCAACAACCGCTTTCAACGCTTTTCCATTACGAATTCCACCGCAATACTCATCTGAATATATAAACTCTTCAACAGGAACACCTAATTCAATTTCATAAACACCTGGCTTGTTGATATGTCCACATGCTGAAATCAATTTTGTTCCTGTACTTTTTCCAACACCAATTTTCGCATACTCATCTCCGCCCATTTTCACAATAGGAACAACAGCCATAACACTTTCAACATTATTAACTACTGTGGGTCGTTGCCATAATCCTTGAATGGCAGGGAACGGAGGTTTAATACGTGGATTACCACGCTTACCTTCTAAAGACTCGATTAATGCAGTTTCTTCTCCACAGATATACGCACCTGCACCACAATGAACATGTAAATCGAAATCGAATCCACTGCCCATAATATTCTTCCCTAACAATCCTGCAGCATATGCTTCATCAATTGCTTTCTGAAGAATATGAAAAACATATAATAATTCTCCACGAATATAGATGTATGATGTATTCGCGCCCAAGGCAAAACTACCGATGGCCATTCCTTCAATCAGTAAATGAGGAATACGCTCCATCATGTAACGATCTTTGAAAGTTCCTGGTTCTGATTCATCAGCATTACAAACTAAGTGACGAGGTACGCCATCTGGCTTTGCCAAAAAACTCCACTTCATTCCAGTCGGGAAACCTGCTCCTCCACGTCCTCTTAACCCTGATTTTTTTACTTCTTCTACAATAGCATCTGGCGACATACCCAATGCTTTCTTCAACCCTTCGTAACCACCATGCTGGCGATATACATCGAGCGATTGAATGCCCGGTACATTTATATTTTCGGTTAGTAATTTACGTCCCATTTTAATTTTTTATAAATCGTTTACCGGTTATTTGATTTCTTTTTTCGACCAATGAGATACAGGTTCAATAACAGTAGCTTTGCATTCATGAATAATATCATCCACTTTTGCCAGCGTTAAATTCTCATGATACTTCTCGCCTATTTGCATCATCGGTGCTGTACCGCATGAAGCAAGACACTCAACTGTTTTTAAAGTAAACATTCCATCTTCAGTTGTGCCTCCCACTTTAATTGACAATTTTTTCTCTATATATTTTACAATATCATCAGAACCTAATAACCAGCACGGACCTGTATGACAAACTTCAATAACACATTTTCCTACTGGTTTTAAATTAAACATCGAATAGAAAGATGCTACTTCATAAACCTCAATAGAAGTAATGTTTAATAGCGAAGCAACATAATCCATAGCGTCTGAACTTAACCATCCGCCAAACTCTGCCTGTGCTACGTGTAACAAAGGAATCAATGCCGATTTTTGCTTTCCTTCGGGATATCTTTTTATCATTCGTTGCGCTAATGCAAGAGCATCATCGCTGAACTTTAATTTATTTTCGTTATTCATATATAAATCTTGTGATTTAATATTAAGCGTCTAATTCGCCTGCAATTACATTCATTGAACTCATTGTTAAGATAGCATCACTTAAGAATGCACCTTTCACCATTTCAGGATATGCCTGATAGTAGATAAAACAAGGACGACGGAAGTGTAAACGATAAGGAGTTCGTCCTCCATCGCTCACCAAATAAAACCCTAACTCTCCATTACCTCCTTCTACTGCATGATAAACTTCTCCTTTCGGCATCTCTGTTTCACCCATTACAATTTTGAAGTGATAAATCAATCCTTCCATTGTATTATAAACATCTTCTTTCTCTGGCAAGAAAAAATTAGGAACATCCGCATGGAACGTTGTTTTATCTTCCATCTTCTCTAACTTTTCTACTGCCTGACGAATGATACTTAAGCTCTGCCACATCTCTTGCTCACGCACCATAAAGCGGTCATACGTATCACCATTAGTACCCAGTGGAATTTCAAAAGTAAAATCTTCATATCCAGAATACGGATTCATTACACGCACATCATAATCTACACCCGCCGCACGTAAATTCGGACCTGTAAATCCGTATTCTAATGCACGCTCTGCAGTGATAGGTCCGCAGTTAATCGTTCTATCCATAAAGATTCTGTTACGAACCAATAAGTTTTCGAACTCTTTTAATCCTTCAGGAAATTCATTTAACAACTTATGAATTTTCTCCCATGCAAGAGGAGTAAAATCTCTTTCTAATCCGCCTATACGACCAATATTTGTTGTTAAACGCGCACCACACAACTCCTCATAAATTTCATAGATAAATTCTCTCCATTGAAATACATATAAGAAGCCCGTCATAGCACCACTATCTACGCCAATAACTGAGTTGCAAATAATGTGATCTGCTATACGCGCTAATTCCATAATAATAACGCGTAAATACTGTACGCGTTTCGGAATTTCAATACCTACTAATTTCTCAACCGTCATGTGCCATCCCATATTATTAATTGGAGATGAGCAATAATTTAAACGATCTGTAATAGGTGTAATCTGATTGTAAGGTCTGCGCTCGGCTAATTTTTCGAAGGCTCTGTGAATATAACCGATGGTAGGCTGTGCCTCTACGATTAGCTCACCGTCCATCTTCATCACATTTTGAAAAATACCATGCGTTGCAGGATGTGTTGGACCTAAATTCAGAATTGTATATTCTTTCTCTTGGAGAATTTCTTTGTTGGTGTTCATCTTAGTAAATATTAACGGCCAAACATTTTATCATCTTTATCACCTCTGAAAGGATCTTCTAAAGGAAACTCTTTGCGCATTGGCCAACCAACCAGCGAATCCATATTTAAGATTCGACGCATATCGGGATGTCCGTGAAAACGAAATCCGTAAAAGTCATGCGTTTCGCGCTCTTGCCAGTTTGCTGCAGGCCAGATATCACTCATTGTTTCAAAGACAGGTTCACTATCATTGGTAAATGATTTAATTCTGATTCTGCAATTCGCAGGCATATTATGCAACTGATACATAATTCCGAACTGAGCTGCCTCATCAGGAAAATGCAATCCGCAAAGTGTTGTTAAGAAATGAAAATTTAAAGTCTCGTCATCATGTAGAAATTTCATGAGTGGCTTTAAACTGTTTTTTTCTACTGTAATCGTTAAAAAATCATGAAGCATTTCCATGCTTTGAATAGACTCTCCAAATTTCGATTGCAGTTGTTCGGTAATGTATTCCTGAGTTAATGAGGACATGATAATTTATAATTACTCGATTCCGTAAGAAGCTAACAACTCTTGATATTCAGGAGAGTTTCTTCTACGCAACGATTCATTTTGTACTAATTCTTGAATTTTTAATACTCCGTCGATAATTTGCTCTGGTCGAGGAGGACATCCTGGAACATAAACATCTACAGGAATGATTCGATCGATACCCTGCAATACGCTATACGTGTCAAATATACCACCCGTCGATGCGCAAGCTCCGACTGCAATCACCCATTTGGGTTCTGCCATCTGCTCATATACCTGACGTAAAACAGGTCCCATTTTTTTAGAAATCGTACCCATAACCATTAGCAAATCTGCCTGACGAGGAGAGAAACTTAAGCGCTCCGCACCAAAACGACCGAAATCGTAGGTAGATGCCATTGTTGCCATGAACTCAATTCCACAGCATGAAGTAGCAAATGGAAGTGGCCAGATAGAATTTTTACGAGCCATACCTACAGCCTTATCAAGCGACGTAGCTAAAAAGCCCGGACCTTCAAATCCTTCTAACTTTTGATTATTTTCAGACATGTTCAATATTTTTTACTCCCACTTAAGGGCACCTTTCTTAATAATGTAAATCAAACCAAGGATCAATAATCCCAAGAAAACAAGCATTTCACCAAATGCTGCTAAACCAACTTTACTCCATTCTGCAAAATTCACCGCCCATGGATACATGAAAATAACTTCCACATCAAACAACACAAATAAGATGGCAATCAAAAAATACTTGATGGAAAATGGGAGTCGTGAATTACCCTGCGACTCAATCCCGCACTCAAAGGTATCTAACTTGATGCTCGATTTACGCTTAGGACCAAGGAGATGCGTAGCAAACATGGTAACTAGAACAAATCCAATGGCCACAACAAACATCATTGCAATTGGAAGATAATCAATAGGGGCGCTTAGTAATATCATAATTTCTTGCTTTCAGTAACAATAATTTATCATTAAAGTTTCGGGTGCGAATTTACCTTTTTTTTCGAGTGCAAATAACAAATCATTATTGAATTTTAACAGGATTGTCACAATTTGTTGTTAACTACTGTTTGCATTCAATAATTGCCTAATTTTCAACTGATTTTTGATAGTAGTTTTTGACATTTCCCGATTAGCCTGAGAAACCGCCTAAACATTCTTTCCAGAAATTTGTTATCGTTTTATTGGTATGAAAAAAAGTGTCCTTCTTATAGGGTCTGGTTTAGGCTCCCTTGCAACTGCGCTACGTCTCACAAAACATGGTTACGACGTTAAAATAATTGAAAAATTTAGTACTCCCGGAGGGAGATTAAACATAATTGAGAAGGACGGCTTCAGCTTCGACATGGGTCCTTCGTTTTTTAGTATGTCGTATGAATTTAAAGAGCTATTCGATTACATCGGTATAGAAAACCCATTACAACTTAACGAACTAAACCCTCTCTATTCAGTGTATTTTGAAGGAAAAGAAAAGCCTTTCATGATGCATAAGGACTTAAAAAAATTAGAGAAGGAATTTGAAAATATTGAACCGCATCTTGAACAAAAAGTGCGTAAATACCTTGATGCAGCAGGGAAACTTTTTCACGATACAGAGAACATTGTTGTTAAACAAAATTTTAATTCTAAACTACATTATCTACAGCAATTAACCCGTGTTCCTTTTAAGCACGGACCAAAGATGTTTCGCTCGATGTGGTCGGAACTGGAAAAGAACTTCGATTCCGAAGAGGTTAAAGTAATCTTTTCATTGGTTTCTTTTTTCTTGGGTTCTACCCCATTTCAAACACCTGCTGTTTATACGCTTCTAAACTACACTGAACTTGTGCATGATGGTTATTGGAATGTACAAGGTGGTATGTATAAAATCGTGACTGAAATCAAAAAGATTTTAGAAGCTAAAGGAGTTCAGTTTGTATTCAATACAGAGATTGTAGAAATTGAAGAAAAAGATGGAAAGGCGGTTGCGGCTATTTCAAAAAGTGGAGAGCGTTACGAGGCAGATATCATTGTTTGCAATGCTGATGCTGCTTCTTTCAGAGGACAAGTATTGAAGAGAAAGGAATATACAGAGCAGAAATTAGATGAGTTGGATTGGACCTTATCACCATTCACTATATATCTAGGAGTAAAAGGAAAGCTGGAAAATTTACATCATCACAACTATTTCCTTGGCAATAACTTCAAGGAATATGCAGACAAAATTTTTAAAACATCTGTTAGTCCGAATAAACCTTATTATTACGTAAATGTAAGTTCGAGATCAAATCCAGGATGTGCGCCTGAAGGACATGAAAATTTGTTTATCCTTTGTCCAGTGCCTGATTTACGATACAAACCAGATTGGAGCGATTCACAAGATTTAGCAGCAACTATTATCAAAGATTTATCCGAGAGAGTTGGATATGATATTTCATCAAACATTGTAACACAAACCATTCTTTCTCCTGTAGAGTGGCAAAACAATTTTAATTTATACAGAGGAAGCGGTTTAGGATTAGCACATGGGCTAAATCAAATTGGAGGTTTCAGACCTGCCAATAAAGACGAAAAATTATCAAACCTCTATTATGTTGGAGCCAGTACAATACCTGGAACAGGATTACCAATTGTAGTTATCGGCTCTCGCTTAGTAACAGAACGCATTTTACAAGATCATGGAACTATACACTAAAACCTGTACTGAGATAAGTAAAAAAATTACGCATAACTACAGTACATCTTTTACTTTAGGAATTCGTACACTTCATAAAAAACTACACGACCCAATCTATTCTATTTATGGATTTGTGCGAGTGGCAGATGAAATAGTAGATACTTTTCACGGTCATAATAAAACTGATTTGCTGTCGAAATTCAAAGCAGATACTTATGAAGCACTGGAAAATAAAATCAGCACTAATCCAGTATTGCATGCCTTTCAAAATGTTGTACATCAGTACAAAATCGACTATGATTTGATTGAGGCCTTTTTGAAAAGTATGGAGATGGATTTATACTTTTCTACCTATGATGATGGGAAATACAACGAGTACATTTATGGCTCTGCAGAGGTTGTTGGCTTGATGTGTTTGAAAGTTTTTTGCAATGGTGATGAAGCAGAATATAATCGCTTGAAAGCCCCTGCGAAACACTTAGGTGCAGCCTTTCAGAAGGTGAATTTTTTACGCGACATGAAGAGTGATTATGCAGAACGTGGCCGAGTTTATTTTCCTGAAGTGGATTTTAATTTTTTCTGCGATCGTACAAAATTGAAATTGGAACAGGAAATTGAAGAAGATTTTAAACTTGCTTACGAAGGAATTAAACAACTTCCTGTAGAAGCGCGCTTTGGAGTTTACGTGGCATACATTTACTATCAGGCTTTACTTAGAAAGATTAAGCAAGTACCTGCATCAACAATCAAAGATGCCCGTATACGTGTACCAAACAAGGAGAAATTCGCATTATTACTTTCCTCTTGGTTCCGTTTTCAATTAAATGTGATTTAACACGAATTTTTACTCTCAAAAGGCAACTTTTTTTTGTTTCATACGAATAAGGGCAGGTTAAAATCTATCAAACCTGAACCAACCCTTATAACAAATGTTGTCGACATCAAAATATGATTTACATAAATCGCTTTCCATTTTCAGATGGATAGTGCTTTGTGTATTGATATTAAATACGCAATCGACTTTTGCAACACACTCGGCAGGGGCTGATATCAAATACAAATACCTTTCAGGAAATCAGTATGAAGTAACGGTTACCTTTTACCGCGATTGCGGTGGTGTAGCTGAACCCAACAGTGTTACAGTAAATTGCAAATCGCAAAATGGAAATTTCAATTTCAATGTTACTGCAAATAAAGTTTCTGGTGCTAATGGACAAGAGATAACATTTCCATGCAGTACCAATCCAACAACATGCAATGGAGGTGTTGCAACAGGAATTAAAAAATGGACCTATTCTTCCATCGTAACATTACCATCTCAACAAAGCGACTGGACATTCAGCTATAGCATCTGCTGTAGAAATTGTTCAATTACTACTATCAGTAATCCTTGCGCTTCCAATTCTGTTTTATATGTAGAAGCGAAATTGAACAACTTACTTGCAATCAACAACTCCTCACCTGATTTTACGAATAGTCCTGTAGCATTTGTCTGCCTCGGTCAAAACTTTAATTACAATCACGGAGTAGTAGAATCTGATGGCGATTCGTTGTTTTACGAATTGATTACTCCAAAAACAGGATCGAACTCAACGGTTAATTTCATTGCACCATCTAGTGTAATTAATCCCATTTCATCTTCTACCCCATTTACCTTAAACAATGTAAATGGCGACATAAATTTCACTCCAAATCAATTGCAAATTGGAGTGATGGCGATTCGAATTAAAGAGTACCGCAATGGACAATTTATTGGAAGTGTTATTCGTGATATGCAGGTATATACACAAACGTGCACGAATAATTTACCTACACTTTCTGGTATCAATGGTGGAAACAATTTTACAACAACGATATGTGCGAATCAGCAAATTTGTTTTACAATTAACTCAATCGATCTTGACAATAACCAATCAATAACATTAAACTGCAATAATGGAATTCCGAATGCAAGTTATGTTATAACACCTGGCAATCGACCAAGCTT
>CANGJU010000076.1 GCA_947453935.1 Bacteroidota bacterium | reverse complement strand
TCAGCACATCGTCACTGTAACAGAGTAGTAGTGACTGCATCTGTAAACAATGTTTCATTTAATCAACCAATTAAACTTGGAGATATTGTCACGCTTCAAGCGAAAGTTTCCCGCTCTTTTAATTCTTCGATGGAAGTTTTTATTGATGTATGGGTAGAAGACAATATGAATAGCAAGAAAGTAAAATGCAACGAAGCCATTTACACTTTTGTAGCTGTTGATCAAATCGGGCGTCCTATTCATGTCCCTGAATTATTACCAGAAAGTGATGAAGAGAAACAACGTTTTGCAGGAGCATTACGCAGACGACAATTATCACTGATTCTTTCAGGAAAAATGAAGCCGGAAGAAGCGAACGAGTTAAAAGCTTTATTTATTTAAAAAGCGGTTAGCCGCAACCGTTATTTCGTTCAAATCGATTTTATTCATGCAATCGAAGTGTCCCGTCGGACATTTTGCAAATCCTATTTTTGAACACGGACGACAATTGACATTCTTTGCTTCAACAATTATACTATTGGAATAATTTTCAGGCATGTAAGGCGTCATACCAAAAGCAGGGACAGTATTGCCCCAGACAGAAATAATATTTCGGTTATAGGAAGATGCGATATGCATCATTCCGGTGTCGTTGGTGATGACCATTTTCGCTTGCGATACAATTGCTGCTGATTGTAACAAACTGTATTTTCCGCAAGCATTATAAACGATATCGCCACAATCATTTTCAATTTCAGAAGCTACCACTGCATCGTTTTTATCTCCAACAATTACAACAGGAAAATTTAATTGCTTGATTACTTCTATCCACTTATTAGTAGGAAATCTTTTTGTTGCATGATTTGCTCCAATCACAGCCACCCAATAACCAGCATGAAAAGTAGCAGGCAATAATTTATCGTTGGATAGCACAGTATCATCAAAATAAAAATTTAATCCTTCTCCATCATTCTGTACACCTAAATGCTCTACAGTTTTTAAATAACGATTGACAATATGTGTTGCGGGCAAACGATTCATTTTTAAATTAACCAGCAACCACTTTTCGAAATTTAATTTGTTAAAAGTAGATGATTTTACTTTCAATGCTTGCTTGATTCTCCACGTACGTAAGTTGGAATGTAAATCGATGACCTCATCAAACTTCTCTGCTTTCAACTGCGGAATTACATCTTTTAACGAACCATCCGTCGTCCATACTTTATCGATAAACGAATTATTTACAACAACCGATTCAAAGGATTTCTTTGTCAGGAAATGTACTTCCGCTTTAGGAACTTGCTGTTTAAGCATTCGAACAACAGGAGATGTCAAAACGATATCTCCGATAGAACTAAAACGAATGACTAAAAATTTTGGCAAGGCTTTATAATTTTAAACAAAGATAAATTTTATCTCTTAAAATCAGCTTTTCGGTAGTTCGATAAAATGCAGTAATTTTACCTCATGCAATTAGTAGATACCCATTTACATCTGTATGCTGAGGAGTTTCATGACGACAGAAAGCAGGTGATTGATGCAGCCATTCAGAGTGGTGTTACCAAAATGTTTTTACCGAATATTGATAGCAGCACGATTCATTCGATGATGCAGCTTTGTCACGATTACAGTGAGAATTGTTTTCCGATGATGGGTCTACATCCATGCTATGTTAACGAGACATACGAGAAAGAACTAAAGCAGGTAGAAGCAGAATTAAAATCAGGGAAGTATTACGGCGTTGGAGAAATTGGCATGGATAAATACTGGGACTTAACCCATATTGAGGCACAATCAAAAGCACTTACCAGGCAATTAATCTGGGCCTATGAAATGGAGTTACCCGTTGCTTTACATACGCGCAATTGTACTTCGGATGTTATTGAAATTATTCAACAGTTGAACATTAAAGGATTAAAAGGGATATTTCATTGCTTTGGTGGCAATCTGGATGAAGCTAAACAGATTGTTGATATGGGAATGTTGTTGGGAATTGGTGGTGTTGTTACATTTAAAAACAGCGGACTGGATGAAGTTATTCGTGAGATTGACTTAAAGCATATTGTTCTTGAAACAGACGGCCCTTATTTAGCACCAGCTCCTTTTCGAGGCAAAAGAAATCAGCCGGCTTATCTAATTCATATTGCAGAAAAAATAGCTGATCTCAAACAATGTAGTTTAGAAGAGATTGCAAACACTACTACCGCTAACGCAGTAACCCTATTCGAATTATGAAAAAAATATTAGTGATATATACAGGTGGCACCATTGGAATGATTAAAGACAGTTCCAATTCGTTAAAGCCTGTGAACTTCGGAAAAATTACAGAACGCGTCCCTGAACTAAAACATATCAACTGTTCAATTTCACATTATACTTTTAAAAAACTTATTGATAGCAGTAACGTCACTCCTGAGTTTTACATAGAATTAGCAGAGACTATTGAGAAGAATTATAAGTCGTACGATGGCTTTATCATTTTACATGGAACCGATACGATGGCTTACTCTGCCTCTGCATTAAGTTTCATGCTAGAGAATTTAAACAAGCCTGTCATCTTTACTGGATCACAACTACCGCTCGGGGCTATACGAACAGATGCAAAGCATAACTTAATCACAGCTGTTGAGATTGCTGCTGGAGATGTAATCATTCCTGAAGTTTGTATTTACTTTAATGATCAGCTTTTTAGAGGCAACAGAGCTGAGAAATTTTCAAGTTCACAGTTTGATGCGTTTCAATCATTGAATTATCCAACACTGGTAGAAGCAGGAACAAGCTTGCAATACAATCATAAATTTATCAGTAAAAAATCAAGTAAGAAATTAATAGTACATAAAAAGTTAAATCCTAATATTGGACTCGTAAGGATTTTTCCAGGCATAACCGGCAATTGGCTTGAGCATATTTTTAGTGTTGAAGGATTAAAAGCAGTCGTTTTAGAAACCTATGGAAGTGGCAATGCACCAACAGCAGATCCTTTTTTAAAAACATTGAAATCGGCTATTGATAAAGGCATTATCATTTTGAATGTTTCTCAATGTGCTGGAGGGAAAGTAGAGCAAGGTAAATACGAAACGAGTAAGCGATTAAAGCAGATGGGCATCATCAGTGGAAGTGATATTACCACTGAAGCAGCACTAACTAAATTGATGTATTTATTCGGAAGATATCCGAATCAGAAAAAGAAAATTGAAGCCGAGCTTGTAAAAGATTTGCGAGGAGAAATGAGTAAAAATTAATTTGTTTGTTGCATATTTTTAATGATAAAATCAAGAATTAATTTATTTGTTGTTTCCCTTTTAACAACTACACTTTTCATCAGTTCGTGCAAACTTCATAGCGAATTACCAACTATTATTGCTGAGGAGATTCCTGTTCCGATACTTGAATCATCGTCTATACAAATTCCTGTTGAAGTAAATCTTCAGCCAATCATCAACTTTGCAAATTCAAAAACAGATAAAGTAATTCGTAATCCTGATTACCCTAATTTTTCTTCGTTTGAAGGTGTGGAAGGACCAAGAGCAAGTTATGATGTTTTAATTGGATCATTAACAGGTTCTATGCAAGGAAATATGTTTTCAGTAGGAACAACAGCTGCATATGGAATTGCAGGTGATTATTGCTCTGATATTGTTTGGGGTAAATGCATACATATTCGCATTCCTTTTTCTTGCGGTACAAATGGAGAAGAAAAAAGAAAAGTAAAAATAGGGTTCTCTTCAAAAGTAGAAATTACCTCTTCCTACGGATTAAAAACACAAACTGTTGTATCAGAAGTAAAGCCGTTGGATCCATGCGAAATGACGTTTTTAAAAATCGACATGACCAATAAAGTGATGGATGCCATGCGGCCTTCGTTAAACGACTGTGCTAAATTCATTGATCAGCAATCAAAGAGCACAAGTTTTAAAGCGATTGCGAAAGACGCATGGAAAGAACTATGGACGCCTATTGAAATTGAAGGATACGGATTTTTATGCATCAACCCGAATGAGATCAGTGTTAGTGAGCTAAACGGCACCGGACAAACACTGAAATTTAATATCGGACTTAGAGCTAATCCGAAGTTTAAGCTTACTAAAGATTCTACCTTAAAAACTCCGGCATTACCGACATTAAAAACAAATGCGAAGAGTAACCCGGAGTTTGTATTCAACATGCCGATTATCAGCAGCTATTCAGAACTAACGAATACACTATCAAAAAACCTAAAAGAAAAAATATTTCAATCAGATGATGGTAAGCAAACCATATTGATTCATCAGATTACAATTTCAGGAAAAGGCAATTCAACTATTTTATTAGAGATGAATTGCGATTTAAAAATGGGCATTAAGAAATTTAAAAATGCAACGCTCTATTTTACAATGAAGCCTTTGTTTGATAATAAAACACAAACACTCGAATTAAGTAACGTTAAATTAGCATCTGATAAGAAACATGTTTTACTTCAAGCAGGGACAGAGCTTTTTCAAAAAACCATTGCACAGAAAATTCAACAGTTTGGCAAAACCGATTTAAAACCGATTTTAGAATCAAATAAAAAATCGATATCAGATCAATTACATAAACAGTTACCGAATAACGCACAGCTAAACGGGCAAGTCAACCAATTAAAAATACTTGGTATATATCCAACAGAAAACAATTTAATTATCCATACGCAAGCGATTGGTAATTTAAATTTGAAAATGAGTGACTATAGTTTTTAGAGAAAAGTTCTTATTGAACAACAAATAAATTTTCTATCCCCAAATCAAATTCAGCTATTTTTGTTTTCAATAGATGTTTTCAATAGTGAATCCACAGATAAATCTTCATCAATAAGAGGCCAATGGATTCCATATCCAGAAGGAGAAATTTTAAAGAATTGTCGTTGTAAATCTGTAGCAGAATTTAATTTTTCTGAAACCTTTTCAAGATTAATCTCAATTAATTTTCCGTCAATTGATAAAATCATTGTATTCTGATTGAATTTAATTTCTTTAATTATGTGTGTTGCAATCATAAAAAGTTTATTTAAAATATTTATTCCACGATTCTACTAACAGGTCAAAATGCTGGTAAATTATTTTCTTTACTTCTCTCGTTGCAGCTGGAGTCATATTAAATCCAAAAGCCTCTTTTATTTCAATCTCTTCCACTAACAACCAATACTTACATTCCATATCACCCTTTTCGGCATGTATGTGTATTGGCTCTGAACCTTCATTAGAGTAAAAGAAAAATCTCCACCCCAAAATAACAAGTACTGTAGGCATATTATCAAAGATATGAAATTTGAATTTGTAAATCAAGTGGTCATTGGCTGTGTATGAATATTATCACTTGAAATTATTGATTAGATTCTTTGTCGCACATCTCGTAAGGGGGAGAAACTTCAAATAAGCATAACATCCGAGATTTGCTACGCACATCTCGCAAGGGGGAGATGCTTAATTCAATTGCAGTGCTTCGCACTAAACATTTTCACCTGATCAGCATTTACAAGTAAACTTGTATGCTTCTCAAGATATTAAATAAACTTTGCAGGATAACGAGATTTGCTACGCACATCTCGCATGGGGGAGATGCTTAATTCAATTGCAGTGCTTCGCACTATCTATTTTCCCCTGATCAACATTTACAAGTAACCTTGTATGCTTCTCAAGATATTAAATAAACTTTGCAGGATAACGAGATTTGCTACGCACATCTCGCATGGGGGAGATGCTTCAAATAAGCATAACATCCGCTTCGCGTCTTTCTTTTTTTATTCCATAAATCGCTCAAATAAATTTGGCTCATTAAGTCATAAAAAAAACAGTAAACTAGTTATGCTTATTTAGCGGAGACGGCGAGATTCGAACTCGCGATACCCTTTTGGGGTATACACACTTTCCAGGCGTGCTCCTTCAACCACTCGGACACGTCTCCGTAAGGAAGGGCAAAAGTACGAATTAATAAGAGAACAAATTGTGGTGATAGTACTATTAGAATTCAGGTATTTTATACTTTTGGTCTCCTCAGTAATCTATACGAATGAAATCAATTTTAATTTGTCTTGTAGTTTTATTCGCAAGTTTTGCATGCAATGCTGCATCTCCATCAGACTCTACACGCAAGCATATTCCATATAAAGAATGGGAAACTGAGATCAAGCTTAAAAACGGTATGACGCTCACGTATGAACGTCCGAAAACCTTAGATTTTATTACTAAAGTCCCTAAAGACATGTGGGGATTTTGCAAATACTCCTTCAATAAAAAAAGTCTTCCTGGAATCTTAGCTATTGCACTTACCTCTGCCATTTTAATTAATAACGACCAAGCGATCACAGATGGGACACAACAGTTTTGCGACAACATCCATCTCGCAAGAAATAGTTCATACAACAATGTATTTGCACCAAAGCTTCAAGGACAAAATGTAAATATCATCAGCATTCCTCAAAATTTAAATACTGCATTATATACTCTCGGCCAGGGCTATCCGGCATTGCTTCTTGGTGGTGGAATTTTTTATTATGGTATTCGTCATCATGACATTCGTGCGGTAAGTACAGCTTCGCAGTTAACAGAATCATTCATTGCAATGGGCATCGCAACGCAGGTGGTTAAAAGAATTACAGGACGAGAAACACCAATACGTTCAACACAATCAGGAGGTAAGTGGACGCCTTTTCCAGGATTTATGGATTATCAAAAAAATACTCCAAAATACGATGCATTTCCTTCAGGACATTTAGCAACTGTAATCTGTGCAGTAACAGTATTAGCTGAAAACTATCCGGAGAAAAAATGGATTAAACCTGTTGGTTATACTCTTGGAGCATTAGTTGGATTTTCGATGCTCAATAATGGTGTTCATTGGGCAGGCGATTACCCTTTAGCATTTGGAATTGGGTATGGATTTGGAAAAGTTGTAGCTGCTTCATCAAGAAAAATAGAAGGCAGAAAATCGAGAAAATCATTTATCTTCTCACATTAATTCACATTCACTTTATTGGATAATATCTTATCGAACCTGATTAATAATTCAGGATCACTCTTCACACCTTTCTCTATTGCCCATAAAACTAATTCAAGTGAAGTCTGACAACCAATTATGCGATAAATCTCTGATCGATGCACACTCGTAGTTCGATCTGATAAATATAAAATTTCTGCAATGCTTTTATTTTTGAAACCGTGTGCCATTAAAAAAACAATCTCAATATAATTTTTGTGATAGAGTAATTTTTGATAGGCATCGTCGCCTTTTAATGACTTAAACATTTTGATACGCGCGTGTACCAACTCACTATTTTGTCGAGAATAATAGCGCTCACCTGTAAGCACTTTATTTATTGCACGTGCTAATTCCATTTGATTAACCGACTTATCGAGATAGCCATCAACACCCAGATTATACACTTTCAAAATATGTTCTTCATCCTTACGATGCGTCAACACAATTATTTTTATTTCTGGGTAATGCTGTTTAATTCCTTTAATTAATTCTATTCCGTTTTGAGGAGATAAATCAACTTCTGTAAGAACTAAATCAATATTAACTTTTGAAAGTTTATCACAAGCTTCAACAAAATCAGATGCATAATGCACTACTACACCTTCCCAAATATCCTTTATTGCGGATGCTACACCACGACGATAAAAAGGATGATCGTCGACCAACAAAATTGAAAATGTAGAAATCTCAATAGGCATTTAGGCAATTTACAATTTATTCT
The DNA here is from genome assembly GCA_947453935.1 of Bacteroidota bacterium. Lineage (GTDB taxonomy): Bacteria > Bacteroidota > Bacteroidia > AKYH767-A > OLB10 > CAINEC01. The sequence continues at coordinate 578 of CANGJU010000076.1, read as the reverse complement.
CTGAAAATAAATACATTTTAGGAATTAAAACCGACGAAAATCAATAATTTTTAACAACGTTAGATATGTACATTTCAGAGATAAATCAATTTTAAAAAGAACACTTACATTGTTAATAAGCAGCTCATTAATAAAAACAAAAGAGGCCCGGAACTCCGAGCCTCTTCAATGAAATTTATTTTTTATTAAGCGCCAATTAACGCACCGTAAGCAGCTGCATCTAACAAATCACTAATTTGTGAAGCATCAGAAACTTTTATTTTTACCATCCAACCTTCGCCATACGGATCTGAATTAACCAACTCAGGATTTCCTTCTAAAGCATCATTCAATTCTAGTACTTCACCTGTTAAAGGCATGAATAAATCAGAAACTGTTTTAACTGCTTCTACTGTTCCGAACACAGCTTCTTTATCAACTGACTCACCTACTGTTTCAATTTCTACATAAACGATATCGCCCAATTCGCTTTGAGCAAAATCTGTAATTCCGATAGTAGCAATGTCGCCATCTACGCGAACCCATTCATGGTCTTTTGTGTACTTTAATTCTGAAGGAATATTCATAATGGTTTAATT
>CANGJU010000075.1 GCA_947453935.1 Bacteroidota bacterium | reverse complement strand
TTTTAACTTGACATAATCTTCGTGCATAAAATAGTACCCGAAGTTTTTACTCTCTCTACCGCAATTTCGTGATCCTGCACCAGAGTCTTTTATCAAATACCAGTCTTTGCCATCTTTCTCTAAATACCCCACCATGTGCATACCGTGATCATCTGTGGTGCTACCATTCATGAAACGCATGATACGCGCATTGTCATCAATGTACTCAGATGGAATATCATAAGTAGGCACCATCGCCACTTGACTCCATGCATCAAATCCTGTTTCAGAAACATCACCACCAATTAAAACAGTATAGCCTTTACGCATCGTATTACGAACAATCGTCATGTAATCATTCAAAGGCACATTGTAATACGAGCTATCATGCCACCAGTTGTCTGGTACTTCGTATTCTACTTTTTTCCAATAAGGTTTGTTTCCTAATGAAGTGATGTCCACATAATCATTCATGTTTAGCTTGCAATAATCATTTAAGTATTGCATCGGCGTCATTTCCTTACCTTCTACTTTTACTTTCGTTGGAGGAACACCGATATAATGATGCATGATGCTTTTAATTGTTGCAATGACTTCGTCTTCGTTCCATGCATTCGCCGCTTTTACACCTTGCAAATAGGCTCTCATCTCTTCTACCATTGGCGCATGGTTATGATAAGTTTGTCCTGCTAACAATCCAGTATAACTATCTAACGGAACTGCACCGTATGTTTTATAAATTCTCGTTACTGCATTTCCTTCTGAGCCTTCATCGAAATTACTATTTCCTCTTTCAGTCACAAATCGTTTTGCTTTCTCTACATATTCCCAGTAAGCAGTGTAAATTTCAGAAATCTTTACTTGCTTTTTTGTTAAGCGATAAACTTCCGTTTCGAAATACGATGTACTTGAAAACGACCAGCACGTTCCTGTATTTCCCTGTGAAATCGGATTATTTTTCCACCATGTTGTAAATTCATCTACCGACTTTGGATAGTAACCAATCTTCGTTACATCAATCTTATAACTTGGCTTACGCTGAGCTTCTTTTTTTGATGATTCAAATTGCTCGATGCCTTTCATGATATCTTTATCATAAAAGCCTGGCTTGTATTCACGTGCTTGCAATTGATCGTGATGTACGTTTTGCGCAACAGCTACATTCAATGTTAAGCATGCAGCGGCGAATAGAATAATTTTATTTTTCATATTAATCGATGATTTTTTCAAATGGATAGGTATTAATAAACTCAACTGATTTGTGAATATCAGGATACATTAAACGATCTTTCTCTACAAACGAAACTACTTTTCTGTATTCACTGATTAGCGCTTCTAATTTATCAGAAGTTTTTGTTGGGCGACGAAACTCTAATCCTTGCACCGCATTCATTAACTCGATGGCTAATATTGTCTCTACATTTTTCACAACACGCAATAACTTAGTCGCTGCATTCGCCCCCATACTTACATGGTCTTCTTGTCCGTTGGATGATACAATGGAATCAATAGAAGCAGGTGTACATAATTGTTTATTCTGACTTACAATGGATGCAGCTGTATATTGCGGAATCATAAATCCGGAATCTAATCCTGGGTTCGCTACTAAAAATGCTGGCAACCCTCTTAATCCGCTAATCAACTGATACGTTCTGCGTTCACTGATATTTCCTAACTCTGCTAATGCAATCGCTAAGAAGTCTAATGGTAACGCCAATGGCTGTCCGTGGAAGTTGCCCGCACTAATAATTAATTCTTCATCCGGAAATACTGTCGGATTATCCGTCACTGAATTAATCTCAGTTTCAAAAACAGAAGCTACATAGTTGATGGTATCCTTGCTTGCGCCATGCACCTGCGGCACACAACGGAATGCATAAGGGTCTTGTACATGTTGCTTTGTGCGCGAAATCATTTCACTACCATGCAATAACTCACGGAAACGGCTAGCCGTTTTTATTTGTCCGTTATGTGGACGAATCTGATGAATTAAATGATTGAATGGTTCAATGCGGCCATCAAACGCTTCTAATGAAATAGATGCAACTACATCTGCGATGCGCTCTAACTGATAAGCTTTATGCAAGCAATACACACCATATGCACTCATGAACTGCGTACCGTTTAACAATGCTAATCCTTCCTTCGACTTTAACGCTACTGGTTTTAATCCTGTTTTGTTTAAAGCATCTAGCGCAGACATTTTCTCCCCTTCAAACATTACCTCTCCCATTCCAATTAACGGAAGGCATAAATGCGCTAATGGAGATAAATCGCCGGAAGCACCTAGAGAGCCCTGATCAAAAACAACAGGTAAAATGTTATGATTGAATAAATCTACCATCAACTGAACGGTTTCTAATTGCACTCCTGAATTTCCATACGACATTCCCTGAATTTTCAAGAACAACATCAACCGCACAATTTCAGCAGGTACTTCGTTTCCTGTTCCGCACGCATGCGACATCATCAGGTTTACTTGCAACTGACCTAAGTCTTCTTTTGAAATTGTCTTGTTGTATAACGATCCAAATCCTGTATTGATGCCGTAATAAACACCATCACCATTGTCGGCTTTTTCATTTAAGAAATTACGACATTTTAAAATACGCGATTTTGCTTCATCGCTTAACGACAATTGTACATTGCCAGCAATGACTTCACTAATCAGGTCTAATCCTATTTGTGAAGAAGAAATTTGATAATTCATTAATTGAAAATATTTTTAAAATCGTCGTTCATAGAAATTGTTTTCTGTTCACCCGACGACATATTTTTTAGAACAAATGTATTGGCAGTAATTTCATCAGAACCAGCAATCACCACATAAGGTATTGTGCGATTATCGGCATATGTAAATTGCTTTTTTAGCTTAGCTGCATCAGGATAAATTTCAGCAGCGATATTGTGAGCACGTAATTTTCGAAGAATCGTTAATGCATACACAGACTCTGCTTCACCAAAGTTCACCACTAACGCTTTTGTTGACTGACTTGCTTCAGCAGGGAATAATTTTAATTCTTCTAACACATCATAAATACGATCTGCTCCGAATGAAATTCCTACTCCCGACATTCCTTTTAATCCGAAGATGCCTGTTAAATCATCATAACGACCGCCACCGCAAATACTACCTGTGAAATTAATCGCAGGCTCGTTCACCTTCACTTCGAAAATAGCTCCTGTGTAATAATTCAGTCCACGGGCTAAGGTTAAATCAAGTTGAATATTTAAATGAGAAAAATTCAATCCAGCAGTCAACGCAAACAATGTTTCAATCTCTTCAATGCCTTTGCAACCAATCTCTGAATTGCACAACATCGATTTTAACAACTCAACTTTTTCAGCAGTGTTACCAGTAAACGAAAGCAGTGGACTTAATTTTTCAATCGCCTCTTCAGTTAATCCTTTTACTCTTAACTCTTCTTTTACTTTATCAATTCCGATTTTATCGAGCTTATCGATGGCCACAGTGATATCAATCATTTTATCAGAAGCGCTTAAAACTTCCGCAATGCCTGCTAATACTTTTCGATTATTGATTAACAACGTCACATTCAGATTTAACAGACTGAACACTTCATTCATCAACTCGATTAAATCTAATTCATTCAAGAGCGAATCACTTCCAATCACATCTGCATCACACTGATAAAATTCACGATACCGCCCTTTCTGTGGTTTATCAGCACGCCATACGGGCTGTATCTGATAACGACGGAATGGAAAAGATAATTCATTCTGATGCATCACCACAAAACGCGCAAAAGGAACGGTTAAATCGTAGCGCAAAGCTTTTTCGGCAATGCCTAACGTTAGTTTCTTAACATCTTTATTTGAATAGGCAGTTTCATCCACTCCATCCAGATAATTCCCTGAATTCAGAATTTTAAAAATCAGCTTATCACCTTCTTCGCCATACTTTCCCATCAAGGTAGAAAGCTGCTCCATACTTGGAGTTTCAATCGGAAGGAATCCGTACTTTTTGAAAACAACTTTGATGGTATCGAAAATATAATTTCGCTTCACCATTTCAGCTGGCCCGAAATCACGCGTACCTTTTGGAATAGATGGTTTCATTAACTAAGTATTAAGCAGTAAGCTTTTTGTATCTGAACTTTTTCGTTTCGGTATTCCCTAAACGTTTCTTTTTATTCTCTTCGTATTCAGAATAACCTCCTTCGAAGAAATACACTTGAGAGTCGCCTTCAAACGCGAGAATATGCGTACATACTCTATCTAAGAACCAACGATCATGGGAAATAATTACCACACAACCTGCAAAGTTTTCCAATGCTTCTTCCAAGGCACGAAGTGTATTTAAATCGATATCGTTTGTAGGCTCATCGAGTAATAATACGTTGGAACCAGTCTTTAATGTCATTGCTAAATGCACACGATTTCTTTCTCCACCTGACAACACTTCTAACTTCTTTCCTTGATCAGCACCACTGAAATTAAACTTAGAAATATAACTTCTTGAATTCGTTGATTTGCCACCGATCACCATTTGTTCCGTTCCGCCAGAAATAATTTCATATACCGACTTATTCGGAATTAAATCATCGTGACTTTGATCAACATATCCACACACCACTGTTTCACCTACTTTGAAGTCACCTGCATCAGGAGTTTCTTGTCCCATAATCATACGGAACAAAGTAGTTTTGCCAGCACCATTTGGTCCGATAATACCAACGATTCCCGCTTGTGGTAATGAAAAACTTAAATTATCAATCAATAAACGATCACCGAAACCTTTACTGATATTCGTAGCTTCGATAACGTTAGTTCCTAAACGAGGCCCAGCAGGAATGAAGATTTCTAATTTCTCTTCTTTCTCACGTGTTTCCTCATTCAACATTTTGTCGTAAGCCTGTAAACGTGCCTTCGATTTTGCATGACGCGCTTTTGGAGCCATACGTACCCAATCTAACTCACGCTCTAAGGTCTTCGCTCGACGACTTTCCTGCTTTTCTTCCTGTGCCAAGCGCTTCGACTTCTGCTCTAACCAGCTTGAATAATTTCCTTGCCAAGGAATTCCTTCGCCGCGATCTAATTCAAGAATCCAGCCTGCTACGTTATCTAAGAAATAACGGTCGTGGGTAACCGCAATAACAGTTCCTTTGTATTGTTGTAAGTGATGCTCTAACCATTCTACCGATTCAGCATCTAAGTGATTGGTAGGCTCATCTAATAATAAGATATCTGGCTCTTGTAATAACAAACGGCATAAAGCTAAACGGCGACGCTCTCCACCTGATAAAACACCAACGCTTGACTCAGGATCCGGACAACGTAATGCATCCATTGCGATTTCAATTTTATTATCGAGTTCCCATGCATTGCTAGCATCAATCTTATCCATCAACTCCGCCTGGCGCTCGATTAACTTATTCATTTCATCGTCGGTGCAAGGTTCACCCAATTTGATATTTACATCTTCGTATTCCTTTAAGATATCAACGATTTCCTGCACCCCTTCCATTACAATTTCACGAGCAGTTTTAGAATTATCTAACTCTGGCTCCTGAGAAAGATACCCAACTGTATAACCTGGAGAAAAAACTACATCACCCTGAAATGACTTATCTAATCCTGCGATAATCTTTAATAATGAAGACTTACCAGAACCATTCAAACCCAGGATTCCGATTTTAGCTCCATAGAAAAAGCTTAAATAAATGTTTTTTAATACTTGTTTTTGCGGAGGATAAGTCTTGCTTACACCTACCATCGAAAAAATAATTTTGCGGTCGTCTGACATTTTTATTGAATTATATTAGTTTACCTTTGCTGAATTCTGTTATTTTAACAGGAGGACAAAAGTACCCCTTTCCCATCAAAAACGAAAGAAAAGAACCGAACAAATTTAGCTTTTATGAAAAGAATTTATAGCTGTATAATCTTGTTACTGTGCTCGACATTTTTACAGGCACAAGACACTAAATTAAGCTTTCAATTATTGAAAAAAATCAAGGAAGCAAAGAGTGAAAACGAGCATATTGCGGTGCTTATTAAAGGCGACATAAATTATCTCAAAGAAGCGATTCCTCAATACAACGGAACAGTGAAATTTATTGCAGGCGATATTGTTTCGGCAGACATGCCCCTGTTTTCAATGGAGCATTTTTCGCTCAACTCGGGTGTTTTTCGAATGGAAGAAGGGGTAATGAATCTTCAAACCATGAACGACAAAATGCGAATCAATAATAATGTGAATGCGGTGCATGGAGGACTAGCACCGCTGAACACAGCTTACAAGGGCAAGAATGTTATAATGGGTGTTATTGATACAGGCATTGATATTACTCATCCTGATTTTAAAGATAGCCTAGGGAATACACGAATTTTATGGGTTTGGGATCACACACTTACTACAGCTGGCAATACGCCACATCCCTATAATTATGGTCAGGAATTTTCTGCAACAGATATTAACAGTGGATTAGCATCCGCTACGGACGATATTGGTGCACATGGAACGCATGTTACAGGAATTGCAGCAAGTAGTGGAGGCACGGACACTGCCTTTACAGGAGTTGCGCCCGAAGCAGATATTATCTCTGTAAAATTAAATTTCAATATAGCAGACAATGCATGGCTAACTAGTGTTGCTGATGCCGTTAACTATATCTTCAATAAAGCAGATTCTTTAAATAAGCCATGTGTAATAAATATTAGTGCAGGGACCTATTTCGGGTCGCATGATGGCAGAGATTTGCAAGCGCAAACAATTGACAATTTAATAACCGCACAAAACGGTAGAACGGTTGTGGCAGCAGCAGGTAATGCGGGAAATATCGCACATCATTTATTACATCAACCAACTGCAACTGATACTTTATTTACTTGGTTTGTTAATAATAGTTCGAACTCGATTTATATTGAATTGTGGGCCGATACAGCAGACCTACGCAATGTAAAATTCGCTCTTGGTGCCGATGCATTAAATCCGATTTATTTTAATGTTGCACAAGATCAATGGATGGGTATAAATGGTAATGTGGGAGTATTAAGAAATGACTCACTCATAAGCTTTACGGGAAATCGTTTAGCTAGGTATCAAACCTATGGACAATTGATAGGAAACAAGTACAGTTTTATATTCTATATTCTTCCTGATTCAACGTTTGATTATTTCCGTTTGATGAGCACCGGAAATGGGAAATTTGATGTTTGGTCGTTTGATATGATTAACTATGGATTACCTGCTCCGGGCACCTATCCAAACATTAGCAATTATGTTTTACCAGATTATAACAAAACAATTTGCAGCAGTTTTCAGGCGAGTGATAAGGTTATAACGGTAGGGCAATACGTCAACCGTAATAACTACATCGATTACAATGGAAACCTTCAAACATTTCCAACTACCGAAGGAGCATTAGCTGTAAGTTCGAGCAAAGGTCCGACGCGCGATGGAAGAATAAAACCGGATATCACTTCAACTGGAGAATATACTATGTCGGCTTTGCCAGCTTCTGCGCAAGCATGGTTTATTGCGAATCAACCTTTCAAACTTGCATACGATGGCAAACATATTCGTGATGGAGGAACTTCATCAGCTGCGCCAGTTGTAGCAGGAGTTGCAGCGCTATATTTTGAAGCATTTCCTAATGCAAGCTGGCAGGATGTAAAAAATAAAATCATGTATTGCTCCAAAGCAGACCAATTTACAGGAAGTAATTTGCCAAACAATAACTGGGGCCATGGCAAACTAGACGCGATGCTGGTTATGACAGGTTGTAGTGCTGCAGGTACAACATCTTTGAACAATTCGAATTTTACTTGTTATCCTAATCCGTCGCGTGATATTGTTCATTTGAATTTTACAACTTCCGCTAAAAGAACAATCGAACTTTATTCTGTTCTTGGAACTTGCCTGAACAAATTTGGAACTAGCATTCAAGAAAATGAAATTACTGTTTCTAAATACGAAAATGGTGTTTACATTTTACAAATAACAGAGGGAAATCAAACGCAAACTGAAAAACTGATTATTCAAAAGTAAACTAAAGCTTTATCAATTTATTAGCGCAACCCGATTGGGTTTTCAAACAATAAACTCCTGAAGATAGATTTGCAATTGAGATATTCGTTACTCCACTACCGATAGTCATTCGCTCAATTAATTCACCTTGCACGGAGTACAATTCTAAAACCTGACTATTGATAGATTCAATGGTTAAATAATCATTAGCAGGATTAGGATACACTTTAATTTTCGAATTCAGATTTGCATTTTCAGCCATTGAGTTATTCAAAAACTGAGAATAAAAAACCACTCCCCCACTCTGATTTCCGACGACTAAATCATACTTACCATCTCCATCAACATCATTCATAGCAGGATATGCTTTTGTAGGTTCTTTTATATTTTGATATGTCGAATCGACTAATTGAAATGCGCCCGTTAAATTTCCATCGATGTTATTATAGTGAAATAATGCTCCTTTATAACTACCTACTAATAATTCATAATTGCCATTCACATCAAACAACAATGGTGCGCTATAACCAATCCCATAAGTGGCTAATCCAACTATTACTTTCCCGAAAGAATCTGTTTCAAAACTAAAAACAGGGAACGATAAGCTTCCAGTATTGCGAAAGTAATTAATGTTACCATTACGCTCGCCTACTAATAAATCGAGCAAGCCATCACGATTAACATCTACCAATTGCGGAGAAGCATCAGAACCAACATCAATGTTTTGATAATAGCCTTGAGAAAAAATGAAATTAGTATTTGTTGCGCTTCCTATATTCTGAAAATAATTTAGTCTTCCTG